>BNUW01000075.1 GCA_025997655.1 Spirochaetia bacterium
GACAGGGGACTTTCCGCCAGGCACAGCCGGTGCAGTTCCATTGCCGCATCCATATCCTCCGGGACGGGAGGGCGGATGCGGAAGTCCTCCTGCACAAGGTCCCCGGTTTCCTCCGGTTCCTCACCGATACGTTCCAAGCCCCACTTTTCCCGCAGGGCATTGTACCAGAGGATCACCGCCCGTTTCATTTCCTGATCCTTGTAGGCAAACCAGAGTTTTTCCGCCTCCGGATGCTGAGAGAGGGTATCTTTAAAAGCCCGGAACACCCCCTTCCCCCGGTTCAGGGCGGCGCTGAGTTTGGTCCGTACCAGCTTATTTTTAAACCCCGCCGCAAACTGTTCCATCAGGTTGAACCCGTCGGAGGAATCCCAGTCGGGAAGGCCGATGAACCGGTCATCGTCCTCCACATCATCTTCGTAATGCATATCCTCTTCAGTAACCACTACCCCTTCGACGGTGTCCAGGAAAAAAAACCCATCCTGGTTTTCCATGGTAAAGACGATATCATCAATCAAAGCTTCGGTAAGTTCAAATTGCATCCTTATACCCCCATACAAGTTCCCACTGCCATAGCCGTATCTATCATGTAGTGATCCTGCGGCACGGTTTTAACCTTTCCCGCAGGGACGCTGAGATCCACCGCGCCGATCCTGTCTCCCTGGAGGGCGACCATTTTGCCGTAGTCACCTTTGGCCAGCAGATTCGCGGCGGCGGTACCCAGGCTGGTAGCCAGGACCCGGTCCGAGGCGGTGGGGATACCCCCCCGCTGCGTATAGCCCAGGACCGTAGCCCGGGTCTCCAGCCCCGTTTCCGCCTCAATCTCCCGGGTCAGCCGATAGGCGACGGAGGGCGCCCCCGCCTCTGCCCGGTACTTCTTCCGCTCTTTTTTTTCCATTGCCGCTTCCTCCACCGACAGAGCCCCCTCGGCCACCGCCACAATGGAAAAGCTCCTGCCGCTTGCGGTCCGTTTTTCCAGATGCCGGGCAATGGCCTTAATATCATAGGGGATTTCCGGGATGAGGATGATGTCCCCCCCGCCGGCTACCCCCGCATACAGGGCCAGCCAGCCTGCCTTATGCCCCATAAGTTCAATGATCATCACCCGGCTGTGGCTCTGGGCGGTGGAATGGAGCCGGTCGATGGCCTCGGTGGCGATGGACAGGGCGGAGTGGAAGCCGAAGGTGCGGTCGGTCCCCATGATGTCGTTGTCGATGGTTTTGGGGAGCCCCAGCACGTTCAGCCCCTCACGGGAGAGGAGGTAGCCCGTGGTATTGGTACCGTTCCCTCCCAGCACCACCAGGCAGTCCAGCTTGAGCTTCTGATAAGTTGCCTTAATGGCCGCCACCTTATCTTCCCCGATATCGTTGGTTTCCTCCCGGGCCCGGGCTTTGAAGGGCTTCTCCCGGCTGGTCCCCAGGATGGTCCCCCCCCGGGTGAGTATCCCGCTAAAGTCATCCGGCCGCAGTATCCGGCAGTCCCCGTCAATGAGCCCCCGGTAGCCGTCGGCGATACCCACAACGCTCATGCCATACCGGTCATGAGCAGCCCGGCACACCCCCCGGATGGCGGCGTTCAAGCCGGGGCAATCCCCCCCGGCGGTAAGAATCCCGAATGTCTTTGCGCCGCTTCCTGCCATGCCCCCCCCCTTGTATTCACCCGCAAACCGGCCGATATATATTGTATTATGAGCCGGTTTCAAAATGCAAGATATACCACGGACCTCACGGACAACACGGACAACACGGACAAAGGAAAGGATAAGAAAGCAGGAGTCCGTGGCGTCAGTGAGGTCTGTGGTTTAGGCTGATATGGGAAGACGGATTGCGTTTGTATATGCCCTATACCTCCTGATTACCTTCGCCCCCGGTGCGGACGAGGAAACCGAGCGGAACTTGAAGGCCTTTGCGGATCCCGCCAAGGTCTGGGGGCGCGGTGTTGAGGGGGTTATCGAAGAGGCCTACCGGCAATGCTTTAAGACCTACATTCTGAACGGCAAGGTGATGAACCTCCGCATGCCCTTTGCCCAGAACAACGAGCGGGATCAGCTTTCGGACAAGTCCTGGGAGTTCATTGGGGGCGGCAAGGCGGACCCCGGCTCTCTCTGGAAGAACATCACCGAAACCCTGGACAGTGACGATTTTCAAGCCTATACGGAAACCCTGGGGGAGGGCAAGGAAAAGGTGATGATCCTTGATATTCCCACCAAGACCTGGACCTACTCCCGGGATCTTTTCGACATCGCCCGGATGAAGGCCGGCGCCTACCGGGGTCTGCCCCACCGCCCCTACGTCCTCGTAGACGGTGAGGGCATCAGCGAGACCGATGTGTACAATTACCTCTATTGCATAGGCTGGACGGGCATGGACTGTTCCGGCTTTGTCTGGCACACCCTTTCCCATGTAGCCAAAACGGGCGGCATAGACCTGGGCCGAACCCTGCGCAAGGTCATCGGCGGCAAGGGGGATGCTGCCTATTATGTAGGCACCTGGTTCTTCGCCTCCCGCAGCAAGGAAATAATCGCCGTAAAGGACGAGATCCGCAACATACGCCCTGCGGATGTCCTCCTGTTCCGGGGCGCCAACGGCGGCATGGTCCACTCTGCGGTGATCCAGTCGGTGGACCTCAGGGCGGGTCTTATCCGCTACCTCCAAAGCACCGACGAAGCGCCCCTGGCGGAACGGGGTGTCCACGAATCCCTCATCTACTTCAACCCCGCCCGCCCCGCGACAAGCCTCTCCGACCCCTCACTGGTTTGGAGCCAGTCCCGGTACCCCCCCTTCCCCGGCGAGCAAGCCTCGGCCTTCTCCGACGATGGCGAACGGTACCGGGCTTTTGGCGGGGGTAAGGTGGTGCGGCTCCGGGCGCTGGCGGCGCCCATACAGAAGATTAACCAAAGGCGTTAGCGCCTCGGCGGTAGTCTCTGTACAACCGCCCCCTAATATGATATAAATAATCATGAATATAACCAAAGATCGGGTGGTTAGTATCAACTACACCCTTACCAATGACCAAAATCAGGTACTCGACAGCACCGGCGACGGGCCTGCAGCGGAGCCCTTTCTCTATCTCCATGGTCACCAAAACATCGTCCCCGGCCTGGAACGCGCCCTGGAGGGCAAGGAAGCAGGGGATAGCTTCAAGATCAGCGTAAGCGCCGCCGACGCCTACGGGGAGCGGAACGACAAATTCATCACCACCGTCCCCCTGGACCGTTTCAGCGGGGCCGACAAGGTCGAAGAGGGTATGCAGTTCCACGCGGAAACCCCGGAGGGTGAACTCCAAATGATCACCGTAACCAAGGTCGATGGGAAGAATGTCACCATTGACGCCAACCACCCCATGGCAGGGCAAAACCTTAACTTCGCGGTGTCTGTGGTAGATGTTCGGGAAGCGAATGAGGAAGAACTACAGCACGGCCACGTCCACTCCCATAGCCACGAGGGTTGTGACGAAGGGGACTGCGCAGACTGCCACGATTGCGGCTAGGGTTGTCGGCAAAGCCGGGAGGGGAGGGGCATGCCGGGCGCTCATGCTAGCCGGGGAGTCTGCTCCCTGAGCCCGGCCCCAGGGGGCCTCATGGTCTCAGTACGCAGGGAAACCGGATGCATTCGGCCCGGCATGCCCCTCCCCTCCCGCTGCGTCGCCATTAAATCGCTAACATAAGGGGAAAGAGGATAAATACAAACATAAAGGTATGCGCTATAAGGGATGTGAATCGGGTCGGGGAGGGGCGGTCACGGCTGCGGGCATATGGAGCTCTCTGCGTACGGAGACCTATTCTGGCCCCCTGGGGCCGGGCTCCGGGAGCAGGTTCCTCCATCCGCCCGCAGATGGGGACGCCCCTCCCCGACCCAGTTTACGTACTGGCCCTCCGGGAGCGTTCCAGCCCTTCGGTGGCTTCCCGGTAGTTGGGGTTGAGCCGGAGGGCGCGCTGGTAGGCCTCCATTGCCGGCTTGAATTCCCGCACCTCTTCCCGCACCGAACCCAGCCGGTACCACCAGAGGGCGGACCCCGGTTCCAGGCGGACCGCCGTGGTGTAGGCTATGTCGGCCCGGTGGAATTTTTTCTGGAACCGGAAGATCTCACCGATGAAGAAATAGGCCACGGAACTGCGCTCTCCCTGGGGTATGGCATTGACGTATCGTTGCATAGAGCGCAGGGAATCCTCGTAGCGGTTGAGGTAGAAGTAGGCTTCACCCATGGTTTCGATGATACGGTACTCCGCGTTATTGACCGCAAGCCCTCTTTGGCCCCAGGTAATCACCTCGGCGTACTTCTTTTGGCGCTGGAGAGCCCAGGTCAGGACCGTATAGGAATCCATGTTCGACGCATTTTGGGCGATCTCATCCCGGCAAATCCTGACCGCCTCGTCGTAGTACTGGTTTGCCTCGGCTATGCGGTCCCGGGATTCCAGGTCCCGGCCTATACGGTAGCTCCGCAGAGCATCCGGGCGGGTAGTATTTTGGGAAAAAACCGGCGTGGCGCCCAGGAGAAGGAGCAACAGAAACTGGCTAAAAAGGGCCTTTCGTTCTATTCTATATAATTGCATCGTGTCAATATTCCTCAATAAAGTATCGGCGGAAACAGCAATCCGGGCAAGGGTTCTTAAAAATTTTCCTTGACATCGAAAGAAAACACCCCCATACTGGTTTGGTACGCGGGAATCAATTACATGGTATCATGGAATTTAATGTTTTTACACTGAGGAGGTACGTATGTCTGGATGTAGCGGACATGGGGGCGAAGAGAAGGTTACCTTTCCCAAGGAACTTGTCTCTTTTATCGATGAATGGAAGGTCAAACAAGGGAGTTTGATCATGATCTTGCACAAGACCCAGGAGACCTTTGGGTTTGTGCCGCGGTCTGCCGCAGAGCAAATCTCGCAGATGACCGGGATTCACCTGGCGAAGATCTATGGGGTGATATCATTTTATCACTTCTTTAAGACCACCAAGCCCGGCAAGAACAAGGTTTCGGTATGCTTGGGTACGGCTTGTTACCTGAAGGGCGGCGGGGATCATATCGAATCGGCCCGCGAATTCCTGAAGATAGCGCCGGATGAGGTGACGTCAGATGGGCTCTTTAGCGTGGAAGAAGTCCGTTGCGTCGGTTGCTGCGGTTTGGCCCCGGTTATGACGGTCGGGCCCGACACCTACGGTAAGTTAACCAAGCAGCAGCTTCCCGAAATCTTCGAAAAATACAGAGCAAGAGGCTAAGGGGGAGATATGTCGAAACTTACCACAGACGCGTTAAACAAACTGCGGACGGAGGCCCACGCCGAGTTCCGCAACAAAAAGGGCTATACCCATTACATACTGACCTGCGGTGGTACCGCCTGTCAGTCAAACAAGGGTGTAGAAATCTATGAGGGCCTGATTGCCGAAGCCAAGAAACAGGGCGTGGGCGATAAAGTTCAGGTTATCAAGACCGGTTGCTTTGGGTTCTGCGAAAAAGGCCCCATCGTCAAGGTACTCCCGGAAAACTCCTTCTATGTGGATGTGAAGCCGGAAGACGCGGCGGAAATCATTACCACCAATGTGAAGAAGGGCAAGGAAGTCGAACGGCTGTTCTACAAGAACCCCGACGGCTCTCCGGCGCCCAAGGCTACCGGCAGCGGTCATGCCGAGCTTCCCCCTATCGGCTTCTATCAAAAGCAGGTCCGGGTTGTGCTCCGGAACTGCGGGGTGATTAATCCCGAGGTAATAGAAGAATACATCGCCAATGACGGCTATATTGCCCTTCAGAAGTCCCTGTTCCAATGGTCTCAGGACGATATCATCAATGAACTGAAGACTTCCGGCCTAAGAGGCCGCGGCGGCGCGGGTTTCCCCACCTGGATGAAATGGGACGCCACCAAGAAAGTGGCCAACGACGTCAAGTACGTGGTCTGTAACGCCGACGAGGGCGACCCCGGCGCGTACATGGACCGGTCTACCATTGAAGGTGACCCCCACTCGGTTATTGAAGCGATGATCATCTGCGGAAAGGCTATCGGCTCCCACCAGGGCTTCGTCTACATCCGTGCGGAATATCCCCTGGCGGTCCACCGCCTGGAAATTGCCCTGGCCCAGGCCAAAGAACACGGCCTCCTGGGCAAGGACATCCTCGGTTCGGGCTTCGACTTTGACATCGAAATCCGGCTCGGCGCGGGGGCCTTTGTCTGCGGTGAGGAAACGGCGCTCCTGCGCTCCCTCGAAGGCGGACGGGGTATGCCTACACCGAAGCCTCCCTTCCCGGCGGTTGCGGGTCTGTGGGCCAAACCCACCTGTATCAACAACGTCGAAACCTTTGCGAACATCCCCGCCATCCTGGTTAAGGGCGGCGCGTGGTTTGCCGCCATGGGTACGGCGGATTCCAAGGGTACGAAGGTATTCGCCCTTACCGGAAAGGTTGAGAACTCCGGCCTTATCGAAGTTCCCATGGGCACCACCCTAAGGGAAATCATCTTCGGCATCGGCGGCGGCATCAGGGGTGGCAAGAAGTTCAAGGGCGTCCAGACCGGCGGACCTTCCGGCGGTATTTTGACCGAAAAAGACCTTGATACCCCGATTGACTATGCGGGTCTTGCCAAGATGGGCTCCATGATGGGCTCCGGCGGTATGATCGTCATGGACGAGGATGACTGCGTGGTTGACGTGGCCCGGTTCTACATGGACTTCTGCGTTGACGAATCCTGCGGCAAGTGTTCACCCTGCCGTATCGGCACCACGGAAATCCTGAAGATCCTCGAAAAGATTACCCATGGTAATGGCGACGAGGAAGACCTGGTCAAGCTGACAACCATCGGCACGGCCATGCAAAAGGCTTCCCTCTGCGCGCTGGGTAAC
This sequence comes from Spirochaetia bacterium, assembly GCA_025997655.1. GTDB lineage: Bacteria > Spirochaetota > Spirochaetia > Treponematales > Breznakiellaceae > Termitinema. Next base: position 6,828 of record BNUW01000075.1, read on the forward strand.
ACGGCGTCCAACCCGACCCTTTCGACGGTGCGGAACTTCCGTGACGAGTACATGGAACACATCCACGACCACAAATGCCGGGCGGGTAAGTGTAAGAGCCTGCTCTCATTCACCATCCTGGAAGACAAGTGTAAGGGATGCGGCGTGTGCGCGAAGAACTGCGCTGCGGATTGTATCACGGGCGAGAAGAAAAAGCCCTATACAATTGATCAGTCGAAGTGCGTAAAGTGCGCCGAATGCTTCAAGAACTGTAAGTTCGATGCAGTGGTTAGGGCCTAAGGGACAGGAGGAAAAAATGATTAACTGCAAAATAAATGGAATACCCGTCCAGGTTGAGGATGGCACGTCCATCCTTAAAGCGGCGGAGAAGGTAAACATCAAAATACCGACATTGTGTTACAACCCCGACCTTCCGCCATGGGCAAGCTGCGGTCTGTGTATCGTCAGGCTGGAAGGCTCCCCGAAAACGGTGCGGGCCTGTACAACCCCGGTAAACGAGGGTCTGTCGGTAATCACCCACGACGCGGAACTCATCGCGGTACGGAAGACCGTACTTGAACTCATCCTTGCCAACCACCCCAATGATTGTCTGCAATGCCCCCGGAACGGAAGCTGCGAACTGCAAACATTGGCGGCGGAATTCGGCATCCGGGAAGTGCCCTTCGCCAAAGTGCTGAACGGCCTGCCGGTGGACGATTCAAACCCCTCCATCATCCTGAACCCGGAAAAATGTATCCGCTGCGGACGCTGCGTAAAGGTCTGTCAGGAGATGCAGAACGTGTGGGCTCTGGAATTCCTGGGCCGCGGTATCAAAGGCCGCATCGCCTCGGCGGCGGGAACCCCCCTGGGTGAAAGCCCCTGTATCAAGTGCGGCCAATGTGCGGCCCACTGCCCGGTCGGCGCCATCTACGAGCGTGACGACACCGTAAAGGTGTGGCGCGCCCTGCAAGATCCGGAACTGCATACTGCGGTACAGATTGCCCCGGCGACCCGTGTTGCCCTGGCTGAAGAGTTCGGGCTTCCCCCCGGCACCATCGCCACAAAGAAGATGTACGCGGCACTGCGCCGGCTCGGCTTCAAAACCGTGTTTGACACGAACTTCTCGGCGGACCTTACCATCCTGGAAGAGGGTACCGAGCTGGTTCACCGCCTGACCAAGGGCGGGGACATTCCCCTTATCACCAGTTGCTGCCCGGCGTGGGTAGACTACATGGAAAAGTATTACACCGATATGATTCCGAACTTCTCCACCGCCAAATCCCCGCAGCAGATGATGGGCGCCATGATTAAGGCCTACTGGGCCGGGAAAGCCGGCGTCAATCCCGACAAGGTTTACTCGGTTTCCGTCATGCCCTGTACCGCAAAGAAGTGGGAAATTTCCCGCAACGACGACATGAAGAGCGCCAAACACGGCTTGGATGTTGACATTGCGATCACCACCCGCGAACTTGCCCGGATGATTAAGCAGGCGGGTATTGACATCTTCAATCTGCCCGATGAAGAAGCGGACAGCCCCCTCGGGCCCTACACCGGCGCAGGAACCATCTTCGGAGCCACCGGCGGCGTCATGGAAGCGGCGGTACGGAGCGCGTATTTCCTGGTTACCAAGAAAGAACTGGGGAATGTAAACTTCAAACCGGTTCGCGGTCTTGGCGACGTAAAGGAAGCCGAAGTTGACCTGGACGGTACGAAGATCAAGGTTGCGGTGGCCCATCAAATGGGGAACATCGCGGCGGTGCTGGACAGGATCCGTGCGGCGAAAGCGGCGGGCCAGCCCAGCCCCTGGCAGTTTGTCGAAGTCATGGCTTGCAGAGGCGGTTGTGTCGGCGGCGGCGGCCAGCCCTATGGTTGTACCGACGAGATCCGCAACAAACGTGCGGCGGGTCTGTACAAGGATGATGAGCAATCGGCGATTCGTTGTTCACACCAGAATCCCTTGATCACCCAGGTGTACAAGGAATTCCTCGGCGAACCGAATGGACACAAGGCCCATGAATTGCTGCATACCCATTATCAGCCCAGGGAAGTTTATATAAAATAACGGTTGGTAAAATCTGCCATCTTGACCTCAAGGGTGAAAACCCTTGAGGTCGTTTTTTTTGAAGAAAGGGTTGTTTAATAAAAACTGCCTATGTATTATGTTATTGGATTGGAAAGGATATAGCGTAATGAATTTACAGGGTATCAAAAAATTACTATCCCAGGGCGAAAGCCTCACCGTAGAATTCAAAGCCGCAAAAGACACCTTGAGTAACAGCGTATTTGAAACAGTATGCTCCTTTTCAAACCGTTACGGCGGATACCTTTTTCTTGGCGTAAGCGATTCCGGCGAGGCACTTGGCGTAAACCCTAAAGCGATCCCTGCCTTAAAGAAAAATTTCGTCAATATGCTCAATAACCCGGAAAAAGTTTCACCGGTCTTGTATCTCAACCTTGAAGAAATAACCATAAACGGTAAAACAATTCTCTATGTATATATTCCGATCAGCTCCCATGTAGAACTCTGTTCCGGTAAAATATTTGACCGTACGGAAGACGCGGATATTGATATAACAAAATCGGTCGATCTGGTTGCTAATCTCTTTAACCGAAAGTCCATGACCTTTACTGAGCGCAAACTTTTTCCCTATGTGACCAAAAAAGAACTTCGTCCCGAAATAATCAAACGCGCTCGTCAAATGGCACTAAATAAGACCACCGACCATCCATGGGAACACATACCCGATATGGAGTTATTTAAGAGCGCAGGCCTTTATGAAGAAAATTGGGTAACCAATGAAAAGGGATTTAACCTGGCCGCGGTTCTTCTTTTTGGCCGGGATGAGGTTATCCGTTCCTGTGTTCCCGGCTATATTACCGATGCTATTTTACGCAAAGAAAACCTCGACCGTTATGATGACCGGCTGATGGTAGAAACAAACCTTATTGATAGTTTTGGGCTCCTTATGGAATTTGTTGCAAAACACACACTGGATAGGTTTTTTCTTGTGGATAACAAAAATGTCAGTGTACGGAGCTGGATAGCAAGAGAAATAATAAGCAATAGCCTGGTTCACCGGGAATATGCAAGTGTATTCCCCGCAAAAATTGTTATAGAAAAAGATCGTTTATATGCTGAAAATTGGAACAAATCCCTTAAACCGGGACGTATTACCCCGGAGGATTTTACTCCCTATCCGAAGAATCCAATTTTAGCCCGTTTTTTCGTGAACATTGGTTTGGCCGACCAATTAGGCTCCGGCGTACGGAACCTCTATAAATACACCAAAATCTATTCCGGCAGTGAACCGGAACTGCTGGAAGGGGATATTTTTAAGACCACCGTTTTATTGACCGCCGGCGATAAAGGTAGCGATAAAGGTAGCGATAAATTATCCCCGGCAGAAGAAAATTTCATGGAATCCATACTTCCTTATCTCAATGAAAAAGGACAAATAGATGCAAAAACAGCCGGCGATATAACGGGAAAATCGGCAGCAAGAATAAAACAAATTTTTGCCAAATTAACCGAGACAGGTATCCTGGAAAAACTCGGCGCCAATAAAAACAGGACCTATCAACTGGTGAAAAAATAATTCGCTTTATTGGAGGCAGGAAAATGGTCAGGAGTAAAGAAGACATAGACAATTTTGTGGTTGAGATTACAGAACTTTCCCGGAAATATGGCATTGCTGTGCACGGGTTTGACGGAGGGGCATTCTTGACTGATAGTGAAAACATGGCTCAGGAGATCTGTCAGGATGGTGATTTTTGGTGGAACGAGAAAGAACAAAAGTATGAAATCAAAAATATAAATTAAAGGGGCGGTCCAAGTTTATGATATTGGGTATGACACCAAAAAAATGGAAGCAATTCAGCGCCGCCAGGGAACACTACCGGGAAGATGTGGATCAATTACGCCTGCAACTCCCCAAACTGGGTAGTCTCCAGCAAAAACTGGTGGACGCCCGTTCCGGTCCCGCCTACACCGTGGAGACCCCCATTGTCTATAACGAAGCCCTGGACGACGTGGGACCCAAGGACGACATCAAACTGATCCTGGTGGCGGACAACCCCGGCCGCCGTGAACAGGCGAACCGCCGCTACCTGGTGGGCCCCTCGGGGAAAATCACCGAGCGGTTTTTCCGGGAGGAGCCCTCCCTTGGCATCGACTTCCGTAAAAACGTCCTCATCCTGAACAAGACCCCGGTCCATACCCCCCGTACCGTGGAACTTCGGGAACTCTGCCATCTTGGGGGGACTGCCGTAACGGAAGCAATCGCCCAGTCGCAGTTGACCATGGTTGGGATTCTGGAGGAATTCTACCGCGCCCTAGCCCCAATACCGGTGTGGATCATCGGCTACTCGGAAATGAAAAAGCGGGGGATCTTTGAGGTATACACCGAAGCGTTAAAATCAGACCTGCGGTCTGCGGTGCCGGGCACTCTTTTTGATCAACTATACTTCTACCGGCACTTTTCCATGAACCAGTTTACGATAGATTTACACAAACAGGTCAAACGGGGGGAAAGTACGGCGCAGGCGCTGGAGCGGATTGGGAGGGCGTACCGGGAGCGGGTGCTGGGGGAATAGGCTACAGAGCCCCGAATTCCCGGAAGCCGGGAAATACCAGTTCGTCCAGCCCCCGGCGATTCTAATACATAAATTTCTTATCACGACAAACGCATGAAAGAATTTCTTAACCATCTAATCCAAAAAAACGGATAAAAATTAGGAATTTAACCACTGACCTCACAGACCTTCACGGACTAAGGAAAAGATAAGAAAGCAGGAGTCCGTG
>BNUW01000076.1 GCA_025997655.1 Spirochaetia bacterium
AAAGCGGAACCGTAAATTCGGATTCCGCTTTAGTAATACTGGATAGGGTTCGTCCCTTTAAGGCGGGAACCCAGGCAGACCGTATCCGGTTGGACATATCATAGCAATGAGTCTTTCCAATAGTATGACCGTGGGCCAGCTTATCCCGAACGTAGGGAGATTTGTCATAATCCCAGAACCGTTCCAGAAAATCGGTGAACAGGACATTCCCCTTCCCGACTTTGATAACAGGAATATCAACGAGTTCCTGCGATTTCAACAGACTGACAATCTGCATAGCATCGTCTCCGTTGAGGCCGGTTTTCCTGATAGATTTGAGAATGGCTTCCAGCCCCGTGGCAACTGCCATTGGGCGGGGTTTCCTAAGACGGCCGGTAGGAATACCTGATTTAAGCCATTCCGCTACTTTGAGCAGGGCTTCATCCCGATCCCTGGTTCCGGTGCTGTGGGCGGTGAGCTTGTAACCTTCCGGGCTTACAAGTTCCGCGTAAAAAATGCCATGGTGACGGGTATGCAAATAATACCGGCGCATGATCTCTCCCCCCGTAAAAGGGAATTCTACCCTTTTACTAACTGTGGTTTAGAGTCAAGACGCCGGCTTTCCGGTAACCTAAGACTATTTCCTTATCCTGTAACGAATTACATCAAGCCAGAACCGGGAATCGAACCCGGGACCTACGCATTACGAGTGCGTCGCTCTACCGTCTGAGCCATCCTGGCAAACTTGGCCTACTATACCAAATCCCACCTAAAAGGGCAAGCGACCTATTGATCTTTCTCCCCCCTTTCTCTACACTAAATTCCTAAATTGGCTTTCATGACCTTTATATAGATAGGAGAAATTCCCATGAAACGGACTTATCAACCCAGTAAAGTAAAGCGGAACCGTAAATTCGGATTCCGGGCCCGGATGAAAACACGGGGCGGACGGCTTGTTTTGAAACGCCGGCGGGCAAAGGGCCGGATTAAACTGACCGCCTCCGATGAAAAGAAGCCCTATTAGGCTTAAGGCGGCAGCCTATGGCCGGGCTCTTTCGGTTTCGGCAAAACGAACGGTTAAAGAAGCGGGAAGAAATACGGGCGGTTTTTAACCATGGAAAGGTGGTTGGCTGCTCCGGCGCTAAGCTGTTCCGGGTGGAAAACGGGCTGTCCTATAACCGGATTGCCTTTACGTTTGCGCGGAAATTCGGAAATGCGGTGGAACGGAATCGGGCTCGGCGGGTCAGCCGGGAAGCGTACCGGTTTATACGGAACCGGCTGAAAAACGGCTATGATTTGGTTTTGTTGGTGTATCCGGGCAGGGATTTCCTTGTGGACCGGATGGATCAGTTGAAAACCCTGGCTGTTAGGGCCGGTTTACTAACGGGAACTGAATAATGACGGTTTTACAAAAAGCGGTGTTGCTTTTTATCCGGTTGTATCAGCAGGCGGTATCACCCCATTTTCCCCCCGTGTGCCGTTATGCGCCGAGTTGTTCCGCCTATACCTACGAGGCGGTGCGGAAATACGGCGTTTTCCGGGGCGCTTTCCTGGGGCTTAAACGGTTTCTGCGTTGTCATCCTTTCCATCCCGGTGGTTACGACCCGGTACCAGAGGACCTGGGGACTTAGATGTCCCTAAAAATTAGGGACATCTAGTCCGTGGCTCGGTAGAGCCTTTGGAGTTTATATGGAAAAAAGAACATTACTGGCCGTGGTGCTTTCAATCGTGGTGATATCCGCGTTTTACCTTATCCAGGGGGTGTTTTTCCCTCCCCCGCCGCCGGTCCCCGCCAATACGGTGACGGAACAAGGCGGCGGGACGGCTCCGGCGGCGGTACCTTTGACGATCGCCGACGAACTTACCGGTCCGCAAACCCCTCAAACGGTGATCCCCGAAGCCGTTTCTGAGGACCCCATCAACGCCGGTCCCGATACGGAACAGCGGATCAACATTGACACCGGCCTTGCGATGGTGGTTCTGACCAATACCGGGGGGGATATCGTTTCCTATAAGCTCCGTGAACATAATGACCAGGATGACTTTGTGGAGATGGTCCTTCCAGGGAATACGGAGTCCCATGCGTTTACCCTGGCTCTGGGGGGTATGAACGCCCAACCGATAAACGCCCTCTTCAATGTAACCAGGATTTCCAATTATATAGTAGAATTCTCCCGTGATTTCGCGGTTTCCGGTACCGGCGGCCGGGTCAAATTGACCAAACGCTACGACTTCAGACCCGATGAGTATATGTTTGAGCTGACGGTTACCCTGGACGGCGGCCCCATCACCTATACCCTGGGTTCAGCCCCCCAGTTTGGCCCGCGTTTCGAAAAGCTGGACCAACGCTACGAATACCGCCGCTATTACACCTTTACCAACGGTAAATTCAAAAACGAAGGGGACCAGGCTAAGGTGGGTAAAAGCGGCGGTACGACCATCAGCCCCGGCTATACCTGGGGAGCGGTGGCGGGCAAGTATTTCACCCTTATCGCCATACCCCTGGCGAGCCAGGCGGATATGGTGTTCTCCACCCGCGCCGAGCCGGGCTTAAGCGACGCATCCCGGCTATACCTGGTACGGCCCGCCGTGAATGACTCCCATACCAGTGATGTGTACCGCTTCTACCTGGGGCCCAAGAGCCAGAACGCCCTGGGGGTTTACGATACGGCGGCCAATAGCTTTAAGCTCCGGGATTTGCAGCTCATCAAGGTTGCCAATACCTCGGGCTTCCTGGGCCCCCTGGAAACCTTGCTAAAATGGCTGCTCATGATCTTCTATAAGATTATCCCCAATTACGGGGTGGCGATTATCCTCCTTACCCTTCTGGTTAAGGTGATCATGTTTCCCCTGACCAAGAAGGGCTCCGAGGCGACCCTGCGGATGCAGACCCTCTCGCCGAAGATCAAGGAAATCCAGGAAAAGTACAAGGACAATCCCCAGAAGATGAATACCGAAATGGGGGCGCTCTACAAAAAGGAAGGGTACAATCCCCTTTCGGGCTGCCTGCCCATGCTCATCCAGATGCCGATCTTCTTCGCCATGTACAATCTCTTCAATACCCATTTTGATCTTCGGGGAGCGATGTTTATCCCCGGATGGATACCGGACCTGTCCTTGCCTGAATCGATCTGGAGCTTTGCGCCGTTCCGGATACCCCTCCTGGGCTGGAGCGCACTCAGGGCCCTGCCCTTCATTTACGTGGGCTCCCAACTGCTCTACGGAAAGGTGACCCAGACTCCGGATCAGCAGGGTAATTCCCAGATGAAGATGATGCTCTATGCCATGCCCATTGTGTTCTTCTTCATCCTTTACGATGTGCCTTCGGGTTTGCTGGTGTACTGGATCATGTCCAATGTGCTCACCATGATTCAGCAGTTGACCATTAATAAGTATATTGCCAAGAAAAAGGGGATGCTGGCGGCGGCCCCGGAACCGGCAAAGGTGATTGTGCCGCCTAAAAAGAGAAAGAGGAGATAATATGTATGATATATGAATTTGAAGGCCGTACCGAAAAAGAGGCTATTGACCGGGCGGCGGAAGAGCTGGGGCTTGAAAAAGACGGTTTCGATGTTGAAATCCTTGAAACCCAGCGCTCGGGTTTATTTAAAAAGGGCTTTGTGAAGATCCAGGTCCATACCGATAAGCAAATTGCATTGCAATCGGTATCCCCGGGGAGTAGTCAGCCCAGGGAGGCGGCGGTTTTCGGTCCCCCGGAATCCCAAAATGAGTTTGAACAAAAGCTGATTGATTTTGTGGAAGGGCTCATCGAACATATGGGTTATTCCGGAACGGTATCGGTGCAGTTCAGGGAGGACCGAAAGATCGGCCTTAAGATCGATTCCGACTATTCCTCTATCCTTATCGGGAAAAAGGGCAAGAACCTGGACGCCCTTCAGCTTCTGGCGAACATCTACGCCGGCCGTCTGGGCCAGGAGGATATGCGGGTCATCCTGGACAGCGAAAACTACCGTATCCGCCGGGAGGAATCCCTGGTTCGGCTGGCCTATACCGTGGCGGACCGGGTTCGGAACAACCGGGGCTCGGTTTTGCTGGAACCAATGAACCCCTTTGACCGTCGGCTTATCCACACCACCCTGAACGACATCGCCGATGTGGAAACCAAGAGCGAAGGCGACGGGCTGTATAAGCAGGTTCGGGTTTATTATAGAGGTAGTATGCGGTAGAAAAGATATGCCCGGAGAGATTAGTGGGGGGTCCTGTCAGTAGGAAAAGAATGGGACCCCCCGGAGGGTCCCCCCATTCTTTTCCTACCGCCACCCCCAATACCCGTTACTGGGGGCATATCTTTTCTGACTGGATCGCTTAACTGAATGGGAAGAAGAGAGGGCCGTCCCATACCATTTGTGGGAGCATATCCTCTTTTCTGACTTGTTGGGATTTTTCTATGAACAGTGCTGATGATATTCTGAAAATTAGGGCGGATATCGCGGGGCTTTCGGTTTTTTCTGCCCTGAAAAGGTATCCCCTGGTTCAATCCCTGGATGCTCTGCTGGCGGAACTTTCCCGTGTATCCTCCGCCGACGGGCCTTTAGACCTTCGGCCTGACGTTTCCCCTCTGGATTTAATCCGGGACTGGGCGAATCTTATGGAAACCCTGGTACGCCGGAATCAGGGCGGTTCTTTCTATGCGCAAATTTATTTCCTAACCATTACCGATGATAATCCCTTTACCCGATGCCTGGAGTCGCGAAGTTGTCACCCAACGCTCTATGCCTTGGCGGTAAGCGACCTTTCCCGGCTGGGGCGGCTCGCTTCCTTCGACTTGCCCGGCTTGGGTGCCCACCTGTCGAGTCTGCTCGAAAAGGCCGGCCTGGGGGAAAGCGCCGTCTATATTGAAGAAGCGGCACGGCTGATAAGTAGTACCGACAGCATTTGGGGTAGCAAAGATGTAAGCCTTGATATTCCGGTGGGGCTTTTTTTGAAAAACGCCGACTGGGGGAAATCCCTGTCGGCACTGGCAGACTATATCCGTACCCACGGCGCCGGGGAATTGGGGCTTTATCGTTCCTTCTTCTGGGCCTCTTCAGTTCAGGCAACTTCAGTTGCTGCGCTCCGGCCGGTACTCAACCCTGACCCCATAGGCTTGGCGGATCTTTCGGGCTACGAGGATCAGCGGTCCGTCGTGACGGCCAATACCCTCCGTTTCCTTGAGGGGAAACCGGCGAACAATCTGCTCCTCTACGGGGATCGGGGGACGGGTAAGTCCGCCACGGTTAAGGCGGTCTGCCATGAATATGCCCACCGGGGACTGCGGCTCATCGAAGTGCGTAAGGAACACCTCCCGGAACTGCCCGCCATCCTGGATACCCTCGCCTCCCGCGCCTTGCGCTTCATCGTTTTTATTGATGACCTGTCCTTTGAAAGTACCGACGACTCCTTCACTTCATTCAAGGGCCTGCTGGAAGGGGGCGTCAAATCCCGGCCGGATAATGTGGTGATCTATGCCACCAGTAACCGCCGCCATCTGGTAAAGGAGCGCCGTTCCGACCGCCCCAACGCCGCCGAGACCGGGGACGTCCGCGCCTTCGACACCATGCAGGAACAGTTCTCCCTGGCGGACCGCTTCGGTGTTACCGTGGTCTATACCGCCCCGACCCAGGACGAATACCTGCAAATCGCCTGCTTTATCGGGCAGCAGCGGGGAGTCCTGGGGACCGGAGAAGCGGAACTGCAACACTTTCGGGACAACGCCCTCCGCTGGGAACGCTGGTTCAACGGACGCTCGCCCCGGACCGCAGTACAGTATGTAGAATGGGTCGCGGGAGGCGCAGGGTTTCCCTGGGAGATTTAACGTCTGTTTTCAGGAAAGCTGTAGGGCAAAAACCTACTATTGACGAGCACCCCTTTTTTGATACAAAATAAGGCAATCATGTTTGAAAACCGTAAAAATGTCAGATTCCCAACCCTTGCGAGGGCTCATGTTCCCGCAGTGTTTGACGGCGAGGCATTGCTAAAGGATCTCAGTATTACCGGGTGTTGTGTGGAATATACCATGTTTGTGGATGTCAAACCAAACACCCCCTATGCGTTGAAGGTTATACCCGATTCTGCCGCAAAGATTGCTCCCTTTGAGATTCAGGTGGAAAGCCGGTGGGTCCGTTCCGGCGGCTATTCCTGTGAAATCGGGTTTGCCATAACCGTTTCCCCAAAGGGAAAGGATTTTCAACGGTATGTTGATTACCTTGCCTGGCGAGCCGCCTCCGGGTGATAGCCAAGGGTACGTTGGAATACCTTCCCGGCCGGATTTTTCAGGCGATTCCGGGCTTTGAAGGTCATCTGGAACAGGAACTTGGCGGTTCCGTTTCCCCCTGGGGTCCTTTTTACCCCATGCAAACCCCGCCGGGACCGGTATTTTGGTTCCAAAATTGCTGGTTTAAGCCCTTTCGCCTGGAATTTACTTCCATTTCTGAAGCCGCCGCCTGTTTGCGGGCCATCCAGCGAAACTGGGCGCCCAGTCTTTTTACCCAATTCCGTCGGGGCGCCCTGATAGCCGAAAAACTGCCGCCCCTGTCGTCAAAACGGCGACCCTTCCCCTGGACGCTCCCGGACAATCCCATGGGAAGCTGGACCCTCCTGGACGCTCATACCCTGCTGGGGTCTGCTCAATGCGCCAGTCCCTTTCCGGGGGGCATCATTGAATTTGATGAGGACAAACTGGGTCCCCCCAGCCGGGCTTACCTGAAGCTCTGGGAAGCCCTGGTCCGTTGCGGCAGGTCGCCTCTGCCGGGTGACCGCTGCCTGGACGCCGGAGCAAGCCCCGGGGGCTGGACCTGGGCACTTGCAAACCAGGGCGCCGCAGTCCTTGCGGTGGACCGTGCCCCCCTGGAGGACCGTATCATGACCATGCCCGGTGTTACGTTCCAAAAACACGACGCCTTCACCTTGCGCCCTGAAGACATCGGCCCCCTGGACTGGCTTTTCTGCGACGTGATCTGCTACCCACAACGTTTATATGAATGGATTGAAAAATGGCTTGCCTCGGGGCTCTGCAAAAACTTCATCTGTACGATTAAGATGCAGGGCGATGGGGACCTTGAAACAAGCCGCCGTTTCGCCGCCATCCCCGGTAGTACCGTGGTGCATTTGTACCACAACAAACATGAACTAACCTGGATAAAACGGGAAAAAGATACCGTTATTCCAGCATGGTGACGTATTTGTCCCCATGCACGCCGACGAGTTTCCCCTGTATGGGATCGGGCATGAGGTCCAGCAGCTCCATCGCCGTCACACTGAATACGTTAGTTGCCCCTTCAGGAACGATAATAAACGGCATAGGGATACTGCGGTCCTGCCACCAGATTTCCGCCTGACTTGAGATGTCGAAACTTTTTTCAACGCCGTCCGCCAGTTTGCAGATACGGCTGCCGGTCTTCGACAGTCCCAGTTTTTTACACACATCTTCAGTCAGGGTGTTGAAGTGTACCCCGGTATCAGCCATAAACGTAACGGTTACCTTCCGGACTTCCGCCTCTTTTTTCAGACCTTGTTGGGCTAACGTAACATCTTCCATATTTTTCAGAACCAATTCTTCGGTAATTTTACTCATGCTAATACCTCTTGGAGCATACTATGGCATATTGTCTGAGGAATATCCACCGGCGATGCTTCTGAGCAGAAAAATCTTTTTATATGACATTTCCACAAAATGTGTTATAGTACTAGCAAGAAATATGGAAACCGTGATAGCCCTCTGCGGGATTGGTGTAGAAAAGGTAGTTTCAAACGAACTACGGAAACTCGGTGGGCAATACCGTGTCCTGGAAAGCGGTTTCGGCAAGGTCCGGTTTGAAACGGACATCCCCGGTATGTACCGGGCGCTCATGGGGCTGCGGTGTGCGGATCGCCTGCTTTTAGAAGCGCGTACCTTTCCTGCCGCTGATTTTGACGCCCTTTTCGAAGGGGTAAAGTCCTTCCCCTGGGAAACATGGATACCCAATGGCATGGGCGTACAGGTTGCCAAGGTCCGGTCTAACCGGTCAAAGCTCCAGGGCATCACCACTATCCAGGCCATGACCCACAAGGCGGCGGCGGACCGGCTCTGCGCGGCATACCACCAAGCCCGGTTGAGCGAAGCGGGTCCCCAGGCAACAATCCGGGTGTATGTGGAAAAGGATCAGGTATCGGTGTTGCTGGACCTTTCCGGGGAACCCCTGTTTAAGCGGGGCTACCGTACCGAAGGCGGCGCCGCTCCCCTCAGGGAAACCACCGCCGCAGCGCTCCTCTTCCTGGCCAACTGGCGGCGGAAATACCCCCTCTATGACCCCTTCTGCGGTTCCGGTACCATCGCCATAGAGGCTGCCCTTTACGCTTGGGATGCGGCCCCCGGCATGGGGCGGCGCTTTGCCCTGGCGGACCTGGTTCCGGCAAACGCGGAAACCGAGGCCCTGGTACGGCAGGAACTTCTGGGTAAGGTCAACTTTGAACGGACCATCCGCATCTACGGCAGCGATACCGATACCCGGGCGGTTTCCATGGCCAAATCCAATGTCCAAAGAGCCTACGAACTGGCCCAGGGCAAAACCCCCGGTTCAGGAATACGCCCGGACATCCGGCTTCCCTGGCTGCCGGAGTTTCGGACCTTGCCTATGAAGGCAGCCCGTCCCCCGGAGGGCCTTTCCGCCGAACCGGGCTTTATCATCACGAACCCGCCCTATGGGAAACGGCTGGGGGAGCCGGCGGAGGCGGAGGCAATGTACGGGGAAATGGGGGATATAGGGGAGCGGTTCCCGAATTGGAAGCTGGCGTTGATCACCGACCATCCCGGCTTTGAATCCCACTTTGGCAGAAAAGCAGACACGTGCCGGGAACTCACCAATGGCGCGTTGAACTCGTATTTTTATGAGTATGAAGCAATTAAGCGGGGGTAACAGAATGTCGATAGTGGTGGAACATGACAAACGGCGGCAGGAAATCCTGACACACGCCCTGGATGTCTTTACCGGGGAGGGGTTTGAAAACGCAACCTTCCAGAAGATCGCGGACCACTGCGGCATCACCAGGACCACCCTGTATATCTACTTTAAAAACAAAACGGAAATCTTCAACTACAGCATCAAAAATATGCTCCTGGGCGTAGAAGAGGATCTTCTGCAGGTCAAGGATGACGAAGCCCTGAACAGCGTAGAAAAGATACGCAAGGTACTCATCCTGATTCTGGAACGGCTGGAAAAAAACCGCCGGCTTCTTTCGGTAAGCCTGAACTATCTGCTCTACCTTTCAAAAAGCGATACCGACACGGGCTACCGGGTACGCCGGAGGACCATCCGTACGCGCCGCATTTTGGCCTCCATGCTGATAGAGGGCATCCGGGCGGGAACAATAAAGCCCATCAATGTCCGCGCCACGGACGACCTGCTCTACGGGATCCTTGAAGCCGCAATTTTCCGCATGGTGGTCCTGAAACAAAATGATGTGGGAGAATTGAAAAAGTCAGTGGAGCAAGCCCTGGCGCAGATCAGTACGCAGCCGTTAACGGTCTAAAAAAAGCCCCCGAAGATGGGGGCTTATGTTCGTATTACGGTGTTAGTAAAACTACTCCACCTTAAACCGGGAAACCTCCCGTACCAGGATATCAATATTCTCCTTGTTATCCCCGCTGATCTCGTTCACCCGGTTCACTGCGACGTTGATCTGATCCGCCCCGGTGGCCATTTCGTTCATCCCGTTGGTGATCTCCTGGGTTGCCATTTCCAGATTCTTCCCTTCGGTGATAATCTCCTTGCTTCCCTCAAGCATCTCCAGGGACCCGCCCTTAACCTGCTGGGTTATCCCGTTAAGCTGGCCCATCACTTCCAGAATCTGCTGGCTCCCCACGCTCTGCTCTTCCATGGCGTTACGGATATTCTCCGTCTGGTCGGACACGGTCTTTACCCCGACGTCAATAACCTCAAACTTGTTGAGCACGTTGTCGGTAGACTTCGTAATCTTGTCGATAGATTCCTTGATCTTCTTCAATACCATGCTGATGGTCTTTGACTGCTCCCCGGAACTTTCGGCGAGTTTGCGAATCTCATCGGCTACCACCGCAAAGCCCTTTCCCGCTTCACCGGCGTGGGCGGCCTCAATGGCGGCGTTCATCGAAAGCAGATTCGTTTGGCTGGCGATGTTTTCCATCACCGCGTTAATTTCCAGGAGGCCCTCGGACTCACGGGCAATTTCCTGAATATCCGTGGCAACTTCCTGCAGGCCCGTGCGCCCCACTTCGGAACTGTCAATCAGTTCCTTAACGCTTTCGGCGTTCTTCCCCAGGGTATTGGTCACCGACTGAATGTTGGCGATCATCTCCTCAATGGCGCTGGAAGACTTGGACACACTGGCGGTCTGATTTTCCACATGCCCGTTCAGCTTGTCGATATTGACGGTGATCTGCTCCATGGTGGCGTTTGTTTCAGTAACGCTGGCGGACTGGTTCATCACCCGGCCCTTGATGCTCTGGATATTGGCGGTGATCTGATTGATAGCCGCTGCAGTCTCGGTCATGTTGGAGGCAAGCTCGTTTCCGATGTCAAAGAGGGCCGCCGCCTGTTTCTTGATAACCAGCACCAGGTCCTTGATTTTCCCCAGGGTACGGTTAAAGTATTTGGCAAGGTCCGCCACTTCGTCATTGCCACGCTCGGCAATCGTTTTAGTCAGGTCACCTTCGCCTTCGGATATGTCCATAAGGGTATTGGCGACCTTGACGATGGGCTTGGCAATAGAGCCTGCCAGGAAGAAGATAATTATCGCCGCCAGAATAATCGCGATGACCACAATAATTATCGTAATTTGGGTTAACCTGGTTACCTCCGCCATTACCACATCCTCGGGCACCGAAGTGAGAATAGTCCACGCGGTCTTCACGCCCCCCACATAAAAAGGATAGCTGTAGAAAAGCTGCCCATTGTTCTCCCCGGAATTCGGCTTTCCGGTTTGCAGGGTAGTTTCCGTATCCGCTACCGCCTGTTCACCAAGAATCAAAACCGATTGGGGATCCCGTATCGGCTTACCGACCATGTTGGGGTTATAATGGGCCGCGATGGTACCGTTGGTGGAATATAAAACCGCCCTTCCGGCCCCATAGGGCTTTATCGCGGATATGGCGTCCGAAGAAGGGGTCAGGTCAAGCATGATTCCCACCCTGCCCACAATAGTTCCATTGGCAATTATGGGATAGCAAATCCGTGCGGCTACTACCGGCTGCCCCAGCATTGTCGTAAAGTAGGGATCGCTAAAAACCGGGTCAGGCGAGCTGATATTGGCGGCTACCTCGCTATACAATTTATACTCTGACAAAACGTGTTTTTCCAGGGTCCCCGAGTTTCTCGTGAACCATGGCATATAGACCCCGGATGAATCGTATCCCGGCTTATTTGCAAATTCCGCGTCCCTGCCGTCAAGCACATTGGGTTTCCAAACGGAAAATATCCCGAGAAAGTTCGTATTCGATTCCATGATCCCCCGCAGGGTGGTATCGTACCGGGTACGCCGTTCATCAACCGGAACACTCTGGTAGGAATCCATAATATCGGCCACCGTCTTTGACACGGTCAAATAGTTTTCATACCGGCTTTGCATCTGAGAGGAATACATGCCGGTCAAGAACGGAAGAGCGTCGGGTAGGGA
>BNUW01000077.1 GCA_025997655.1 Spirochaetia bacterium
GTAGAATTTCAGGGCATTGCCGCCGGTGGTTGTTTCCGGGTTACCGAACATGACCCCGATTTTCATACGGATCTGGTTGATGAATATCAGGATGGTACGGGACTTGCCGATGATGGCGGTGAGTTTCCGCATGGCCTGGCTCATAAGCCGGGCCTGGAGGCCCATCTGGGCGTCCCCCATGTCGCCGTCAATTTCCGCCTGGGGGGTAAGGGCCGCCACGGAGTCCACCACGATCACGTCCACCGCGCCGGAACGAACCAGGCTCTCGGTGATTTCCAGGGCCTGTTCCCCCGATTCGGGCTGGGAAATCCAGAGATCGTCGGTGTTGACCCCCAGATTTTTTGCGTAGACCGGGTCCAGTGCGTGTTCGGCGTCCACAAAGGCGGCAATCCCACCCATTTTCTGGGCCTCCGCCACCACATGGAGCGCCAGGGTGGTCTTTCCCGAAGACTCGGGGCCGTATATCTCGATGATACGCCCCCGGGGGAAACCGCCAATCCCCAGCGCCTCGTCCAGGAGCAATGCCCCTGAAGGGATCACTTCTATGCCTGCGGCGGTACTATGATCGCCCAGC
Source organism: Spirochaetia bacterium (assembly GCA_025997655.1). Classification (GTDB taxonomy): domain Bacteria; phylum Spirochaetota; class Spirochaetia; order Treponematales; family Breznakiellaceae; genus Termitinema. Next base: position 575 of record BNUW01000077.1, read on the forward strand.
TTCATCAGTGACCCGGAGCCGAATTGTTTTTCAATCTGGAGCCGGGCCGCTTCCAGGGCCTTTTCTTTTTCTTCACTTGATGCCAGGGGGTTTCCTCTGGTTTTTTCCGGTTCATTCTTTGCCATACATTCTCCCTCCCCTACGGTAAACGCGCTGTATCCGATTTTACAATATATTGTAAAAAGAATATAGCGCGTCCGCAGGGTTTTTGCTAGCCTGCTAACAGCGCCTGTACCTTTACTTTTAAGTCGGTCCAGTTCGCTTTTGTGGTGGTTTTATATGCACTAAGAGCTGATACCGGTACATATATCATTTCCGGTTTTCCAGCGGCAAATACGGTCGTTCCCAGTTCCGGAATGGTTGTTCCCAGAGTGAGCATTTCAAGCTTCTTACAACCCGCAAATGCCTTTTCACCAATCGTAGCTACCTTGGGTAGATTCACCGTAGAAAGGGAGTCACAACCATTAAAAGTCAAATTTCCAATCTCCGTAGCATTAGGCAAGGATACCGATATAAGGGAGTTGCATTGATTAAACGCACCATTCCCTTTGGTAGTATTGGTTATTGCCTCTACCTTTTTCATGTGTACGGTTTCAAGTTTTTTACAGCCGCCGAATGCCAAATGTTCGATACTGGTGACCCCCCGGCATATCTATTATAGCCAGCTCAGTACAACCTACAAAGGCACTTTTCTCGACGGTTGTTAGATTGAGGGGCAAAATGATTTCCGTTATTTTGGCCTTTCCATCGGATGAAATATTGGAAATTTTCTCCCCGGTACAGGCACTGAGATCCAGAGCAACATAACGGCTTAACGCATCGTAGAGGCTCTTCAAGTTTCCAGCGGTATTACTTGCCAAATCAATCCCCGTTACCTTGATAAGATAGGGCTTCGCTTCGGTATTTTCGAGCTGTTTCGCAAGCCATGTCTTTAAAGCTTCGGCGCCGTCCAATGTCACCCACTTCTCTTTAGCCGGTTCCTCCTCGCCGCCCGGTTCCTCCTCGCCACCCGGTTCCTCCTCACCACCCGGTTCCTCCTCACCACCCGGTTCCTCCTCACCACCCGGCTTTTCCTCACCGCCCGGTTTCTCCTCACTGCCCGGCTCCTCCTGTTTCGCCGGTGTATTCTGGACATCGGGATCGTTCGGGTTACTGCATGATCCAAGAATCAGCAGATACGACAAGAGACAAAACGCAGAAATAATAACACGTCTTTTCATAAAGACCTCCCCATAATACCCATTGTTAGGGGGAGAAGAGGGATTTTGCTTTAGTCGGATTCGCTTTTTCTACCGGATAAACCAGGAAAAGGCTGACTGGAAAAGACCAATGAGAACGCCCAGGATTGCGCCGAAAACGTTAATCCACTTGAGCTGGTTTGCCATTACCTCCAGGACAATATGTTCTACCTGCAGCATGTCCAGGGAGTCGATCCGCTGGGAAACCAGGGCTTTGATATTGATGGTCCGTAACAGGGCGGCGCTTTGCTCTTCCGCCAGGGCCAGCACTTTGTCCCGAAGCCATATATCAAACTTTGTTTTGCTGCCCGTATCAGCGGCGTCCTGCAGGGCCTGTACAAGATAGGAAAGTATCCCCGTTTGTACTTCCTGGTCCTTTAGGATTTCATCCAGTTGACGGATGAGATCGTCGATAATCTCCGGCATACGGTCATGGAGGGTTTTGTCAAATTGGCCGGCGGAAAAAAAGAAGCGCTGAAATACATTCAGTTTTAAAATGGCGTTGTTCAGGAAGACTCCGCCATGAATTTCCAGTTGCCGGTGAATCTCCGGTTTTTCCAGGAAAGCGATAAAGGACTTCGCTGCCCGGGGGTATGCATCCGCCGCCGCCGTTTTTAGCAATGAAACAATCCGGGGGGCCTCTTTCCGCAGCCCTTCCGTATATCCGGCGATGGTATCCTTAAGTTGGTTCCGCACATCCTCCTGCCGCAGCCGGGCAATAAGTATTTCCGCCGTTAAGAGTTGCTGCTCCACAATGGCGCCGATATTTTCCGCCAGCTTATGCCGCTGCCGGGGCAGTATCCCCGGGGTAAAGGGCAGGCGGATACCAAAGAGGCGGACCTCCGCTAAGGGGCGGAACAGCATTTTGATGGCCACCGCATTGGTTACATAGCCAATTACGGCCCCCACCAAAGGAGGGATGCACCAAACCAGGATGGCGTTCATCGGCCCTCCGGACTGCTCTCCGGTCCGCGGCTTAGGGATTCCGAGGCGGTCCCTGCCTGGGCTTTACTTCTATAGAACAGGACGCCCTCTTCTTTAATCCATCCCTTGTAGACGCTGTTTACCCTGATCCAAGATTTTCGCCGTTCCAGTATCTCCACTACGGCGCCCCTGCGAAGATACCCCAGGGAAACCGATTCCGGGGCGGGGTCGTTCTGCACATGGGTATAGGAATTGTTTACCACCCCGTAACCGATGACGGAACGGGATAAGGGCGGGGTAGACGGCGGGGTCAGGGGCAAATCTTCGGAGGCGCGGCTGCAGGCGCCCAGGAGGAGCAGCACGGCAAGGGCGCCGGTACTCACTTGACTATGATATAGAAATATCCCTACTCTCATAATATGAAGAGTATATACGTTTTTGCTTTTTTCGTCAGCATACTCGTCTCAAGCTATGGCCAGGACAACATAGATTTTACCATTTTAAAGACACCCTATAGGATTTCCCTGGCTGCCGACGCCGGGGTTCTCCTGGGGCAGGCCGAGGAAATTGTCTATAAAAATTCCAATGATGATGCCTATCTCAGCCAACTCCTTTGGGACCTAAAACCCCTGGTGTACCTGGGTTCAAGCCTGTCCCTTTCCCGCGCCGATCCCCTGTCCGGGTTTGGGTTGGGGGCGGATCTGTCGGTCAAGTTCGGCCTGCCTATTTTTAGCGGAACCATGGAAGACCGGGACTGGGTGAACGAAGCTTATCCGGATATGTTGACCCATTTTTCCTCCCACAACGCCTATATCCAGGGGGCGATGCTGCTGGACCTTGCCGGGGGAATTACCATCCCAATTGCCGGAAGGGTGGCGATTAAAGCACTGGTTTCCTTTTCATATATGCGTTTTTCCTGGATAGCCCAGCACGGCTATACCCAATACGATAAAACTAACGGATGGAGCCCCTCCACACCGAAAACTCCGGTGAATGGAACCGGTATCAGTTATGATCAGAATTGGATAATCCTCTCCCCGGGGATTGAAGTTTTCTGGCCTTTCTACCGGGGCTTGAGTCTGGACTTCCGGTTTTTCATCAGTCCTGGGATATGGTCCTGGGATATGGATAATCATTATATGAATATCGATCCAGGGAAGAAGTATACGCAGTATTCCGACAATACCGAGGGGGGGCTGTATCTGGAACCATCCCTGGCTCTTGCTTTTTCTCCTATTCCTTCTCTATCCCTGGTTTTGCACGGCGCATGGCGGTACATCAACGGTACCCGTGGAGATGTGTATGAACTGATAGCTGGTTTTAATACAAATTCCCCGACTTACGCATCTAACAGAGCCGGGGTCGGTTATTCAGCCGTTGATGTAGGACTCTCCCTAAAACTCGCCCTTCCCCTTGGTTTGATCCCGAAATTGGGGTCTAAGAAAACCGGGCCTTCTGTAAAGCCGGAAGAAGCTTCCGATCCGAGTCAACAAAGTCCAGTCCCTCAATCTCCGGAAGAGTAGCCCAGCGCCATTGGGTATGTTCCAAAAGTGTAAAGTCAGACCATAGGTCTACAGTGTCGTTAAAAAAGATACGGTAGGCCTTCACTTGGCGGTTAATCCCCCGGTGCTCAAAGCAGGCGCTTCCCAAAAAAACCCCCGGACGTATGCTTACCCCGAATTCCTCACGGTATTCCCGTATTAGGGCCTCTTCGCAGGACTCCCCTTCCTCAACCTTGCCGCCGGGGAATTCCCACTTATCCCCCATCGCGCCCCCTGACACCCGCCGGGCGATAAAAAACCGCCCCGCATCCCAGGCGATGCCGGCAACCGATAGGTTACGCACAGAACTACAGGAACAGTACCGAGGGGAAGAGGAAATGGAGACCCGCCGCCGCCAGGGCAAAGAATCCTACCCATTTTTTATTATGCATAAGAAGGTGTTCAATCTTATCGGTATGCTCCGATTCCAGGGTGGACCGGCTGCGGTAGTAGGCAAACACCAGGGCAAAGCCCGCCAGGAACCCCGCCAGCGCAGGGATAAGGTCCCCAATCACCGGCAGATCCCCCGGAATGGAGGAAAGGATCTTGAGCAGCCCCACCACGATGGTCAGCACCCCCAGGATCAGGCGGGTGGTTTCGTTTTGGAGAGACCAATGGAAACCGGTATCCAGGCCGGTTTCTTCGTCATTGGGCTCTCTGGTGAGCACATACCCGGACAAGGCGTTTAAGACGATGGACAGAAAATAAAACTGGATCATAGGGTTCTCCGTATGCTTAAACCATAGAGCATCACCGCCCCAAGGTCAAGGAATGGTTTTAACCGAAAGGGTTTTAACCCTCGCGGTGACCCGCTTTTCCCCCACCTGAAACAACAAAAGGTAATTCTCCGCCGTAAAAGGCAGAGTAAGCCGGTATTCCTCCTCCTGCTCCAGGGTGAAGAACAGCCGGTCGGTAAAGACCGGAATGTTTGATGGCGCAAGTTTCTCCGCCTGCCGTAATACCGGGGAAACCGCCACTAACACATCCCCGATGTAAGGCGCATCTTCTTTTGGGGCGATGTGCTTATTGATAATGACAAAAGATTCCGCATCGGCGCCCATCCCCTCCTGTTCTGCGGTAATCCGCAGGGTATTCCCCCCCATGGTAATAAGCGGCCCTTTTTGGGAACGCAACGTTCCCCGGATGTCTCCCCCCAAGATCGCGGAATAGACCATGATAAAGGCCATGATGATCAGTATGGAGATAAGGAGCAGCAGATTGGATTTTGTGGAGGTGAGGGAACGGATAAAGCCGCCCTTCACCATCGGCTCCGGGCTATTGATGGCCCGTACCGCCGGGGAGGAACGCTCAAGCCGGCGCTCACGGTTATAGTAAAAAACCAGATCCCGGTCCGGTTCCGGCTTTTTGTCATCATCACTCATTGGGCCTCCAGGAATTTGTCGGTACGCCACCAGACCAGCTTGGCCTCGAAGTCCGTGGCAAGGAGGGCGGAAAGAATGCCCTCGGCAGACAGGGCAAAGGCGTTGAATTGCAGCTCATCGTTATGTACCCGGATAAAGCCCCGGCGCTGGTCGCGGCTTTCCGTGGAGAGGATCATGATGGAATACCCCCCCTCCACCGGAAAGGTGAGGAATACCCGGCCGTTCTTTACCACCCCCAAAAGGGAATAGAGCAGCCGCTCCGTAACGCGGCGGTTATTTTCCGTGCGCTGCAGTTCAAAGAAGGGCACCTCAATGAGCGGCTCATAGGAACCGTCTTCTATGTTCAAGGGCCAGATCACCGAACTGTCCGGTTCGGCTCCAAGCTTCGTATTGGTGGATTCATCGAAGGTTTCCCGGTAGTAATCGACCTTGATAAAGACCTTCCGGCGTTCCGGGGACACCGCGACACTATCGATTGAAGGGAATACGGTCTGCCGGTCCGGGGGAACGGGGATATCCCCGTTTTGCAGGGAGAGCAGGTACAGCAGGGTTCCCTCGGAATCGTACCAGTAGATATTCCAGCCCACCGGCAGCCGGCACACCACGGCGTACTCATCCTGGACCGAACCGGTGATCCGTTCGATGTTGGGAAAGGGCGAGCCCCCGATGCCCTCCTTGCCCAGGTATTCCACAAACCGGCCGTTGGGATCGAAGTGGAGGACGATGCTATCTTCAATGACCCGGGTTTCCGGGTTAAACCGGCGCCGCTCATAGGGCAGCCGGTCCTCCACGTAGATATGCTTACGGGTATCCACGGCAATAGTTCCGGGTTCCCGCAGGGGATAGGAAAAGGCCATGCGGGTCACCACCCCGCTGGTTTCCACATCCGTACGCAGGGTCAGGGGCGGGGGGTTGGTTTCTTCATTATAGATCATGAACAGCAAATCCCCGTAGGAGGTATAGTGGACCACCTTTCCCCCGTTGCCGTCGGCGATATAGAACAGGCCGTCCCGCATGGTCAGGGAGGTCATGCGGCTATTCCGGCCCCCCTCAAGGTTGTAGAGATCGATCTGGTCCTCCATGCGTCCGATCTCCAGGGCAAAGAGGTCCTCCCGGGCAACGGAAACAATCCCGTCCCGATGGCAGGCGGCGAGGATCAACAGCAGGACGGATAATGCGATAAGCGATGGTTTCATTCCTGCTCAGTATACGACACCCTCCCCTCCCCCGCAAGGCGGCCGGCAGGCCCCCATCTTGCCACTAAACCCCCGCAAGCGGTAAAATTACGCTATGCTTGAAAAAATCGTAAAGGTCCTGTTCGGCTCCCAGCACGAACGGGATTTGAAGACCCTCCTGCCGCTATTACATTCGGTTAACGAGAAGGAAGCCTGGGCCGCCGCTCTTCCTGCGGAGGAATTCCCCCGGATGACCGCACTGTTCCGCGAGCGCTATGCGGCGGGGGAAACCCTGGACGCCCTGCTGCCGGAGGCCTTTGCCCTGGCCCGGGAAGCGGCCCGGCGGAACCTGGGGGAGCGGCCCTATGACGTGCAGGTCCTGGGGTCCATCGTGCTCCACCAGGGGAAGATCGTGGAGATGAAGACCGGCGAAGGCAAGACCCTGATGAGTGTCGCCGCCACCTACCTGAACGCTATCAGCGGCAAGGGGGTCCACGTGGTCACCGTGAACGATTACCTGGCCGAGCGGGACACCGAATGGATGCGGCCGGTGTTCAGCTACCTCGGGGTCACCGTGGGGACCATCCTTTCGGACATGGACAACGAGCGCCGCAAGCAAAACTACGCCTGTGACATCACCTACGGCACCAACAACGAGTTCGGCTTTGATTATCTCCGAGACAACATGCGCTGGGACCTGGAAGGCCGGGTCCAACGGGGGCACAACTTCTGCGTGGTGGACGAAATCGATTCCATCCTCATCGACGAGGCCCGGACCCCCCTCATCATCTCCGGCGCCGCCGAGGACGACACCTTCAAGTACGCCGAGGTGGATAAGATGCTGGGGACCCTGGAGGAAATCAAAAAAAAGGAGAACGGCGAGTACCCCGACGAAACCCAGGGGGAGGAAGTTATCGGGGACTATAAGCTCAACGAAAAGAACAAGAACATCTCCTTCTCCAACGCCGGGATGACGAAGATAGAGGAACTGCTGCAAAAGCGGAACCTTATCAAGGGCGCCATCGTGGATGAGGAGAACTTTGAGTACCTCCACTACTTTACCCAGGCGCTGCGGGCGCACAAACTCTTCCATATTGATGTGGACTACGTGGTCCAGGACGGGCTGGTCCAGATAGTGGACGAGTTTACCGGGCGCATCCTTTACGGACGCCGCTACTCCGACGGGCTCCACCAGGCGATTGAGGCGAAAGAACGTATCAAGATAGCACAACGGAACCGCACCCTGGCCACTATCACCTTCCAAAACTACTTTAGGTTGTATGATAAAATATCCGGCATGACCGGTACGGCGGACACTGAAGCGGTGGAATTTGCCAAAATCTACAATTTAGATGTGGTGGTTATCCCCACCAACCTTCCCGTAGCCCGTAACGATGAGGACGATGTAGTCTACCTGAACGAGGACGAGAAGTTCTCCGCCCTTTGCGCGGAGATTGCCGAGGCGTACAAGAAAGGCCAGCCCATGCTGGTAGGCACGGTATCCATCGAAAAGTCGGAGAAGCTCTCCGGCCTGCTCACCCGCCGGGGGGTACGCCACGAGGTGCTGAACGCCAAGAACCACGCCCGGGAGGCCATCATCATCGCCGAGGCGGGGTCCAAGGGGGCGGTGACCATCGCCACCAATATGGCGGGGCGCGGCACCGACATCAAGCTGGGGGGCAGCCCGGAACACCGGGCGCGGAAACGGGCGGGTACCGAGGCGCCGCCGGAAAAGTACGCGGCCATCTACCAGGAAGAATACGCGCTCTGGAAGAAGGACTACGAGGAGGTGAAGTCCCTGGGCGGCCTTTACGTAATTGGTACAGAACGCCACGAAAGCCGCCGTATCGACAACCAGCTCCGGGGGCGTTCGGGCCGTCAGGGTGACCCGGGCCGCTCGAAGTTCTTCATCTCCATGGACGATGACCTGATGCGCCTCTTCGGCGGAGACAACATCAAAAACCTCATGTCCAAGATTGGCATGGAGCCGGGGGAACCTATCTACCATCCCTGGCTTAACAAGAGTATTGAAAAGGCCCAGAAGAAGGTGGAGGAACGGAACTTTGAGATCCGCAAACACCTCCTGGAATATGACGATGTGCTGAATCAGCAGCGGAAGTTTATCTACGAACAACGGGACGCAATTCTACGAGACGCAAATCTCCATGACCGGGTAAATGAAGCCACCGGTGATATGGTCGCCTCTGCCCTGGAAAAGTATCGCGATGCCCAGCGGCATGACCAGGGTGAGGCGGTAAAGGAGCTGACGGCGTATCTCAAGGAGAAGTTCGGTTACCTGCTCCAGGTGGGCGCAAAGGATACCCAAACCCCGGAAGCGCTCAGCGCAGTAATCGTGCGGGACTTGAAACAGGACATCACCGGTAAGGAAGAACTGGTGGGGGAAGAAGGGATAAACCACTTTATCCGGCAGCAGTATCTCCAGTTGATTGACCGGAAGTGGCTGGACCACCTGGAAAACATGGAGGGCCTCCGGGAAGCGGTGTACCTCCGGGGCTATGCCCAGAAGAACCCTCTGACGGAGTATAAGATAGAAGGGTTTCAGATATTCGACACCATGATCGACACCATCCGGGAAGAAATCGCTTCCCGGGTACACCTGGTCCGTATCATGCCGGCGGGGGAACGTACCTCAAGGCAGACCATGGGTACCGCCCAGTCCGCCAGCCACGGCAGTATGGGCGCCTTTGCCGGCGGTGCTTCTGCGGGTACGGCTACGGGAAGCGGGCGGCGGGGCGGGCCGTCGTCACGGTCGGAACCGGAGGCGGTAACCGTGGTCCGCTCGGTGCCCAAGGTTGGGCGGAACGACCCCTGCCCCTGCGGGAGCGGGAAGAAGTATAAGTTCTGTCACGGCCGCTAAGCTTAGCTGCCATTCCGCACAAATGCGTCAGGGTAGCTGCTCTTGACCTGCAGGAGTATTGCCTTGCTTTCCCCCGCATTGAGGGGGCCAACAAGCAGCCGGTAGACGCTGTTAGAGCCTTCTGATTGAACAGCTAATGGAAAGTTCTGGCTGAACCACCGGGCCGCCGCCGTTTCAAGGGCATCGGTCCGGGCAAAAGCGCCAATCTGTACATAGTACTTACCCTTCTCCAATTGGGTGATCCGGGGAAGCGACAATCCATTGGGTACCGGGGGCGGCGGCGCGGGAGAAACCGCAGCCTGCGGAAGAGCAGGCTGCAGGGGAACTCCGGCGGACTGCCGGTGCGGAACGATGGGGCCGATAATATGCTCCGGGGCGATACCATATTCCGGGGCTGCGTCACCGGATGATAGCCATGGAAGCTGGTTGAGCGGGATAGGGCCTATTACCGTTCCCAGGGGTATGGTCGGGGCGCTGCCTTCGGGAGGGCGTTCCTCAGCGGGAACAAGGATAATTACCGATGACCCAGAGGAGGGTATTCCTGCCGCCGGGGGCGTCGTTGCGGTTGTCGGCGCGTAGGGCGGTAAAACCGGGGCACTCAAGGCATCATCCGGTATATAATAAGAAAGTGGCGGAGCCGGGGCAGCCTGAGCTTCCGGCATATAGGGCGATAAACCCTGGGTACCATATGCTGCCCCAGTATCTGGCGGGAAACCCTGGGTATTATCCACCGCCCAGGCATCCGGCATATAATAAAGTGGTGAAGCCGGGGCAGCCTGAGCTTCCGGCATATAGGGTGGTAAACCCTGGGTATTATCCGCCACCCGAACATCCGGCATATAATAGTAAGACGATGAAGGCGGGGCAGCTTGCGGTGATGCCGGATACGGTGATGCCCCACTAGGTTGTACACCGCCTTGTCCGGAACCCCAGTTGGGCTTCGGTTCAGTGCGGACAGCGCCATCGGCGGGATAATCCACCGAGTTCGGGGTATAGGTTTCGGGTTGGTTTATAACCGTGTTATAAAAGCGATCCGCCGGACTTGCCTCCGCAAGGTCCTCTGGGGCGGCGGTTCTTCGGGTTTCTTGCTCCGCAGCGGCAGCAGGGGCGACATTCGCTGAACCTGAATCCGGATTTCCCGGGTGGTCACCCTCATTGGGAGAGCGAGAGGCGGCGGGTTCTTCCGTGCGGATAGGGCCTAAGGACTCCTTCATACGAATGCGGCCTATGCCCTGGCTTGGGATGCCTATGGCGGCGGCGGCATTTTGGGAAAGCATAGCCAGAAGGCCCGGTGAATCCAGGCTTGCGGCTATAAGGACCCGGATAGTTTTGCCATTTTCCAGGTTTGTCACCTCCACCACCGTATTAGAGGGGTAGGAATTGGTCGCCGCAGAATAGGCCCCATCGGGAAGCTCTCCCGCAACAGACACCGAGGCGGACCCTTCCCATACGGAAGCGCCGGTGAAAATCAAGACAGCCGCTAAAGCGCATGTTGCAAGGAATTTTTTCATTCTATTTATCATTGTTAATCCTTCAGGTGCCGTGCGATTGCCCTGGCGGCGCCCATGGCGGCGGCCAGTTCATCCTTATCTGCGGGGTTATACTCCATGGAATACAGAAACCGGTAGGGCGCGGTCTTAAAAAGTCTGAGGGAAACATTGTACGGTTTTGGCGGGGCTCCGCTGGTCCGGAGCGGATTCTGATAGTCCAGCACCGCCAGAACGAAGAAATCCGCCCCACCCTCAAGGGCATCGTCCAGGGATATCCTGGCTTCGTCCGGAAGGTTCTTTGGCGGTTTTTCTGAAACCCGCTGGATAGGCATTTTTGCTTAATACCGGTTTCAGGGAAAAAATGAAGGGCCTCGTAAAAAAAATAGAAACCGTTGAAT
>BNUW01000078.1 GCA_025997655.1 Spirochaetia bacterium
GGGTGGTGATAGTAGAAGCTCCGGATCGTTCCGGCGCGCTGATTACCGCCCGGTTTGCCCTGGAACAAAACCGGGATTTGATGGTAGCGTCTGCGGGGGTGGCCTCTCCCCTGGGGGCGGGGACAAAGAAATTGGCGGAGGATGGGGCGCGGGTAATCACCGGGGCCGCCGAGATTTTTGAGGAATGGGGCTTGGCATACTCCGGGGAAGGGAGCAGCGGAAATGGAACCGACCTGGCCTTGAGCTTGGGGCGGTCCCTTAATATTGTTTGCGAGGAATAGGACACCATGGCAGTGAAGACAGCTAAGACAGCGAAGAAAAAAGCGAGCGGCAAAAAGATTCTGGTGATCGTGGAATCCCCGGCAAAGGCAAAGACCATCGAAAAATACCTCGGCCCCGCTTACACCGTTAAGGCGTCCATGGGGCACCTCATCGATCTGCCCAAATCGCGGATCGCCATTGATGTTGATAACGATTTTGAACCCGAGTACATCACCGTCCGCGGCAGGGCGAAACTGTTAAAGGAACTGCAAGGGGACGCGAAAAAAGCGGACGCCGTATTACTGGCAAGTGATAATGACCGTGAAGGGGAGGCCATCGCCTGGCATTTACGGAACGCTATCACTGCGAAAACCGATACGGTGCCCATACGGCGGATCAGCTTTAACGAGATAACACCGGCGGCGATTAAGGAGGCGGTGTCCCACCCCTCGGCCATTGATGAATCAAAGGTGAACGCCCAGAAAGCCCGAAGGGTGCTGGACCGGCTGGTGGGGTATAACCTCTCACCATTACTGTGGAAGAAGGTGAAGAACGGCCTCTCTGCGGGGCGGGTTCAGTCCGTGGCGCTGCGGCTCATCTGCGAACGGGAGAAGGAGGTGGAAACCTTTATCCCCGAAGAGTACTGGACCTTAGATGCGGATTTTACCGTAGAAAAAACGAAGGGACACAAAACCGTATTTACCGCCCAACTGGTTACCTGGAAGGGCGACAAGCCGGACTTGAAGCGTGAAGCCGATGTGAAGGCTATAGTGGATCTCCTCACCGGTGCGGAATGTTTTGTCAAGGATATACGGGAAACCGAAAAGACTATTCGGCCAAGGCCCCCCTTTACCACATCCCAACTGCAGCAGACCGCGGCAAACCGTCTGGGCTTTACCAGTAAAAAGACCATGCAGATAGCGCAGCAACTCTACGAAGGGGTGAACATTGGAAGTTCCCGCATCGGGCTTATCACCTACATGCGCACCGATTCTGTGCGTATCTCCCAGGTAGCCCTGGATGAGGTCCGCGCCTGGATTGGGGAGCAGTTCCCCCAGGACCTGTCGGAAAAACAAATAGAGTACGCGGTGGGAAAGAAAGCCCAGGACGCCCACGAAGCCATACGCCCCACCTATGTCACCTATACCCCCGATGGTATGAAGGAACACCTTACCAAGGATCAGCTCCGGCTCTATACGATTATCTGGGAACGCTTTGTTTCCAGCCAGATGAATCCCGCGAAAACCAAAACGGTCAGCACCGATATTGCGGCGGGGGAGGGCGTCTTCCGCATTTCGGGTACGAAAATTGTGGAAAAGGGATTCTACAAGGTCTTGAAGCTCCTCAGTTCAAAGGAAGAAAAGGGCAGCGCCTATCCGGTGTTGAAGATCGGGGATACGGTTGCGATAGATAAATTCAACCCTGAGCAGCACTTTACCCAGGGGCCGCCCCGGTACACCGATGCGAGTATCGTTAAGACCCTGGAGGAAAAGGGCATAGGCCGGCCTTCAACCTACGCGCCCATCATTTCGGTTTTGTTGGATCGGTATTATGTGACCCGGTCAAACAAGCAGTTGGTACCAACCCTGCTGGGCCGGATGATCTGCGATATGCTGGTGGAGTATTTCCCCCATGTGCTGGACAGCACCTTTACTGCGTCTATGGAAACCAAACTTGATGAGGTGGAGGAAAACCAGGTCCGCTGGCCCGACATGATTCGGGAATTCTGGACCCCCTTTAAGACCCAGGTGGATGCGGTGGGGAAGAGCCTGGAATCCTACAAAGGCTCCCTGGACGAGGCCACGGACATGGTTTGCGAGAAATGCGGCAAGCCCATGGTGAAGCGGCTCGGCCGTTTCGGCTACTTCCTGGCCTGTTCCGGCTTCCCGGCATGTCATAACGCCAAACCTATTCCCCTGGCAAAATGCCCCAAGTGCGGCGGGGATGTTGTAGCCCGGAAAACCCAGGGCAGGGGCAAGAATTTCTACGGCTGCACCAAATACCCTGACTGTGATTTTATCAGCCACTTTAAGCCCATAAACCAGGACTGCCCCAAATGCGGGTGGTTCCTGGTGGAGAAGGACGACCGGAAGAACGGGTCCCACAAGGCCTGCATCAATCCTGCCTGTGATTATCTCCATTCCGGCGATAATGAAGGGGAGGCCGGTGAACAGTAATACTATTACTGAATATTTAAGCTACCTCCGTTCTGTCCGTGGTGTGTCGGAAAGTACCGTTCAGGCCTACGAAGGGGACCTTGTCCGCTTTACTAACTACTGTGAAAACAGCGGCGTTCTCCCGGAGGCGGCGGCCCCCTACGAAGTGCAGAGTTTTATAAGCGATCTTAGCGCCGAGGGGATGGCATCGGTGAGCGTGAACCGGGCGCTTTCGTCTATCCGCGGCTATTACCGCTGGCTTATCCGGTTTGGGAAGCGGAAGGACAACCCCGTGGGAAACCTCCGTAACCTCAAGACCCCGAAGAACCTTCCGGAGTTTCTCTGGGAAGGGGAGATGGCGGACTTTGCCGATTTGCCGGATACGGCGGGCATCCTCTGGCCCCTGCGGGACAAGGCGCTGATCCTGGCAATGTACTCGGCGGGCCTGCGGATTTCGGAGTTAGTAAGCCTGTCCCTCAAATCCATTGAGGGGGACCTCTCAGGCGGCAGGGTCATCGGAAAGGGCGACAAGGAACGGTACATTTTCTTTTCCGATGAAGCACGGGAAGCGCTCGCGGAGTATTTACCCGCACGGCAGGCGCGGATCAAGGCGGAGCGTCCCACGGACAGGCTCTTTGTGAACCGCCGGGGTGGGCCTATTTCGGTGGCCGGGGTGCGGTGGATCATCGCCCGGTACGCCGACCGGTCGGGGCTGCAGAAAAACGTGCACCCCCACGCCCTGCGGCATAGTTTTGCTACCCATCTGGTGAACGCGGGCTGTGATGTCAGGATTGTTCAGGAACTTTTAGGCCATGCAAGCCTCTCTACAACCCAACGCTACACCCATGTGGATATGGAACGGTTAAAGAAGGTATATGCTAAGGCCCATCCCCATGGGAAAAGGGCAGGAAGATGAAGATGAAGATGAATACATTAACACAGAGAGCACAGAGGTCGGACCTTTGGTCCGCTCACAGAGAACACAGAGGAAGAAAGAATAGAATTTTTTCTCTGTGTTCCTCCCTCTGTGTCCTCTGTGGTTTATCTTCTTCTTTTATGAGGAGTAACGCATGAGTGATCGTGAAAAGAATCGAATCCGCAGTACTACTGTGCTCGCGGTGCGCCGTGATGGTAAGGTTGCCATGGCCGGGGACGGTCAGGTAACTCTTGGCGAAACGGTGATGAAGAACAATGCCCGCAAGGTCCGGCGGCTTATGGACGGCAAGGTCCTCTGCGGTTTTGCCGGGGCCACCGCTGACGCCTTTACCCTCTTTGACCGCTTTGAGGCAAAGCTCAAGGAATATTCCGGGGACCTGCTCCGGGCGGCGGTGGAACTGGCAAAGGACTGGCGTACCGACCGTGCACTGCGGAAACTTGAGGCCCTGCTTCTGGTGGCGGACCTTTCTAAGACCCTGCTCATCTCCGGCACCGGGGATGTGATCGAGCCCGCCGAGGATGCCCTGGCCATTGGGTCCGGGGGCAACTACGCCTATGCGGCGGCCCTGGCATTCCTTGAGGGCAGCAGTTTTACTGCGGCGGAGATTGCGGAGAAGAGCCTTAAAATTGCGGGAAGCATCTGTATATATACAAATAACAATATCACTCTGGAGGAGTTAAGCTGATGACAAGCGAAAAAAACCTGGACCGGCTTACCCCCCGGGAAATTGTGGCGGAACTTGATAAGTATATCGTTGGCCAGAAAAAGGCCAAGCGGGCGGTGGCGGTGGCTTTACGGAACCGCATCCGGCGGCTCAAGCTGGACCCGGAGGTACGGGAGGATATCGCCCCAAAGAATATCCTCATGATAGGCCCCACCGGGGTCGGCAAAACCGAGATTGCCCGGCGCCTGGCAAAACTGGCGGGCTCCCCCTTCATCAAGGTGGAGGCCACCAAGTACACCGAGGTTGGGTATGTGGGCCGGGACGTGGAATCCATGATCCGTGACCTCATGGCCGCCGGTGTTGCAATGGTTAAACAGGAAATGCAGGAAACGGTTACGGCGGACGCGGAAAAGCGGGCCGAGGAAGCCTTGTTGGATTTGCTGCTTCCCGGTACGGGGAAAAAGCCCAAAACACCGAAACAGCCCGAGGGCGGCCCGGTGGTGCGGCCCATGGGCACCTTCGCGTTAAGTCCCAATGGCGGTAACGGTACCCTGATGGGTACGGCCATCCAGGTGGGTATCCCGATGATGCGGAAACCGGATGGCAGTATTACTGCGGCGCCTGAAATAGGTAGTGGTGAAGCTGCCGGAACAGAGGAAGCCTTTCAGCAGGAAGATTCCGCCGCTGATCAAAAGGCGGAAACGAAAAAGGATTCCACCAGGGAAAAATTCCGGGCCATGCTCCGGGAGAAAAAGCTGGAGGACCGGCTGGTGGAAATTACCATAAGCCAGAGCCCCCAGTTCCCGGCCTTTGAAATGATGGGCGGCGGTATGGAAGATTTAGGAGACAGCCTTTCGGGGATAGCCGGGTTTTTTGGCGGGGGCAAGAAAACAAAACTCCTGCCGGTGAGCCGCGCCCGGGAGATCCTTATCGCCGAAGAATCGGAAAAGCTTATCGACCGGGAGCGGGTGAATGAAGAAGCCCGTCAACGGGTCTGCGAAACCGGCATCGTGTTTATAGATGAGATTGACAAAATCGCCGTCAAAGACGGCCGGGGCGGGGGGCCCGATGTGAGCCGTGAAGGGGTCCAGCGGGACATCCTGCCCATCGTGGAGGGCGCCGTGGTGAACACCAAGTGGGGACCCGTGGACACCGCCCACATCCTCTTTGTTGCCGCCGGGGCCTTTAACGTCAGCAAGCCCTCGGACCTGATCCCCGAACTCCAGGGACGCTTTCCCCTGCGGGTGGAACTGGAATCCCTGGGGAAGGCGGAGTTCCTGCGGATCCTCACGGAACCGAAAAATGCCCTGACCAAACAGTACACCGACCTCTTGGGCACCGAGGGGGTGGAAATTGAGTTTACCCCCGAATCCATCGACCGTCTGGCGGCACTGGCGGCGGAGGTCAATGCCCGGCTGGAAAACATCGGGGCGCGGCGGCTCCACACCATCATGGAGGCCCTACTGGAGGAGCTTTCCTTTGATGCACCGGACATAGCCCCCACCAAGATTTCCATCACCGAGGCCTTTGTGAACGAACGGCTCCAGGACCTGGTGGTGGATAACGATTTGGGAAGGTATATCTTATGATAACCGTAAAGAAGAAAAGAATAGAAACCGCAAAGGCGACGAAGGCGCAGAAGGAAAGAGGGGGGAAATCGTTACCCCTTCTTCTTCTTCCCTTAGTCGCCTTCGGCTTTGCGGTTAATAAATCTTCTATTTTTCCTTCCTTCGTGTCCTTTGTGGTTAATAAATCTTCTATAAAGGCCGATCATCAAGATGGGAGGATAGTATGATATCGAACAATTTTGAAAAAACCGTTGACCTCTTGCACCGGGCCATGGACGCCAACTCCACCCGCTATGGGGTGATTGCGGATAATCTGGCAAACTCCGGGGTTCCCAACTTTAAGCGGTCCAACGTGAACTTTGAAAGCGAACTGAAGCGGGCCCTGGATACGGCAAAACAGAAGCCGGCCCTGGAACTGACCCTGACCAATCCTAAGCACATCCCCAACTACCGTGAGCGGGATTACCGGGATGTACAGCCCCGGCGGGTATTGGATTACCTGAGCACGTCAAAGAATAACGGGAATAACGTAGACCCGGAACAGGAAGTCATGCTGGCCCTGCAAACTCAGATGACATACACCATGTTAGCCGAGGCCACGAACTTTGAATTCAGCCAGGCAAAATTGGCATTAAGGTAGGTAGCATATGGGACTTTTTACTTCGATTAATATAGCCGCATCCGGGATGACCGCCGAGCGGCTCCGTTCAGACGTGATTGCCGACAATATCGCGAACGCCTCCACCACCCGTACCGCCGAGGGAGGCCCCTTTCGCCGGAGCAGGGTGGTATTGCGGCCCCGGACGGAACAGCCCTTCTGGCGTTCACCCTTCCTGCCGGATTCAATGGACAGGGGGCCGGGTACAGGGGTCAGGGTTGCGGAAATACAGAAGGACACCAAAGAGAACCGGCTGGTCTACGATCCCACCCATCCCGACGCCATCCAAACCGGGCCAAGGGCGGGGTATGTGGAGATGCCCAACGTGGATGTGGTCACCGAAATGGTGGACATGATCGCCGCAACCCGGGCATACGAAGCGAATGCTTCTATTATAGAGGGGTCCAAATCAATGTTTCAGCGGGCTCTGGAAATCGGCAGCAGATAAGAATACAGGAGGGAGGGGATAGATGCAGATTTACAAACCGGAACTGGTAACGGGGGATAAGATCCCCATGGCGATTACAAATCCAAAACACATGGTACCCCGGAACGGGCCCTTTACCGTAGGCGGTCAAATGGCCGGGGGCAGGGGAAGTGTCGTATCCGAAATGGGGAACATGATTGGCTCAGACGCGGTGACCCGGAGCGGCAGTTTCGAAAACGTGATGCTCCAGGCCCTGGATAAGGTCAGTGCGTATCAGCAGTTTTCTTCGGATCTGGCCCAGCAGGCCATCACCGAGCCGGGGTCCATAGACCCCCATGATCTTACCGTTGCCCAGCAAAAGGCCAACTTGTCATTTGACATAACCAGGAATGTGCTTAGCCGTCTGGTTCAAGGATGGAAAGACATTATCAATACACGATAACAGATAGATAAACAAGGCGCCTGACGCCGTTCTTCTGGGGAGGGGAATATGAACGAGTGGTTTAAAAAACTTTTTGGACAGATCAAGGGACTGTGGGGCAAGTGGACCTGGGTGCAGCGGGGTATCCTCATCGGGATCACCGTTGCGGCTATCGCCGGGCTTATCGCCCTGGTGTCGGTTTCTTCCGCGCCCACCATGGTGCCGATCTTTAACACTGCTTTCAAAGAAGAAGACCGGGACCGGATCGTCACCAGGATCGACGAGGAAGGGATTAAGACCACGGTCAATGCTTCCGGGGTTATCATGGTGGAGGACGCCAAGACCGCCCAACGAATGAGGGCTATCCTTATTCGGGAGGACCTGGTTCCTGCGGGTACCGATCCCTGGGCCATCTTCGATACGGAACGCTGGACTACCACCGACTTTGAGCGGAACGTCAACCTCAGGCGGGCTATCACGGCGGATGTTACGAACCTTATTAAATCCTTGGCCGAAGTGGATGATGCGAAGGTTTCTATCCCCATGGTGGAACGGACACTCTTTACGCAGGAGCAGAATCCGGTTACCGCCGCCGTGATCATCACCCCAAAACCGGGGAGTGATATTACGGAGAACCGCAAGAAAATTGAGGGCATCCAGAAGATACTTAAATTTGCGGTGGAGGGTCTCAAGGACGAATACATTACCATTACGGATCATAACGGCATGGTGCTCAACGATTTTGCGGGTATGGCGGATTTTGACCGGCTGGCCTTGCTTGATAAGGAGGCAAAACATATCCGTACCCTGGAAACCCAGTACGCCGCACAGGTTCTCAGGCTGCTTCAACAGACCTATACCGCCGACCGGGTGCGGGACCTGAATGTCAAAATTGATAAGGATATGTCAAAGAAAGCGGTGACCACCGAGGAATTTTATCCCATCACCATAAAGCCCCGAACTCCCGGTCTTTCCTATGATGACTCCGAGCTCGCCAGATCCCTTACCCGGTCCGAGTCAACATCCAGTACCGCTTGGAAGGGCACGGGGTTTAACCCCGAAGGCCCTGCGGGAGTCGAAGGCCAAACCCCTCCGGTGATGGGGGATATGTCAAATCTCTACGGTGAGGTTGAGCAAAAAACCCTGACCCATAATGAGGAAATTAATAGCCGGCATATTGAGGAAGAGAAAAGCCCCGGTATTGACCGGATGACCGTATCGGTAAACATCGACGGTACCTGGAAGCTGAAGTACGATGAAAAAAATAAGCTCGTGTTACTGCCGGATGGTACCCGGGAACGGGAATATATCCCCCTGCCTCCGGAGGAAATCCAGGCAGCCAAGGCGCTGATCCAGGACGCTATCGGGTTCAGCGCCGCCAAGGGGTATTCGGTGACGGTTCAGAATATCCGCTTTGACCGGTCAAAGGAGTTTGCCGAGGAGGACGCCGCCTATCAGCGGCAGAAGCAGGTGCAGACCACCATATTGGCGCTTCTATCGGGAATAGTATTGCTGTTCGTCGCGTTTATCGCGTTCAGGGTGATAACAACGGCGGCGGAACGGCGCAGACGGGCCAAGGAAGAGGAGCTTGCGCGGCAGCATCAGGAGATGCGGGAACGGGCTTTCCAGGAAGCGGAGGAGCAGGGGGTGGAAGTCTCCATGTCCGTGGAAGAACGGAAGCGGATGGAACTCCAGGAGAACGCCATCAACATGGCGAAGGAACATCCCGGGGATGTGGCCCAGCTTATCAGAACCTGGCTTGCGGAGGAGTAGAATATGGCTAAAGCATCCGCCGGAGCAGGGGACAAGAAAAAAGGCGCCAAGGAATTTACCGGCCGCCAGAAAGCCGCAGTGTTTCTGGTCAGCATGGGGTCTGAAATATCCTCGGAGATCTTCAAGTATCTGCGGGAAGATGAAATAGAAACACTCACCTTCGAGATTGCCCGGCTTGACACTATTGAGTCGGAGCAGAAGGAAGCGGTCCTGGCGGAATTCCAGGAACTGATGATGGCCAGCGAGTTTATCACCACCGGGGGTATCGACTACGCCCGGGAACTTTTGGAAAAATCGTTAGGCAGCCAAAAGGCAATCGACATCATCAACCGCCTCACTTCCAGTTTACAGGTAAGGCCCTTCGACTTTATCCGCCGCACCGATCCTGCGCACCTCTTAAACTTTATCCAGCAGGAACACCCCCAAACTATCGCCCTAATCCTAGCGTATCTGGAACCGAACAAGGCTTCGGTAATATTGCAGAGCATTCCCCATGAAGTGCAGAGCGATGTGGCCCGGCGAATTGCCACCATGGACCGCACCAGCCCGGAGGTACTTCGGGAGGTGGAGCGGGTTTTGGAGAAGAAGCTTTCCACCCTGTCCAGCGAAGACTATACTGCTGCGGGCGGCGTCGGGAACATCGTAGAAATACTGAACATGGTGGACCGGTCTTCTGAAAAGCAGATCATCGAAGCCCTGGAAGAAGAGGACCCGGAACTTGCGGAGGAAATCAAGAAACGGATGTTCGTGTTCGAAGATATTGTCATGCTGGACGACCGGGCTATACAACGGGTCATGCGGGAAGTGGATTCCCAGGAATTATCGAAGGCCCTCAAATCGGTGGATGCCGAAGTGCAGGATAAGATCTTCCGGAACATGTCTAAGCGCGCGGCCCAGATGCTCAAGGAAGATATGGAGTTTATGGGACCGGTCAGATTGAAGGATGTTGAAGAAGCGCAGCAGAAGATCGTGGGCATCATCCGGCACCTGGAAGAAACCGGGGAAATCGTGGTTGCCCGCGCCGGTGAGGATGAGTTGGTAGTATGATTAACAAGGCGGTTTTCCGGCCCGGCGAAGTGGCGCTCAGCAATGAAACGGTGCTCCTGGACCCTCCCATGGCGTTCATGGATGTTGCGCTCCAGGGGCCGGTGCTTCCGGAACTGGACCATGTACCGGAGATGCCGGAGTATACCGGTCCCACTGCGGATGACCTCAGGCGGGAAGCGGAACTGTTCAAGTCCCATTGGGACGAGGAACGGGAGGCCATGATCCAGGATGCAAAAGACCGTGCGGCTGCCATCGTTTCCGAAGCCCAGGCAAACGCCGGTGAAGAGGTGCTCCGGGTGTCCGACGAGGCGGAGCAGATAAAGCGGCAGGCGGCGGAGGAGGCGGAGAAGATACGCGCCGAGGCGCAGCAGAAGGCGGCGGAGATAGAAAGTACCGCCGAAGCCGCCTTTGAGAAAACGCGTAAGGAAGCTGCGAATGCGGGCTTCAAGGAGGGCCGGGAAGCGGGGTACGCCGATGGCAAGGCAGAGGCCGATCGCCTGATTGAACGGGTCCAGACCGTGCTGGAACGGGCCCAGGGCCGCCGGGAAGAAATCCTGGTGGAGACCGAGCAGCAGATCGTAGATTTAGTATTACTGATGACCAGGAAGGTTATCAAGATCATCTCCGAGACCCAGACGGATGTGGTAACGGAAAATATCCTGGCGGCTCTGCGTAAGGTAAAAAGCAGGGGCGCCATTACTATCCGGGTGAATGTGCGGGATTTGCGGCTTACCACCGGGCACATCGACCGCTTTATTCAGAAGATGGAAGGGGTAAAGGGCATACAGGTGGCGGAGGATTCCACGGTTGATCCCGGCGGCTGCATCATCGAGACGGACTTCGGCGAAATTGACGCCCGTATCAGCAGCCAGCTTGCGGAGCTTGAGTCGAAGATCCGTGCTGTGACCCCGATTACGGAACGGTCCAAACCCGCGCCTGACGCCGCCGCCGCAGCGCTGTCCGCCGGGCTTGGCGGAGCGTCATCAGCAAGTACAATGCCCTCAGCGGGCGGAGTTCCGTCATCCAGCGCAACG
This sequence comes from Spirochaetia bacterium, assembly GCA_025997655.1. Lineage (GTDB taxonomy): Bacteria > Spirochaetota > Spirochaetia > Treponematales > Breznakiellaceae > Termitinema. Next base: position 10,947 of record BNUW01000078.1, read on the forward strand.
CCATCAGTCGGCGGAGCGTCGTTGACGGATGCATCGCCCTCAGCCGGCACATCGGCGTTAACCGGCGCAGAGCCGTCATCCGGTGCTGCCGGGTAGGGGGCATCATGGAAACCATTTTAGACAAGTATCTCGGCGCAACGGAACAAACGGAAACCATCAAATATGCGGGCCGGGTAATTAAGGTCCAGGGCATACTCATCGAAAGCGCGGGGCCCCAGGCGGTGATAGGGGAAGTGTGCCGCATTGAGGCGCCGCGGGGCAGGGGAACCATCCTGGCCGAAGTGGTGGGGCTTGCGGGCAGCATCGTCCAGCTTATGGCCTACGAGGAGATTGAGGGCATAGAGATTGGCAACCGGGTGATTGCCTCAGGGGATCAACTGGGGGTAGCGGTCTCACAAAAACTGTTGGGCCGGGTCCTTGACGCCATGGGCCGCCCCGTGGACGATAAGGGCGCCATTGAATCGCCTTTGTACTATCCCGCCATCGCCAGCCCCCCGGACCCCCTTAAGCGCCGCAGGATTACTGAGCCCATTGCCACCGGGGTCAGGGCCATCGAC
>BNUW01000079.1 GCA_025997655.1 Spirochaetia bacterium
AACGCCGCCCGGCCCTCCGCTACCGTGGGGAGTTCCGCACATATCGCCTCTTCCATTTCTTCATAGGTGGGGTTTACCATAGCTGCTTTCACGGTTTTTTCGCAGAGGTTGATCCAGTCATCGCTCGCCGGTTTTTTATTCTTGGCGTTTTCGATTTCTACTACCGCGCATTTTTCAATTTCTGCGGTCATAGCTGCGGGGAGGGTCTGTACAACGATGGTACGGGTACCGGCCCCCCACGGAAACGTAACCACCTGCCGGGCGCCGTTCTTAAACTGGCCAAGGGGATAGAAACCGGAGGGGAGATCCACCCTCCGGGTTTCCATGTGTGCAGTGAGGATTTTGTCGATCTGCTTTTCGATGTAACGCTTAAACATACTACCCCCTTAAAAATGCCGGGGCCGAAACCCCGGCTTGCTATCAGCTCCCAACGATCACGGTAAACGTGGCAACCCTAGTACTGCCATCCGCGTTTGTGAGGGTCGCGGTTACCGTCTCGGTCCCCGTGGTTAATCCGGTTGTTACAAGTACCCGCTGGTTTGCGTCATCCCATTCAAACGTACAACCCAACGCCCCGCTGCCCGGCTCTGCTATACTCACCACAAATCCGGAAGCATTAGGGGGTGTTATGATCGCCTGAAGTTCAAAGCCCGTGCTGTTTGGCGGCAGCGTTCCGCTATTCTCCACGGTAAACGTGGTAGCGTTAACCGCCTCAAGCATTGAGTGAAGCGGGCGATTTTGGAGGGCCAGGGTTAATGCGTTGAGGTATTTATCATCCTCTCCCCGGTAGAGTGTTTTCGGCTGCTGGACATTTTGCCCGCGTTGGTTCCGGTATACCCGCGCCTGTAATGTTGCGTTAAAGCTGGTCATAGTTACCGCGCCGGTTGTATCCGCTCCAGGGATAATAGTACCGCTGTATACCCGCTTAATAATAAGCCCCTCGTTGGTCCCGATTGGTACAACACCGTCCTTATTGGTCCGCTCGTACACGGCAACCATTTCGCATTTTCCCCTGGGCTTATTTACATCGGAATCAAACGGAATAAAATCGGCATCGGTCCCGTTTTTTCCATAAAGCAAATACCCGCCCTCAAGGGCCTGCTGGATTTCCGGGCTGTACTTGGCCACGTTGATGGCATAGTCCATCCCTTCATATCCGCCGCCGATGTCGATACCGCGCGCGGTACTTTTGTACCCGCCCGTTATTCGTACCTGGGTAGCATCAGTTGTTACCGGGGTAGGCGTTAGCGTTACTGCGCTGTCATCGGTCATAAAGTCGGTCCAGAATGAACCCATGGTGGTAAATGCCTCACCGCCGCCGAACCCCATAGCTCCCGCAAGCTCGCCGTATATTTCGGTAATTAATACCGCTGCGTTTGTAGTATACAGGTTTACTGCGCGGGGCGTGTTGTTGTAACTTGCCACCATATCGGGGAGCGCCGGAGTTGCCTGTGTATTAAGCAGGGTAATAATATCCTGGGGCGATGCCGCATGAAGGTTTGCAACTCCGGAACAATCTATGATGTGCCTTGTTACAAAACATTCCGTTTCCGTGGTTCGTATCAAAATGATAGTGCCCTTTTTATCCGGGCTTAAAATTGATACCCCGTCCCTGGTAACGTCCAGGTCCATCGGCTTGTAACCGCACAATAGATTGTTCGGGGTTGCGTCCGTCCCGTCATGATTGTTAAAAGGCCGGAGGGCAAAGCCCTTCGACATCCCTACTGCCGTCTGCCGTGATGGGTCAGTCCGGCTGCTACTGTAAACCGCCATAATAATGTCCTTTCTGTCTCACGACAGTAAATAAAAATTCGCTCCATGCTGTCTCACGACATGAGGGGCGTTGAATCACAAATCAGCGGAATAATTCCGCAGTAACTTTGGCAAGATTATTTTAATCCCCGCCCTTAAATAATTTAGCGCTCCTTCTTGTTGTACCGTAGGGCTGTCAAAATGATTTCCATGTTTCCATATCATTTTTCCAAGTCGGTCCCTGCGCCTGGCTAACAATTCAAAAAGTTCTCCCGAGTACTTATCAAATCCGCAATATCTATTCATTTCGTCTGTATGCCCTATTGGGAAACAAGCCCATATCTGCCATTCAAGCGTATCATTAGCTCCGTCATTCTGTACCACGCATATTGAAGGGAGGGGCCGGGGGGATATTGAAGAGCCGTATTCCGTGAATTGCTTTACACGGCCTTTGATAATATCCGCTTTTAATTCCGCTATACCGATACTCATTTACTCCCTTCCTTCCATTTTGCTACAATATCCCTTCCCGCCCATGCCGCAGTAACCTCTGCTATTTTGCTTTGAATCTCCGGCGCAAAGTGTTCATAGGTTGGTTGTAACACGCCCTTGTCTTTTCGGCGTTCTACATACTGGGCGTAATTCATACCTTCCACTATTCCAAAAGTTATTTCTTCACCTTTTACGGTTATGGGCAGGGGGGCGATACTCGCTTCCAGTCTACCGGTTTGATTATCCCATCCATGGTTCTGCTTTGCCCATTGGATCATGTTCTCACCGACTCCGCCTCCGGCTTCACTGCCTCCCGTTATTCTCCCGGTAAACATTCTTAGTGCTTCTTCTAGGTCTTTATTCATCAAGTACCCCGTTGTCTATCAATAGCGCTTGTGTTTGTACCACTACCCCGGAAAACTTTGTTTTACTAACCGGCCCTATCGAATACGTACGGTCGTCTTTCACAAACTGATCGTATTCCCGTATATCGTTATCCCCGGCGGTTAATAAATAAAGCGTTTTATTTTCCTGCGCCCCTGCGGTTGTACCCGCCTGTAAATTGTAAACCCCGCCGCTCTGGTGGGTTATGGCCGCACGGATTGTTACTCCCCGGAGTACCAGGTCAAAAGGGTCTGTATGCTCTATCATAAAAGCGATGTCTTTTTGTCTTTGGTTCATACTTCCTCCGAAAACAATTCGGGTTGCGCCGGTTTTTCAATAAGTACGTTACGGGGTTTCCGTATTTTTGCGGGTGTTTCTTTTTTCACTTCCCGCTTTTCCCAATTGTGTAATTCCCTGTCAATAATACCGTCAAAATCCATAGCCAATTTGAAAATAACAATTTCGTTATGACTAATCGGCTGGTTAGATTGCAATTTTACTAACACATTTTTTATGGGCGGGGTATATTTAGCCGGTTTATCAAATACCATTTGTCTATGGCCCGTATGATTATTACTCATATTGTCCCGGCCAAAAACGCCGTTTTGTGTAGGGATGGCGTAATTTAATTCGTTACAGTCAAGACAATAGCCAAACTCCATTTTAATAACTCCCTACCGGTTTGCTTTCAAAAGACGCATACCCCTCGCCGGTGACACCGGTTTCCTTCTCTTCCATGTTTTTGATAAAAGCAATCCGTGCTTTCATCCACGCCATGTAATCAGCGTAACTACCATGGCTCGCCGACTGCCCGCCGGTACTCCATGACGCTTCCCATTCCTGCGGACTGGTCTGCGCCATAAATATGTTTAACGCCATGATTGCCATGGTGTAGGGGTCGGTGTCATTGCCCCACTGCCTATATGCACCATCGGGAAACTGCACCGTCACCGGTTTCCATGCGGCCCCGGCCCATTGCTGGTACTGCCCGTTCCCGCCGGTCCATACCTCTCCGGGATACGGCGCTCCCGGTTCGCTTGCGTTGAAAACAATAGCGCCACAGGCGGGGTCCTGGGCCAGTACCCGCGCCTGTAGCACTACTGCAAGCCAGGCGGGGATTATGTCAGAATCTATATATTCACGGTCTACTCCATCAATGGTTACATGGATTTCACCGTCCATAAATAATAAATTTTTATCCGACATTTATGCGACCGCCTTTCGTACTTTTCTTACCGGTTGTTCAAATGTCCTTTCTACAGACCATCCCCGAAACAATCGCATAAATATTACACCAGCACTCATCCCTAATTCCTCAGCCCATTGTGTAACATCCTGTGTTTTCCCACGATACGTTACCTTGTGATTTGTGATCCGATTATCGGCCTGCTCCTTTGCCGTTGCCCATCTGCAATTATCCGGAGAATAGCCTTGATCGTTATCGATTCGGTCAAGTGTTAAATTATCCGCATATCCATTTTTCAAAGCCCAGTATTTGAAGTTTTGGTAATCATCTAACCAATCCTTGCAAATTGTAATTCCACGCCCACCATAGCGATGATAGAATGTTGATTTTTGATTTAAGCACCGTTGCCGCATTAGATTCCAAATCACATACATCCGTGTCTTCTCCCCATTCGCTCTATCGCCATGCTTAATCCACTTTGCCATAAAAAAACTCCTCTGTGCGTAATCTTCCGATTACAGATTTTACTCCGCTGCGCGCAACACAGAGGAGCTAATTAAATTAGGACGGTAAAAGACACTTCACGATAAGCCCGTTGCCCGCACTCTGCGGAAGCGCATACTTGAGGAAGGTTCCCGCAACCCGCGCCCATGCGTTCTCTTTGGGGCTCAGTTTCAGGGCGCTCCCCACGCCGCTTTCCTGCCTTATGTCCACGGGGGCCGCCCGCAGCCAACCCAGGATCGGGTCGGTCATGATCAGGTAGAATGCGGTATCGTCCAGGGGCTGAGCTGTAAGGGTCTTGTTCCCGTAGAACTTTCCGGCGTTGTAGAACCGCACTTTCTCGATTTCCACATCCAGGGCCCCCACATTTTCAGGGGTGGATGCCCCGTCAATCACACCCTTGGTGATAGGCAGCAGTTCCCCGGCAACATAGCCGTTACAAAGCAGGTGAATCTTGCCGTTCAAATCCCCGGCCCTCGCGCTGGGGTACAACAGATACGACAGTTTCCGCAACGCCCGCAGCCCTTTCTTTATGGTACGGTAATATTGCAGGTCAAGGGTAGAACCGGTGGTGTCGGCGGCGATAATGTTGGCGCTGGGGGTGGTTCCTGCAAGGGTGGTGTTGCCAAGAATGGGGTCGATAAGCTCCTTGTTCTTTTCGTCAATGTACCCGCGCGTTGCCGCCCGGACACATTTCTGAAAGTCATAGAGAGTATCAAACATCTTGTTGAACGAATCCCGGACACCCACGCCCTTGATCTCCACTTCCATCTGGTCGGTTTTTGGGGCCGGGAAGGACATCTGGGGCACTTCGTCATTGTTCCCTTTTACCAGGCCAAATGGGGCCACGGGGTCAAGGATGGAATTGATATTCACCGGCTGCGTCCAGTCATTCCGGGAAAGGCTCGCCGGGGTGAAAATCTTGGAGCTTACGTCTTCATTTTCGATTTCGTGCGCTCCGATTTCTACATCGATCTGCCCCAGCAATCCAAGCTGCTGAATGGCGGAAAGGCCCGTACCGGTTTCGTCATTGGCCAGGCGGATCACCGGATCGGCCCCTTCCACATCCCGGGTGTTGAAAATCCGTTTCTCCATTTCAAAAATCTGGTTTTTCAATACATCCGTATCCGCCCCCGGCGCAATGTCCAGGTTTGCGTCCATGCTGGGGACGTAGATTTCAACTTCTCTATTTTCATAGGAGTTGTGGGCCATAAAAGGCTTTATTGCGTTTTTCAGTTTCATGCTTATACTCCCTCGATGATCACGGTATCCACATCAGACTGCACATGAGGATCATCTCCCACCGTGTATCCAACCAGGGTGTTACTGCCCACCGTCAGCGTCAACGCATTGGCGCCGGTCTGGTAAACCGCAACGCGGTCGCCGGTTAATGCGCCGTTAATATCCGACACCTTTACCTGTACCTGCGGGCCGACATTCACACTCAGCCGCTTTGTGCCGGCCGGATAATCATCGTCATACACGGCCAGGTGTCCGCCCGTTACCGGAGCCAGTTCGTACTTGGATACCGCAGCGGAAAGCCCGGTATTCAAAAATAGTTCAAGATGATTGTCCGTATCCTTGATCGGGAAACAAATAGGTCCTGCCATTTTTTACCCCCAAATCCTGTTACCGCCCGCAGGGGCAGTAGTTACCACATTGGCGATTTTTACGCCCTGGGCATTGGCGATCTTGAGAGATTTGTAAACCACATCGTCCTCAAGTTCCTTATCAACCGCTTTAAGATTCCGCAGGTTTTTCACCACGGCCTTATTGCAGTGTACCCATACCGGATTGGCTGCCCCGTTTTTCAGGGTCTTCCCTTCCGGCACCCGCTTATTGGTTTCCACCTCGGCAACCGCTTCGTCCAGGGCCTCAAGGGCGAAAAGCAGATCGGCCTTTTTTGATTCCGGGGGAAGTCCCAAAACCTCGGCCACCGCCGCCAGGGTTTCGGCTGAATCGGCATTCATTGCCTCCGCTTCCTTGTCCACCAGTTCAAGGCCGAGGGATTTGGCAACATCCACCTTAGAGGTGAGGTTGCTTTCAATGGCCTTTTTGATTGCCTCAAGAGCGTCATCCGGGCCTACCCCGGTTTCGTCCCCCTCGGCGTTAAAGTATTTCTTCATACCGTTACTCCTGTTTCGTTTTGCGATTGCCTGCAAAACATTGTTGGCAAGTTTTTTATTGCCGTCACTTAGCATTTTCTTAAATGCGTTCCGGCAAACCTTTCCATTGACAATCGTTTCTGTTGAATCGCTTTTATAGTCCACCCGGCCACGCCGGATTAAATCCATGTATTCTTTTTCGTCTGCGCTGTTACAAAGCTCCTGTTTAATGGCCCCGCGCCGTACCGCATCAATATACGGGGGCTCTTCTCCCTTTTGTTCCCCGTATTCTCCGTCAATTAATTCGCAGTTGCATATGTTTGAAAATTCAGCAACTCCCTGTTTACAAGCCAAAATCAAAGCCTCATTTGCGGCAATATTAGGAATCGATATTCGGGTATAAGCGGCCTCATCATCTGTTTTTATGCCGTATGTATAAAGTGACATTTCGTCTGCGCCATGACCGTTTGCACTTCCCATAATCGGCTTTTTATTTACCTTGATATAGTTTGCAGCACTATTCCACCATCGCGAAGTTATGCGGCCTCCGTTTGCTTTTCCGTGATACCATTTCACAACCGCATCGTAAACTTCCCCTAAGCCATTATATTGTTCTTCCGGGACAAGCAGAGGGATATCCTCGGGTTTTATTGATAAATCGATTTTTCCGATTATGGCATTAAGCAAACGCATTAGTACCCCCTATCGGTGTAGTAAAGGCTTTTTCTATATCCCATTTGTATCTTTTAATTCTTTTGTACAAAATAGCACGGGAAAGTTTTAATTGTTCCGCCCATTCAACAAGCGTTTTTTCCTCCCCTTTGTATTCCAAGATAATTGTGTTTCTTTTGTTTATTGATTGTTGCCCACTTGTTGCCCATCGACAGTTTCCGGGTTCATAATTTCCATTTTCATCGATTCGGTCAATGGTTAATGATTCATCAAATCCATTTTCCATTGCCCAATCATAAAACGCCTGAAAATTATTCCGCCATTCATTGCAAACAGTTATACCACGCCCCCCATAATTATAATAATTTTGAGCCTTTTCCCTATAGCATCGATCCAGCATACCGTGCCATCGGGAAAATAAAACCGTGTTTGTCAGTCCGTGTGTTTTTATAGACCCTATTTTAGAACCAAACTCGGCCCTATAGCACCCACACGATTTTGTGCGCCCCATTTTGAGTTTATCGCCTTGTACTACGGCTTCCTTTCCGCAGTCGCAGAGACACTTCCAATATCTTTTTTTATCGGCATGATCCAAACCCATAACGGTAAGCCTGCCGAACCGTTGCCCAATCAAATCTATTCCAGCCATGCGTTATCTCCCGTGTCGATGATTCCGTTGAGTAATCGGGTCATTTTTACCACCTGCCCTCACCGTAAATATATGATCTCCGGGGATCTTCGGTTTCTACGGATTCGTCATCCTCCAGGGTTATATCTGCGTTCGGGCTTATAACGATAGAGTTTGCTTCCAGCAGATCCCCGCGATTAAGTGCGAACCGTAGCGCCTCCCCCATGTTGGAAAAGCCGTCAAACTTAGCTACCGTGTCATTTTTTAGCCATGACGCTATTCTCATGTTTTCCCTCCACTGTTTTTTCTGCGGGCTTCTCGACCGGCTTTTCAACGGGTCTCTGTGCCGGCTTAGGCTTCCACCCGTCCAGCGGGCGGCCATCTTTTCCTAAAATCTGCTGTGCCATAAAATCCTCCATGGCCATAAAAAAAGACGCCGCTATACTCCCCTAAAGGAATATGCGCGGCGTCCGTTTTCGGTTGGCCTAAATTAAACTGTCTTATGCGCTTACTTTACGTTTGCGCTTCTTAATCCAATATGCTCTGTTTTCTCCGTAGTGATCAATACCGATTCATGCCGGGGGGAAAGTTTTATCACAATCTCCTCGTTTCTTGCATCCCGGTATTCTTTTTTAATCTTCTCTATCACCGATTCCGGTAATTCGCGTTGATCCATACCGCTATTCTACACCGCCTTTTTGGTTTGTGTCAAGCATAATAGCCCGTGATACACCCATAAATCATTATACCTATCATTGCCGTTAAAAGCAAACCCGCAAAAACTAAAACGATTTTCATAAACGTTTCTGTTGTCATTACAGCCCCCCAAGGGTTTTTAATTCCCGCATTATTTTCGCATCCTTGCCAAAAATATATTTATACTCGCTGTCGGTAAAATCATGCTCCCGAAGCATTATCACAATCTCAATCCGGTTCTTAATATCCCTGGTGGACATATTTTCGCGCCATGCCGTATATCCATTTGCAACTGCAAATAAAATCATCCCAATAACAACAAATATCATTATTGCGCAGATTATATCCTTTTTTCCCATCATAACCCCCCTCGTAAACTATAATTCATCCACTATCATTCTTGCATTTTCATAGTAATTCAGCGTATCTTGACTTCTTGAATATATATTATCCTTTTCAATTTCGACAAGTTCTTTAAGACTAGCTATTTTTTTGTCAAGCTCGTCAAGAACAATCTTTTTTGCCTCATCTATTTTTTTCCTGTTATTCATATCGTTATTATACCCTCACCTTATTTAACTTGTCAAGTATTATTTGCTGGCCAGTGGGTAGGTTAGCTTTATATTCCCCGGTTCAAAATGCCCGTTCTTGTCTATCCGTTCAATCCAACAGTCATCGGTGTACCCCAGGTCTAGCATATAGTCCCGGTAGGCCTCAAAATGCTTTTCCCATGTTTCACATATACGAACGCCTTTACCGCCGTATATGCAATATCCTGGTGCCCTTGGGTTTGATATACGTTCTTTTGTATTATCCCAACGGCCGTATAATGATTGCATTTTTTTATTTACTGTTCCTCCGTGCATGGTATAAAATTTTCTTGCATATCCTATTGTTTGACGCGCTAATTCAATCTTAATACACCCGCAAGATTTTGTATCGCCTCTCCTTAGTTCTTTCCCTGAAATTACCTTCTTGGTTTTATTTTTGCATGAACATTGACACGTCCATGCCGCCCCTCCATCAATGCTCCCGGACCGTTCAATAACAGCTAACCGCCCAAATCGTTGCCCGGTTAAATCAATAAACTTACCCATAATTATACTTTACCCCGATTATTCAATCTGTCAAGTATTTCTTCCATAGGCGGAAAAATCGGAACAAGAAAACATTCACAATTTGGGTGCCAGGGGGGAAGGTTCCCCTCGCAATGTTCCTTTATTTCTTCCAGGGTGCGCCCCGCCTTTGACCATTCCGCCCAGGGCCGACAATTACAATGCCAGGCGTCCCTATGCTGTGATAGGATAACTTTATATTTTCCGGTTCCCCCGTTACTCTGTCCGAAATTAATCATTCCCTGATTGTATGCGTTTTGCGCCTCGGTACGAATCATCCGGGCGCTTTCATAATCCACATCATGCGCCCCCAACCTTTTGACAAAATCACGGTGGCTTTTCGGGAGTAACTTCCTGCCCGTTGCCGGGTTTACGCTGTGCTGCTCTATCCACCGCTGCGCCCCGCTGTCTTTCAACAGGTCTTTCGCTTCCTTGCTCCCGAACTCTATGAACGTGTTATTAGTTTTGTTATAGTCCTCAATGAAGTCCCGTTGAAACCCCTCCCTTAGCCGTGACTGTATTACGTTTCCGCTTTCGTCTTTTACGGAATAAAGGCGCCCGATCTTCTTTGCCAGCTTCTTAGGGCCGTTCATTTCGCAAAGTGTTTTCAGATCTCGGGCAATGTACCGGATATCCCCTCCCATGCTGCGATCAAAATCAATGAGGGCCAGGGCGCGGGCTTTTACCTCGGCGGTTCCCCATGCGGCACTGGATAACTCAAAGCGGTGCTGCACCGGCATGATTATCGTTTCCAGGTCTATAGTCCGTTCAAGGGTTTTCCCGTCAATGCCCATCTTGTAAAACACATGGGGTAGGTTCACGTCCTGGGTATACTTCCCCCGTATCAAACTATCTGCGTAATACTTGTACTGCAATGCCTGTACCTTGTCCGCCGCCTTGAATACGGTAGAGCGGTAAATGTCCGTTATGGCGGCGTTTATCTTTGCATCATCGAATACGCCGGTCTTGAGCATGTTATGCAGTTCGGTCTGGTATAACGCCCGTATCTGCTGGGATGATTCCGCCTGATAGCGGCGGTTCATTTTCTCTAGGTGGACGATTGCGGCGTCAAGTTCGGCTTTAGTCAACGTAAACCCTTTTTCTAAATACAACTGCCTGGAAGTGAGATGCTCCCATGAAATATGGCCCTCCTTGTGGCTCGTACCCCGAGCTTATCCATTCATTTACAACACTCCACAATTCTTTTGGCGTACTACCCGACAATATTTTGTAATCTGTAATACTTCCTTTTGATAAATACATAGCTTGTATTATTTTTTTTACCGAATACTCAGGGTCTTTGTATTTTTCGTTTTCCAATCTTTGTTGTTCACGGATAACAAAATATTTTTTTGCTCTCATTATCACTCTTACGACTTTGTTTATATGGGTTATGGACGTAGATACGGTTACGCCGTGTTTTTCTGCATACTCTAAAACATTCTCATTTTCGATTATGCCGTCAATATATTTTTTTCCCGTCTTGTTTATTGTGCAAACATTTTTTATATATTGTTCTCCAATATCGGATAATATAGAGTCCCTTTTGTCTTTCCAGGTTTTTTCATAATCAATCATTCCGGCCCCCCCCTTCGATTGCGGCGTCAAGTTCTTGTTTTGTCAACGTTCCCTCTTAAATATTTCGGCCAAAATCTGCCGAACCCTTTCTCTTGTCAGCTTAAAATATAAAGCGATTTCTTCAAGCGTATAATTATCATGTTTATACATTGCGTATATTTCTGCGTTTCTCATTTCCATCTCTTTGTATGTCATTTACTGCCGCCCCCTGCGCTACCCCCTGCTACAACCATATCCCCCACCTCCGCCTGTCCATCCTGATTTTCCCTCTGCGCTGCCATCATAACCGGGTATGTTTTTGACAGCCCTGCGGTTCGCTTTTTCTGTTTCCAGCTCCTGCACTCTTTTTTTCA
>BNUW01000080.1 GCA_025997655.1 Spirochaetia bacterium
ACATAGACTAAAAAAGAAAACCGCCCGGATGAAGAATCACCCGAGCGGTTTTCTTTTCTCTATGCCATTCGAGCTTTTATAAGCTCCGGAAGAAACACCCCCTCTGCTTCCCCAAGCTGCCGAGCCAAATAGGTTTCCCCGCCCCCTGTCCGAGCCAGAGCGGACAACATCGGTAAAGAAACATCGTCAATTTTACCGTCAATGAAAGTTCCCTTATGGGTAAATTGCACCCTTATCTTGTTTATCAGATTCCGGCACGTCATCTTTTCAAGGTCAATATCCCAATTATTGACAATCATACCCTATCCTCCCGCAGCTTTCGTTTTCAGAACGATAATATTATTTTCCGGTCGGGTAACCAGAAACCCATCACGCTTGCGAAACCTTAGAAAAAGTTCCCCATATTCCAAACTTTCCGTAGTCTGATCAAACTTCTTGATCTCGATTCCTTTCCGGTTGCCATGCTGAATCCGTTTAGGATTCATAAAAATCGCAAACGGCGTATCAGCCCCAATATCCGCCATTTGAGGAAGGATACCCACCTCATGATAGGGGTACAAGTCCAGTTTCCCCGGCATAGCCTCCATAGGCCGCCGCCAAATAGGACGCCCCGTTGTATCCTCAATGTTCGCCACATGGTTAAGCACCGTTTCATTCAGGAACCACGCACAATCCTTGCGCTCCTCCGCAGGAATTTTATACACCGCATCCCGAAAGTCTTTCCAGGATAGATCATTGACCGTTGCCCCCGCAATAGAAACCTTCACCGTCCCCGCCGCTTCCATAGCCCCGGTAAAGGGATCATCATCGGCCAGCAAACATTGACGGTCAAACTCTTGCCCATACACTTCTGTAAACTCATCCATGAACATAGCCCCCAGGTCAACGAAAATGTCCTCCTCAAATTCGTCATACCACGGAATATACCCCGCCAAGGTGTACGCTTTCAGTTCAACACGTTCCGCCCCCCTGGGCTTGGAACCGGTAATCTGCTGCCCATAAGCCGTAAGCCAATGAAGCTGCACCCCGCCCCGGTCCCTGGTGGGAAGCATAATAGACGGCCCCATCATCGGCCTATTCCGCACCAATCCCATCATTACCGATTTTTTAGCGGCATCCTGCATAATCTCCGTTTCATAAATCGGATTGATAAGATACTGTTCATTCGTTGCCAAATTTCCCATCGGCGAACCGAGCGCTGCCTTTTCCGCCACCCCTGATAGTTTCCAGCCCTTATCACTCCATGAAACATCATGGGGATTCGTCCAGTTCTCCGCTTTCAAGTTCGGCGTAAAGTTCAGTTCCGCCAGGGCGCCATGATTGCCCCCCCACGCCGCCGCCAACGCCTTACCCAGCCGGTAGCAGAGTTCCCGCCGCGACAACTCTCGGGGATTCGCCGCCTGTCCCTTGATGCCGTCCCGCAGTTCCTTGACCGTTTGTTTCAACGCTTCGGTTTCCGCCGCCTGATCCCCGGTAACCGTTTCCAGAACCTTAACAATATCCTCAAGAATTTGTTCCTTCTCCTTGAAGTATTGTTCCGCTTTCGCCGGATCACTAAACCCGGCTTTTTCGATAGTAGTCATAGCGGCAAGTTTCGCCTTTACCGCCTTGATCAACTCATTTTCCATAGTTCACTCCTGATTTCGGACCGCTGGTCCGCTCTGTATGATGTTTCCCCAAAAATCAGGAAAACCCGCCGCCTGCTTCGATTCCGTTACCGTCTTTGCCATGGCAAACGGATTTGCCGGAACATTACAAATACTGAATTCCAAAAGCTCCTGTTTTCTGAAAATCAACGCCGTTCCATCCTTGCCCGGACCCATGTCCGCATCCTCCTTTGAAGGAAGCTCTATCTCCAAAATTCTGAATCCCACCGACCCCGCCCTTAGTACCCCCGCTTTCACTCGTTCCCCAATACCCCAGCCAAAGGGATCATAGTCCTTGCTATTAAAAACGATATTCCCATGCAGCCCCTTGTCATCGGCGAACACTTTTTCTGCCCTGCCTATCGCTGGAATCGAATAACAATGTGCCCATTGAATGACCGGATTTTCCAGGTATCGCTTGAAATCCCACCCCGCCGGATCAACCCGCTCATCGTATCGGTCCAAATCAAAAGTAGAGAAGATCCACGGCACCCCCTGATCCGTTTCCCCCTGTTCAGTTGCAAGACAAAACGGAACCGATGCAATACACTCCATATCAAGCCCATCCTTGACCGTTTTAACGCCACCCTCCGTTCCATACATACCCAATTCCCCCCGCAGAAATTCCATCAGAACCGCCCGGCTCTGTACCTGGAATTCGCCGCTTTTACACCGTATCAACATAGAAGCCCCCTCATACAACACATACCTCCGCCCGACGTATCTCACCCAATAAAAAACATTGCCGGTTAAGTTCCAAACAATTTTCTACACCGTAATTCGCAAAAAGCGCCTTCTTGTGTATTTCCACCGTTTTAATACTCACCCCTAAAATATTCGCTATCTCCTTGCCCTTCTTGGCGGCCCAGATTAAACGCTTAACATCCTCCTGCCGCGCCGTCGAATCTATCCGCAATTCCGGTGTATCATCGGACAAGTTATCGTATGCCTCCAGAATATTGCCGGAAGTATACTCTTGATTAAGCAGCACCCGGTTAATACCCCGCCGGAATTTACTCACCCCAAAACTCAAATCAATAACACTCCGCGCGCCAAACCGCAGAAAATCCACCAACCGTTCCGGTTGAAAAGAATTGATATTACAAACCGTAATATTCAATTCAGGCCGGTCCCGCAGTAAAAGCCCAACCCGGCGCGGCGTTGAATCCAAATAGAAATTAGCGTCAATAATGATAAGCTTCGGGCTTAACGCGCTTATCAGCCGGTTCAACGCCTTACCCTCATCACCGGTAGTCATTATCTGCCGCAGCCCTAACCGTTTCAGAAGGAAAATACCTAAGAGATTAAGACTTTTCGAACGGCATACCAGCAGCACCGGACTAAGAAACTTCATCGGCGCCGCCCTTGCCCGTTGTAGGCATCATATTCTTAGGCCGGTACCACACATCCCCCCAGGGCTTTGTATCCTTCCCCCGTTCCCGCAGCACATCGTTGATAGTTTTCAAACCCGCATTAATTTCCGCAATATCCCTGCCGCTCTGTTCATCTTCGCTTTTCTGTAGTTCCGGTATATCCTGCAAATTGAATACCCCGGTTTCCCGCAGCCCGAACCGCACAAAGAATTGACTTTCCAAAATACTTTCAAACTGCCGCAGAAGCGGAACCAGGGTATACTTCCAAAAAGCGGCGTGTTGCTCCCCGGTATCCTTCCCGGAAAGCGAAGTAGTCTTATCAGCGATATTGGCAACCCTCGGCGGAATCCCGTACTTGGCAAGGATGGTATAGACATTCCACCGTTTGAGTTCAAATAGTTTGACCACTTCCGGCGTAAATGAAAGCGGTTCAAAACTGGTCCCTTTCCCCAGCACCGCAATCTTCCTGTTGGCCCGAACCGCCCCGTATTTACTCTCCCACCGCCGCTCTAAAGCGTCCGCTTCCTCCGGCCTGATAGCCTGGTCAGTTTTGAGTATCCCCATCGGTACGGCATTATGTTTTAGTAATTGTGAATTAGCTTTATTAGCGTAGAAATCCTGTTCCAGTTCAAGCGCCTGCGCAACAAGCGGATTTATCCCCCGGTCCGGGTTCCATGGATTCCAATCTTTAAAATGAATCAGCTCATCTTGAAGAAGGGGAATAACTTCAAAATCGGTTTGATAAAACCAGCGGCGTGTATTATTTTGTTTTAAGCCACGAGAATCAATCCTGTCCTCACATCGCATCCTCCGGGGGTCCAGAATGATAATCTCATCCGGAATCCCGCCCGAATAGTTCGACCCAAAGTACCAAAAGGCTTCACCCTCTAAGAACCACCACCCCGCAGTTTCCTTCCACAGATCGTAGCGGCTCAAACCCTTATTTGGCCTTCGAAAGAGTTCAAAAAGCGGCCCCGAATTAACTTCGTTTCCACATCTCTCCACAATAAAATCAGCCCGCGCAATATTACGGATTAGAATCGTGACCGCAATATTTACCCAGGCGTTGAAAAGGTAACTATCCCCACCGTGGGGGCCTACATTCATTGTAGTACATGTATCATCAAAAAAATCCATTTCTTCAAAACTTTCCACCTTTTTTTCCTTTTGATGATGATATTTGGTGATAAATTGGGTAAAAAGGTTCATTGCGCGATAACCCCCCGTTGAATATCAGAGAAAATCGCGTACCGCAGGGCATCCAGGAAATGATCATTAACCTTAATAATCTCCCCGCCCTCATCCCGGCAGTAGTCCCACACCTCTGACAGTATACCGGTACAGCCAGCAGCGACATAAAACTGCCCCCGCTCTATCTTGGCATTGATAAAATCAATCCCGCTTTCAACACTATTATTCGCCTTAACCCCCCCGGTAATTTCCTGTAACCGTTCACCACCCGCAGGGTCACAGTACACCGGGAACCCGAACCCATCAGGCTCAATAGCGAACCACCCCCGCGCCGTCAATTCATCATTGAAAGATTTCGTAGTCATGTTGAAAGCGCCATAATCGGCAATCACATAAATGCACTCACCCACCCAGCCAATCTTGACATTGGTTATGTTCAACCCAAAGTCCTGCCCGGCAGCAATCCGATCATATTCGGCTGGCATATCCGCTGAATTCAAAATCATGGCCTCATCGAATTGCTCATAGATAACGCCATCCGCTTTCACCCACAACCCATCACGGAACCGCGCCTTTTGTTTCTCCGGCATAGCGTCCAGAACATCACTGATATAATCATCCGCCAAATGCTCTTTATTATCCGCAGGGTTTAACATCATCGAGGTGTATAACTCCGGCTTTATCAATGCCGCCCCGGTTAGAAATTGTTTTTTCCGGATAAAAATAGTATGCGCCCAATGTAAGGGACTCCCCGGATTACAGTCATACAGAAACAAATTCCGGCACCCCGGCGTCCGCATAGCTAACCGTGAATACGCCGTAGTCACCGCCAGATAGCTTAACTGTGATATTTCATTAAAGTAAATCGTATTGTACTCATGTCCCAAAATCTTATCCGCCTGTTCTCTATCCCCCAGCCCGCCTATCCAAATCTCACTACCGTTAAAAAGGGTAATCATACTTTCATGGGTCAGATAGCGGAATCCATTACTCCCAACCGTATTCATAAGCGCCGGTAATAATGTTTCCCGCAGTACCGAACTCCGTGCATCCTTGGCGCGCAACCGGCAAATCAAATGCCGTGACCCCGCAAACCGGATAGCCCGGAACACCATAACCATAACCAGCACCGTAGTCTTCCCCGACCGTGACCCCCCGAACAGCAAAATATGTTTCGCGCCGCCCTTCACTAAGCGCAGCGCCAGCTTTTGTACCTCAGTCGGCTTAAACAACGTCACCCTACAACCCCTCAAATTCAGAAATGAAATTTATTTGCCCGGTTTTATCTACCGAACCTTCCGTTTTGCTATTTCCGTCCACCACACCCAGAAGTTCCCGGTTTAACCGAATCGCCGTAGTCACCCACACCGGCAATGTAGCCTGCCCCAAATCCGCCGGGTGGTGGAAAGTTGGCAGCAAGCAGCCTTGGTCAAGGATGAAACGAAGCGGGGACGGCAGTACCGGTTGTGGCGGGGGTGGTCTGCGGCGTTTAAGTGGCGGGAACGGGCGGCGGATTTTGACGGGTATGTGGATAAGCTGAAACAGGCGGAGGTGCGGAGGACTATCGAGGAACAGGGGACGGTGGACCGGGCGGGGTTGGCGAAGATGGTAGGGGTGGTCGGTAAGAAGTTGGATTGTATGGACCCGGCGGATTTGGGGCAGGCTACATTGCCGGTGTGGGTGACTACGGCGATTCGGTTAAACCGGGAACTTCTGGGTGTGGTGGACGGAAATAGCAAAACGGAAGGTTCGGTAGATAAAACCGGGCAAATAAATTTCATTTCTGAATTTGAGGGGTTGTAGGGTGACGTTGTTTAAGCCGACTGAGGTACAAAAGCTGGCGCTGCGCTTAGTGAAGGGCGGCGCGAAACATATTTTGCTGTTCGGGGGGTCACGGTCGGGGAAGACTACGGTGCTGGTTATGGTTATGGTGTTCCGGGCTATCCGGTTTGCGGGGTCACGGCATTTGATTTGCCGGTTGCGCGCCAAGGATGCACGGAGTTCGGTACTGCGGGAAACATTATTACCGGCGCTTATGAATACGGTTGGGAGTAATGGATTCCGCTATCTGACCCATGAAAGTATGATTACCCTTTTTAACGGTAGTGAGATTTGGATAGGCGGGCTGGGGGATAGAGAACAGGCGGATAAGATTTTGGGACATGAGTACAATACGATTTACTTTAATGAAATATCACAGTTAAGCTATCTGGCGGTGACTACGGCGTATTCACGGTTAGCTATGCGGACGCCGGGGTGCCGGAATTTGTTTCTGTATGACTGTAATCCGGGGAGTCCCTTACATTGGGCGCATACTATTTTTATCCGGAAAAAACAATTTCTAACCGGGGCGGCATTGATAAAGCCGGAGTTATACACCTCGATGATGTTAAACCCTGCGGATAATAAAGAGCATTTGGCGGATGATTATATCAGTGATGTTCTGGACGCTATGCCGGAGAAACAAAAGGCGCGGTTCCGTGATGGGTTGTGGGTGAAAGCGGATGGCGTTATCTATGAGCAATTCGATGAGGCCATGATTTTGAATTCAGCGGATATGCCAGCCGAATATGATCGGATTGCTGCCGGGCAGGACTTTGGGTTGAACATAACCAATGTCAAGATTGGCTGGGTGGGTGAGTGCATTTATGTGATTGCCGATTATGGCGCTTTCAACATGACTACGAAATCTTTCAATGATGAATTGACGGCGCGGGGGTGGTTCGCTATTGAGCCTGATGGGTTCGGGTTCCCGGTGTACTGTGACCCTGCGGGTGGTGAACGGTTACAGGAAATTACCGGGGGGGTTAAGGCGAATAATAGTGTTGAAAGCGGGATTGATTTTATCAATGCCAAGATAGAGCGGGGGCAGTTTTATGTCGCTGCTGGCTGTACCGGTATACTGTCAGAGGTGTGGGACTACTGCCGGGATGAGGGCGGGGAGATTATTAAGGTTAATGATCATTTCCTGGATGCCCTGCGGTACGCGATTTTCTCTGATATTCAACGGGGGGTTATCGCGCAATGAACCTTTTTACCCAATTTATCACCAAATATCATCATCAAAAGGAAAAAAAGGTGGAAAGTTTTGAAGAAATGGATTTTTTTGATGATACATGTACTACAATGAATGTAGGCCCCCACGGTGGGGATAGTTACCTTTTCAACGCCTGGGTAAATATTGCGGTCACGATTCTAATCCGTAATATTGCGCGGGCTGATTTTATTGTGGAGAGATGTGGAAACGAAGTTAATTCGGGGCCGCTTTTTGAACTCTTTCGAAGGCCAAATAAGGGTTTGAGCCGCTACGATCTGTGGAAGGAAACTGCGGGGTGGTGGTTCTTAGAGGGTGAAGCCTTTTGGTACTTTGGGTCGAACTATTCGGGCGGGATTCCGGATGAGATTATCATTCTGGACCCCCGGAGGATGCGATGTGAGGACAGGATTGATTCTCGTGGCTTAAAACAAAATAATACACGCCGCTGGTTTTATCAAACCGATTTTGAAGTTATTCCCCTTCTTCAAGATGAGCTGATTCATTTTAAAGATTGGAATCCATGGAACCCGGACCGGGGGATAAATCCGCTTGTTGCGCAGGCGCTTGAACTGGAACAGGATTTCTACGCTAATAAAGCTAATTCACAATTACTAAAACATAATGCCGTACCGATGGGGATACTCAAAACTGACCAGGCTATCAGGCCGGAGGAAGCGGACGCTTTAGAGCGGCGGTGGGAGAGTAAATACGGGGCGGTTCGGGCCAACAGGAAGATTGCGGTGCTGGGGAAAGGGACCAGTTTTGAACCGCTTTCATTTACGCCGGAAGTGGTCAAACTATTTGAACTCAAACGGTGGAATGTCTATACCATCCTTGCCAAGTACGGGATTCCGCCGAGGGTTGCCAATATCGCTGATAAGACTACTTCGCTTTCCGGGAAGGATACCGGGGAGCAACACGCCGCTTTTTGGAAGTATACCCTGGTTCCGCTTCTGCGGCAGTTTGAAAGTATTTTGGAAAGTCAATTCTTTGTGCGGTTCGGGCTGCGGGAAACCGGGGTATTCAATTTGCAGGATATACCGGAACTACAGAAAAGCGAAGATGAACAGAGCGGCAGGGATATTGCGGAAATTAATGCGGGTTTGAAAACTATCAACGATGTGCTGCGGGAACGGGGGAAGGATACAAAGCCCTGGGGGGATGTGTGGTACCGGCCTAAGAATATGATGCCTACAACGGGCAAGGGCGGCGCCGATGAAGTTTCTTAGTCCGGTGCTGCTGGTATGCCGTTCGAAAAGTCTTAATCTCTTAGGTATTTTCCTTCTGAAACGGTTAGGGCTGCGGCAGATAATGACTACCGGTGATGAGGGTAAGGCGTTGAACCGGCTGATAAGCGCGTTAAGCCCGAAGCTTATCATTATTGACGCTAATTTCTATTTGGATTCAACGCCGCGCCGGGTTGGGCTTTTACTGCGGGACCGGCCTGAATTGAATATTACGGTTTGTAATATCAATTCTTTTCAACCGGAACGGTTGGTGGATTTTCTGCGGTTTGGCGCGCGGAGTGTTATTGATTTGAGTTTTGGGGTGAGTAAATTCCGGCGGGGTATTAACCGGGTGCTGCTTAATCAAGAGTATACTTCCGGCAATATTCTGGAGGCATACGATAACTTGTCCGATGATACACCGGAATTGCGGATAGATTCGACGGCGCGGCAGGAGGATGTTAAGCGTTTAATCTGGGCCGCCAAGAAGGGCAAGGAGATAGCGAATATTTTAGGGGTGAGTATTAAAACGGTGGAAATACACAAGAAGGCGCTTTTTGCGAATTACGGTGTAGAAAATTGTTTGGAACTTAACCGGCAATGTTTTTTATTGGGTGAGATACGTCGGGCGGAGGTATGTGTTGTATGAGGGGGCTTCTATGTTGATACGGTGTAAAAGCGGCGAATTCCAGGTACAGAGCCGGGCGGTTCTGATGGAATTTCTGCGGGGGGAATTGGGTATGTATGGAACGGAGGGTGGCGTTAAAACGGTCAAGGATGGGCTTGATATGGAGTGTATTGCATCGGTTCCGTTTTGTCTTGCAACTGAACAGGGGGAAACGGATCAGGGGGTGCCGTGGATCTTCTCTACTTTTGATTTGGACCGATACGATGAGCGGGTTGATCCGGCGGGGTGGGATTTCAAGCGATACCTGGAAAATCCGGTCATTCAATGGGCACATTGTTATTCGATTCCAGCGATAGGCAGGGCAGAAAAAGTGTTCGCCGATGACAAGGGGCTGCATGGGAATATCGTTTTTAATAGCAAGGACTATGATCCCTTTGGCTGGGGTATTGGGGAACGAGTGAAAGCGGGGGTACTAAGGGCGGGGTCGGTGGGATTCAGAATTTTGGAGATAGAGCTTCCTTCAAAGGAGGATGCGGACATGGGTCCGGGCAAGGATGGAACGGCGTTGATTTTCAGAAAACAGGAGCTTTTGGAATTCAGTATTTGTAATGTTCCGGCAAATCCGTTTGCCATGGCAAAGACGGTAACGGAATCGAAGCAGGCGGCGGGTTTTCCTGATTTTTGGGGAAACATCATACAGAGCGGACCAGCGGTCCGAAATCAGGAGTGAACTATGGAAAATGAGTTGATCAAGGCGGTAAAGGCGAAACTTGCCGCTATGACTACTATCGAAAAAGCCGGGTTTAGTGATCCGGCGAAAGCGGAACAATACTTCAAGGAGAAGGAACAAATTCTTGAGGATATTGTTAAGGTTCTGGAAACGGTTACCGGGGATCAGGCGGCGGAAACCGAAGCGTTGAAACAAACGGTCAAGGAACTGCGGGACGGCATCAAGGGACAGGCGGCGAATCCCCGAGAGTTGTCGCGGCGGGAACTCTGCTACCGGCTGGGTAAGGCGTTGGCGGCGGCGTGGGGGGGCAATCATGGCGCCCTGGCGGAACTGAACTTTACGCCGAACTTGAAAGCGGAGAACTGGACGAATCCCCATGATGTTTCATGGAGTGATAAGGGCTGGAAACTATCAGGGGTGGCGGAAAAGGCAGCGCTCGGTTCGCCGATGGGAAATTTGGCAACGAATGAACAGTATCTTATCAATCCGATTTATGAAACGGAGATTATGCAGGATGCCGCTAAAAAATCGGTAATGATGGGATTGGTGCGGAATAGGCCGATGATGGGGCCGTCTATTATGCTTCCCACCAGGGACCGGGGCGGGGTGCAGCTTCATTGGCTTACGGCTTATGGGCAGCAGATTACCGGTTCCAAGCCCAGGGGGGCGGAACGTGTTGAACTGAAAGCGTACACCTTGGCGGGGTATATTCCGTGGTATGACGAATTTGAGGAGGACATTTTCGTTGACCTGGGGGCTATGTTCATGGATGAGTTTACAGAAGTGTATGGGCAAGAGTTTGACCGTCAATGTTTGCTGGCCGATGATGATCCCTTTACCGGGGCTATGGAAGCGGCGGGGACGGTGAAGGTTTCTATTGCGGGGGCAACGGTCAATGATCTATCCTGGAAAGACTTTCGGGATGCGGTGTATAAAATTCCTGCGGAGGAGCGCAAGGATTGTGCGTGGTTCCTGAATGAAACGGTGCTTAACCATGTGGCGAACATTGAGGATACAACGGGGCGTCCTATTTGGCGGCGGCCTATGGAGGCTATGCCGGGGAAACTGGACTTGTACCCCTATCATGAGGTGGGTATCCTTCCTCAAATGGCGGATATTGGGGCTGATACGCCGTTTGCGATTTTTATGAATCCTAAACGGATTCAGCATGGCAACCGGAAAGGAATCGAGATCAAGAAGTTTGATCAGACTACGGAAAGTTTGGAATATGGGGAACTTTTTCTAAGGTTTCGCAAGCGTGATGGGTTTCTGGTTACCCGACCGGAAAATAATATTATCGTTCTGAAAACGAAAGCTGCGGGAGGATAGGGTATGATTGTCAATAATTGGGATATTGACCTTGAAAAGATGACGTGCCGGAATCTGATAAACAAGATAAGGGTGCAATTTACCCATAAGGGAACTTTCATTGACGGTAAAATTGACGATGTTTCTTTACCGATGTTGTCCGCTCTGGCTCGGACAGGGGGCGGGGAAACCTATTTGGCTCGGCAGCTTGGGGAAGCAGAGGGGGTGTTTCTTCCGGAGCTTATAAAAGCTCGAATGGCATAGAGAAAAGAAAACCGCTCGGGTGATTCTTCATCCGGGCGGTTTTCTTTTTTAGTCTATGT
>BNUW01000081.1 GCA_025997655.1 Spirochaetia bacterium
CGGGGAAACGAGCTTTTACAGAGGCGGCGAAGAATGGGCATGATTTTTCAGAACTTCAACCTCCTGGGATCCCGGAATGTGACGGGGAATATCGCCTACCCCCTGGAAATAGCGGGGGTCCCGAAGAAACAGATACATGAACGGGTGGATGAGCTGCTGGAACTGGTGGATATCCGGGATAAACGCAAGGCGCGGCTCCGGGAACTTTCCGGCGGGCAGAAACAGCGGGTGGCCATCGCCCGTGCCCTGGCGGCAAAGCCGGAGGTCCTGTTCTGCGACGAGGCAACCAGCGCCCTGGACCCCCAGACTACCCGGTCCATCCTCGCCCTTATCCGGGATCTGCACGGGAAGCTGGGGCTCACGGTGATACTGGTAACCCATCAAATGGAGGTCATCCGGGCGGTGTGCCGGGATGTGGCGGTGATGGAGGCGGGGCGCATCGTGGAGTCAGGCAGCGTTCAAGCGGTGTTTGAGGCCCCCCAAACGACGGCGGCAAGGGAGATGATCAATGGATAGGGATAAATTCATGGCCCTTCTGGCCCTCCTCCCCCAGGCCACGGCGGACACGGTCTACATGACCCTGGCCTCCGCCCTTTTCGCCTGCATCCTGGGCTTCCCCCTTGGGGCTTTCCTCTATAGTACCTCCCCGGCGGGCCTTAGCCCCCGTACCGTCTTGTACAATGTACTCTCCCGAATCGTGAACCTTTTCCGCTCCCTTCCGTTTATCATCCTGATGATCCTGTTGATCCCCCTGTCCCGGTTCATCATCGGCACCAGCATCGGCCCCACGGCGGTGATCATCCCCCTGTCCATTGCGGCGGCGCCCTTCGTTGCCCGGATTGCCGAGGCTGCGTTGTCGGAGGTAGACAGCGGCGTGCTGGTTGCGGCACGGGCCATGGGCTCCACCAATATGCAGATTATCAGGAAGGTACTGATTCCCGAGGCTATGCCGGCCTTGGTTTCCGGCCTCGCCCTGACCATTATCAACCTGATCGGCTATTCGGCCATGGCGGGGGCTATCGGCGGCGGCGGGCTGGGGGATCTGGCTATCCGCTACGG
This sequence comes from Spirochaetia bacterium, assembly GCA_025997655.1. GTDB lineage: Bacteria > Spirochaetota > Spirochaetia > Treponematales > Breznakiellaceae > Termitinema. Next base: position 1,060 of record BNUW01000081.1, read on the forward strand.
TTACTACCGGTTCAGAACCGATGTAACCATCGCGGCGGTGATCATCATCCTTACCCTGGTGGAGGCGGTGCAGCTTACCGGGACGGCGATTAGCCGCAGTTTACTATCGAAACGATGAAGCCGGGAAACATAATTTCCTAAAAGGACTTCATTGCAATATATCATTAATTCTATAGGAGGAATTAAGATGAAAAAGACTTTTGTAAGCCTGCTTATTGCGGGCGCCCTGGTTTTCGGCCTGGTTTTGCCGGTGTATGCGGGCGGTAAAAAGGACGCCGGAACAACCCTGACCGTGGGAGCCACCCCGGTTCCCCACGCAGATTTATTGAATCTGGTAAAGGACGACCTTGCCGCCAAGGGAATTACCCTCAAGGTGGTGGAGTTCACCGACTATGTGACCCCCAACACGGCGGTTCTTGCGGGGGACATTGACGCCAACTTCTTCCAGCACATCCCCTACCTGGCCAGCAACGATGAATGGGCCGAAAAGCTGGTCAGCGCCTTTGGCGTCCATGTGGAACCCTTCGGCCTCTATTCCAATTCCATTAAGAACCTCGCGGACCTCAAGGAGGGCGCCACCATTGCCATCCCCAACGATCCCTCCAATGGCGGCCGGGCTTTGCTGCTGCTAGCGGCCAACGGGGTCATCACCCTCAAGCCGGGGACGGGGATCACCGCTACCATCCAGGACATCGCCGCCAATCCCAAAAACCTGAAGTTCCGGGAACTTGAGGCCGCCCAGCTTCCCCGGTCCCTGCCGGATGTGGATGCCGCGACCATCAACGGCAACTACGCTCTGGATGCGGGGCTCATCCCCTCCAGGGATTCCATCATCATTGAGGGCGCCCAATCCCCCTACGTGAATATCGTGGTGGTGAAAAAGGGCAACGAAACCGATGCCCGGATTCAGGCACTGAAAGCGGCGTTGCGTTCCCAGAAGGTTGAGGACTATATCAACAAAACCTGGGCCGACGGGAGCGTGGTAGCGATTTTCAGGGAGTCCCATGGATCAGCGACTACACCGTCGCCACCGGCTCCTGTATACACACCACCGCCTGTATCAACACCTCAGCAGCCTCCCGTAATACAAAATAATTCGTCCGGGCTTGTAATGGTACCAACTACTGGTCAGAAGAAGGCCCTTGTTATTGGAAATAGTAATTATCAATATCTAACGAGGTTATCTAATCCATCAAATGATGCAAAAGACATTACCACCGCGTTGCGGGCAGTAAATTATACTGTTTTTTCTGTATTTGATGGCGATTTAAAAACAATGGAAGAGCAAATTTCCAAATTTAATAAATCTATAACCAGCGGTGATACGGTACTTATTTTTTATGCTGGTCATGGGGTACAGAATGGAGGGGAAAATTATTTACTTCCCGTTGACCAATCTATAAAGACAAATGCGGAGCTTCGCAGAAAAGCATTTTCATTACAGGAAATTAGTGATAATATTGAACATTCTCCAGCAGCAAGAAGTATTATCATACTTGATGCCTGTCGTAACAGCCCATTGCCGGATAGAGGTGCTGAAAGAGGTCTTACGGTGATTACAAAACAACCGCATGAATCGGTTGTTATATTCTCAACTGCTCCAAATACAACAGCACAAGATGGAGCAGGGAGAAATTCTCCATTTACAGAAGCTTTGAAAGAGATTATACGTGAAAATGCTCCTATCACCCTAGTTATGCCAAAACTAATACAAAAGGTGCATAGTATAACTGACAATGAACAAACACCTTGGGCAAATTCAAATGCTTCCAATCTCTTTAGTTTTTCGGGAGATGTTTTTACAATGCAATAGGAATTAAAAGATGTAACCCTCGCGGCGGTGATCATCATCCTTATCCTGGTGGAGGCGGTGCAGCTTACCGGAACGGCGATAAGCCGCAGTTTACTATCGAAACGATGAAGCATAAAACTTCATTGCAATATTTTTATTAATTCTATAGGAGGAATTAACATGAAAAAGACACTGGTAATCTTGTTGTCGCTTAGCTTGGCAGTCCTTTCACTGACCGTGATCGGATGCAAAAAGAAGGCCACCCCGGTGACCCTGATCGTGGGAGCCACCCCGGTTCCCCACGCGGATCTGCTCAACCTGGTAAAGGACGACCTTGCCGCCAAGGGAATTACCCTCAAGGTGGTGGAGTTCACCGACTACGTGACCCCAAATACGGCGGTTCTTGCGGGGGACATTGACGCCAACTTCTTCCAGCACATCCCCTACCTGGCCAGCAACGATGAATGGGCCGAAAAGCTGGTCAGCGCCTTTGGCGTCCATGTGGAACCCTTCGGCCTTTATTCCAATTCCATTAAGAACCTCGCGGACCTCAAGGAGGGCGCCACCATTGCCATCCCCAACGATCCCTCCAATGGCGGCCGGGCTTTGTTGCTGCTGGCGGCGAACGGAGTCATCACCCTCAAGCCGGGAACGGGGATCACCGCCACCATCCAGGACATCGCCGCCAATCCCAAAAACCTGAAGTTCCGGGAACTTGAGGCCGCCCAGCTTCCCCGGTCCCTGCCGGATGTGGACGCCGCGACCATCAACGGCAACTACGCCCTGGATGCGGGGCTCATCCCCTCCAGGGATTCCATCATCATTGAGGGCGCCCAATCCCCCTACGTGAATATCGTGGTGGTGAAAAAGGGCAACGAAACCGATGCCCGGATTGTGGCTCTGCAAGCGGCGCTGCGGTCCCAGAAAGTGAAGGACTATATCACCAAGACCTGGAGCGACGGGAGTGTAGTGGCTATATTCTAATAACTACAGAAAAGAGCATGCCCAATACTTAGTTGGGAGCATACTCTTTTCCTTTGTATACGGAGTTATTTCCAAAAAACCGGCGCTATCCATTACTTAGTGGTGGAATAGCGCCCGGTTTTTTGGAAGGGACGCTCTAAATATACTTTTTACCATTCGCGTTTTTTGGGCGGGGCTACTATCTCTACCGTTTGACCGGGGTGCTCAATGACATAAAGACCCTGTGCCAGAGCATATTCCCTGGCTCCATCATCAATGAGCGCTCCGGCTACGCTGCTTACAAATTTCCGCTTGTCTCCACGGGCATCGGCATAGCGCCTCAAGGTTTCCATCCGTTTCAGATGATCCTTGATATCGCTCTTGGTCAGGTTCGTTTTTACCTCTACCACCATGGCATAATTCCCATTTTCCAACAGAATGTCAATTTCCGCTATAACCATGTTCTTGGTGTCTTTTAATGTATGATTGCGGGAAATTTGGGTAAACTGGTAACCTTCATCATTAAACTTGTCAAGAATATTTGACGCGGTTAAATGCTCAATAAGATCGCCCAAACGGCTGCCCAATCTGCTTATCTGCCGGTCCGTCTCTTCCTGTTTCCGGCCTATCTCCTGGAACATCTCCCGGATCTGTTCAAAGGTCATTGGGGCCTCGCCCTGTACCTGTCCTGTTGTCATCATGGTTTTCTCCCTGCCGCTACTATACTACATTTTACCGGCACAACGGGCTTTTTTCCTTGGCTTTTTTCGCAAACCCATGCTATAATCCTTCCATGGCAACTCCTAAACAAGAACTTCGTAAAACCCTCCGGAAACAGCTTGCGGCCCTTGAGCCTGCGGTGTATCAGGGGGAGGGAAAACGGGCGGCGGAATTCATGGCCGCATTTCCGGCCTGGCGGAACGCCAAAACGGTGCTGCTCTTTCTTGACGCCCCCGGTGAAATCGATACGGCGCCCCTTTTGCACCTGGCCTTTAAGCAGGGGAAAAAGGTCTTCCTCCCTATTTGTGAGGGGGAGATAGCCCGGTTTTTCCGCATCAAGTCCGCCGATGGCCCCTGGAAGACCGGCGCTTTCGACATTCGGGAACCCCTGATCGAGGGCCCGGTCCTGCCCGAGGAATTCCCCTCCGAGGCTGGGGATTCCGTAAAACCCGGTGAGCCCCCCGCCCTAATGGTGGTGCCCGGCATGGCTTTTGACCGGCAGGGCAACCGCATGGGTCACGGCAAGGGCTACTACGACCGCTTCTTCGCCAGACTGGACGGCCTAAAGGTCCCCTACGTCCGGGTGGCCCTCTGCCTGGAGCAGCAGGTGATTACCGAGGTGCCCACCGAGCCCCATGATAAAAAAATGGATGCCGTCTGTACCGGCGCCGGCCTTTTTGTTATCTTATAAGTAAAGATATCAACATAAGGTGGACTAAATGGGACGGATAAAGAGTGCGTTGGAATTGGCCCTGGAACGGACCGAGTCCGTAAAGAGTGATAAGGGCAGCATCGATCAGTTTGAGGCAAAGCAGCGGGGGAAAAAGCTGGCCAACGCTTTTCTGGCAAATCCCAAGGATGGGATGGAGGGGGAACTGAAAAAGGCCTCGAAGGAGGAACTGGGCGCCCTGAAACAGGGTATATTCGATGTGCTTATCGCCCAGGTTGCCCTTCCGGTTACGCAGGACGATGAGAAGCGGATCGAGGCCGCCGGGAAGGGTCTCCTGGCAGTGATAGCCGACCCCCATTTCGGGGCACTCTACAAGCAATTCCTCCAGGCCATCACCCAATATTTAGGAGAAATGGCCCAATACGATGAGGCGATACGCCGACAGTACGCCCCTAAGCTGCGCCAAAAAGAAGAGGAACTGGCCCGGCGCTACGGCAGGGCGGTAAAGATTGACCCCCTCCAGGACCCGGAATTCCTGGCCTTTTATAATCAGAACATGAATGCCCTCAGGGGGAACTACCAGGCAGTGGCGGATCAGGTTCGGGAACAGGCAACGGGGCTGTTCGAAGGGCGGTAAGCGGCATCTTGCCGCCGGTTACCGTGCAATCTTCGTCCGCGGCCCGGACAGCACCAGGGCATAGGGTTCAATATAGATAAGCTTCGTCCCCCAAAACCCCAACTGTAAAAAAAGCCCCTCATCCCCGCCGCCGGTATTTTCCATTCCCGCAAAGACAAAATTTCCCAGGGACCAGAAGATGGGCTTCCCCTCAATCCACTCAAAGCCCTGGACGATATGGGGATGGGAGCCGATGATGATGTCCGCCCCGGCTTTTATCAGGTCCGTGTATAGGGCACGGGTCCGGGCATCCGGCGTGGTGGTCCATTCGTTGCCCCCATGGAAAAACACCATATCCAGCGCCTCGGCGGAAAACCCTTCCTTTAGCTTCTCCGCCCCGCCCCGCCCGGCATGGAGTATTCCCGGCTTGTTCTCCCCCGCCGCTATGCTGAGGCCATCCCAGCCGCTTGCTTCACGGGGAAAGGAGGCTATGCCAAAAACGTGAACCGGCGGGACTTCATCCCCGGTAAATACAAAGGGCGCCGCGGCGGCTGAGAGGTCCCGCCCCGCGCCAAGTATGCCGGTACCGGCGGTTTCCAGATGGATCAGGGTATCAAGAAAAGCATCGGGGCCGAAATCGTAGATGTGGTTATTGGCCAGGAGCACCGCGTCAATTCCGGCGTCCCGCAGAGTCCCGGCCAGTACCGGGGGGAAGCGAAAGTTGTAGGTCTTCTCCACCCTATCCCCCCGGTCGCTCAGCGCCCCCTCCAGGTTCACGATGGCAAGGTCCGCCCCGGCAAGCAGTGCGGCGGTCTCCCCAAAAATTCCCTCCGGCCCTTCCCGAAGGAGTATTTCCCCGGCCCCCCGGCCCAGCATCAAGTCACCGGCGGCGGCAAGCCAAAACAGTTGGGGCCGGGCTTCCAGCAGCGGATTCGGCGTCCCGCTAAGCTGCTCCCGCAACAGAGCTTCAAGCGAACTCTGCATAGCAGCTATCCTGGCCTCAGTTTTCCGGCTTCCCGTCTCGCTTCCCGCAGAAAGACGCACCCTGGTTTCCCAAACAAGGGGGTAGCCATCATCCCCGGCTGAAAGGCCGTCCACCCGAAGGGCTATTCCCGGGGGGGACAAGTCTTGCAGGGGTATCAGGGTTTCCTCCCCCGCCAGGCATGCCTCAAGGGAGGTATTCCGCCTGTCATAGCGGGCTTCACCCCGGGGAACCAGATAGGTTCCGGATACCCTAAAGCTTTCATCGCCGGAAGCTTCGGCTTCAAAGCCCCAGCCGGAATAGAGTTCCAGCAACAGGTCCGGGGCACCGGTACCCAGCGGGATCAAACACAGGCCCAGGGAGGAAAGCCGACCGTCGGCATCCAGAAGGTTCCCCAGGAAGGCAGATGCCGCATGAAACTCCTCCTCCCGTGGGAGAATGACTACATTAAAAGACTCCGACTTCCCACAGGATACGAAAACGAGAAGAATCGTCAATAAAAGGACGGAAAGCTTCCTCTTAAACCTTTTTGGTGATAAAGTCACTTTTGAGGCAGCGGGCGCAGATCTTCAGGGTAACCGTGGTGCCCTGGATCTCGGTCTTTACCTTGTGCAAATTCGGCTTCCAGGTGCGGCGGGTATGATTTTTGGCGTGGCTCACCTTGTTGCCGGTGATGGTGTGTTTTCCACAAAGATCGCATGTACGGGACATAATAAACCTTCCTTAAAGAAAAACTGTACCGGAAAATAAAAATAATGTAAAGGGGAAATTTTATTACTTAAGACTATGAAAGTTTTTCCGATACTAGTAATGAGGAGTCCTGTATGGTGCAGAGAAAACTGTTCTCTCTTGTGGTTGCCGTTTTAGTTTATGGCGCCGTGCATCTTTGGGCGGGGGATGTCGCATCCTTTGTAGACCTTGGGTTTTCCCCGGATGGGAAGGTGTATGTATTTGCCCAGCACGGGGTGAAAACGCATTCCCTCCTGCCCTGGGCCGACTTAGGGGTGGTCGATGTGTCCAGGAACGAATTTATGCCCGGCGGCAGGGTTTCCTTTACCCATACACAGCCAATTAATGCGGGGCAGGACGGCTCCGGCGCCCTGTACCGGCTTCTTTCCCAGAATAACGCCCTGACAGCCCGGTATGGGATCAATTTTCTTCAGCAGGGGCAGCCCCTCTACATTGCCCCGGAAACGGCAACGCAGACCCCCTTTGAATTCCGGGATTTCCGGACCGGCGCCTCCTACCGGGCCTCCCTAACACAGCGCGTTGAGGGCAGTGGAAGCAATCTGGTATCTTCCTTCCATATTATTCTTGCAAAAACGGGGGCCAGGCAGTCCTATACCGTGGGCAGCCCTCAGCTTAAGCGGCCCCTTATCACTTCCTATGATATCCGGAAAGTGATACGCGCCCCCCGGGATGGTTCGCTTATCTTCGTAATTGAGATGCGGAAACCTAACGACGGGGGCTCTGACATCCGTTATATGGTGGAAACCATAAAACTGGACTGATCTTTTCTTTATAAAACATTCATTTTGAGTAAAGCAAAAAATCCCCCTCCGACATAATCCGGGCGGAGGCAATTATGTCAAAGATACTTAAAAATGGCGTCATCCTGATGGTTCTGGGGTTCGCCGCCTGTACCTGTTCCACCGAACAGGCCATACAGAAGGTTCTGGGAGTCGGCATGGAAACTCCGGTATTCCTGGGGGTCAAGGCCCTTTCCGCTCATGTTATCCGGTTTGATTTTTCCAACCCCGTCAAGGTATCGTCCATCAATTTTACGCCGCCCCTGGAAACCCAGTCCATAAACGAGGGAACGGCGGTGATGGTGAACCTGAAGGAGGCCATGGGCGATGGCGAGTGGTTCGTGGCGGATCTGCTGGTGGAGGATGAACGGGGGAATACCCTGGGGGTGCTGCTGCCCTTCTACTCCCGGAACGAGCGGATACCGGGGCTCTTAATCACGGAACTACGTACGGAATATTCCTCGAATAAGGACCCTCTCAAGGCCAGGGTGGAATTTGTGGAGATGAAAACCCTCAGCGCGGGAAACCTGGGGGCGATCCGGCTCTTCACCGCCGTGACGAGTATGACGGAGCCGGTTTTCATATTCCCCCCGACGGAGGTGGCCGCCGGGGAGTACCTGGTACTGCACCTGCGTACCCTGGACCCGGGAATGGAGGCCTTTCCTGATGCCCGGAATTTCTGGGTTCCCGAGGCGATTAAACGGCTGCGGAAAACCGATGCGGTTCTATTGATGGATCAGGATGATACGGTGCTGGACGGAGTACTGCTCAGCGAAACAAGCGATAGTTCCTGGGCAAAGAAGGACGGGATGAATCAGGCGGCGGCGTTGCTGGCTGCCCAAAAAGCATGGCTAAGCGCGGACGGAAGCAACCAAAACCTGGGCCCCCCGGACGCGGTCCTCAGTAAGGGGACCACCGCCACCAGGACCATCTGCCGGGACGAAACGGCCGCCGACACGAACAGCGCCGCCGACTGGTACATCACCGACACCAGCAATGCCAGTCCGGGGAAACCGAACAGCGTTAAACGGTACGTGCCTAAATCCTAGTAGGTAGACAACATTGACAATGTTAATAAGAAGAATATCAACCACGAAGGACACGAAGGACACAAAGGTGAAGAAAAGAGAAGGAAGAGAAGAGAGGAGTGTGGGGTTTGGAGATTTTTCAAAGGTTTGATGTGAAACCTCTGCGATCTCTGTGTTTACTCCTCTCTTCATTCTTTATCTATTCAGTGGATATTACTTAGCAAGTATGCACTGGCCCTGGGGGAAGAGGGGGTAAGTGTTGTATTTTTAACAATTCGTTTGCTTGTAAAAGTAAATAATCCTGATATGTTTGGTTTAACTCATTGAAAATCTCTGTTAATAATTCAAGTTTAACATCGGGGATAGGTTCTATAAACATTTCCCCCTTACCCGTTTCAAGCCATTCTTTGTTTGCCTTGTATTTATTGACAATTAAAGCAATATGACGGGCATTTACCCGCCTTTCGTTTAATTCAATAGCGGCATATAAACTTTGACTAATATAAATACCCTTCGCAAAATCTCTCTGATTTATTTTTAATGCTTGTCTAATTTCTTTTATTCTTTCATTGACTGATTTTCCCATACAAACCTTAAAACCTACCCTTGCCCTATAATACCATACCCCCCTTTTCCCTACAAGATTACAAAGTGGATTTTTATAGGATTTTTGTAATAATCCCTTGACAAGATTACATTTAGGGTATAATATGACCTCAATGCGGTCTGATGGTAAAGGGATAAAATGAAGGGGAAAACAGATAAACTTGACGATTTAAGTAAAGTTTTTTTTGAATTAACGGATGATAGGCGGGATACGCTTATATTGACGGCAAAAAAACTTTTGAAATTACAAAAGTCAAATAATAACCCTAACCTTTTACCGATTGAAGAAAAGAAAAGAGCGGATTGATTTATGGGAATTAGCGGGATGTATGTGTCCTGTTATCTTTTAGGAGGTTTGTATGAAGAAGTTTTTTGTTTTGTCGGTTTTGATGGTGGTATTCTCCACTATATTTATGGGGTGCAATATCTTTAACAAAGACGATGAGGAGGATGACCCACCGCCTCCACCGCCAACAACTTATTATGTTGTTAGTAAAGAGTATTACTGGTCTAGTGCGGAACTTACTTCCATTAATACTTATGTTGCTGAACACCCCGCATTAAGTAGCGGAACCGCATCTACTGCCGAAGTAAATGCGGCATCGGTATTTCTTGCTGGCATAAGTGGTGCGGGCAGTGTTATTAATACTGCCGCATCGCAAACGCAGTTTAATAATTTACTAGCTGCTTTTCCGCCGGGCGATAGAGCGACATATTCCGCCCAGATGAATAAATCAGGCAATTGTATTATAGTTGCGGCGGACGTATGGTTTTATGTAGCAAAGAATTAAACTTGACTGACTTACTACTACATATAGCGTATAAAATTACGCATAACGCTATATGTAGGGCTTACTCTGGGGAGTGAAGGATTTTTCTTTTCCATACCCTCAACCCTATACCCCTTTCTTTCTTCCTTTGTGTCCTTCGTGTTTGTTTAACTCTTAGGCCGAATGTCGAGTTTTACATACAATCGGTCTAATGCCTCAAAACGAAGAATTTAACCGCAGAGGACGCGGAGTTTCTGATTGAAAAACCTCTGCGGCCTCTTATAGAAAATCGTTGAAGAATTTGATAATCCCCTGCTTGGGCACAGCCCCGGACCTTTGATCCTGGACTGTGCCATTTTTATAGAGAACCAGGGTCGGGACGGTCATCACATTATGCTGTTCCGCCAGGTCCGCCTGCTCATCAGCGTTAACTTTGACAATCTTCAGGCGGCCTTCGTATTCGGCGGCAATGTCCTCCAGCATGGGACCCATCATCTTACAGGGGCCGCACCAGACGGCCCAAAAATCAACCAAAACCGGGATTGGGGACTGTACAACCTCGGCGTCAAAATTCTCCTTTGTTATTGCTGCTT
>BNUW01000082.1 GCA_025997655.1 Spirochaetia bacterium
GGTATGATGGTCGATACGCTTAAAAACCACCGCAGCATCACTGCGGTTGTAGTAGTGGTCCTCAATCTGGACGGTGACGCCCTCCCGGTTGGAGAGGTTGCCGCCGTTAAAGGTGTAGGTGGGGAAGGGGGCGTAGCTGAGTTGGAGGAACCGGTCGGGATGTTCCATGACCCAGCGGCTGTCAATGCCCGTGTGGTTGGGCACCATGTCCGATCCGAGCCGTATGCCCCGCCGGAAACAGCGTTCCCGAAGGTTGGTCAGCGAACCCCAGCCGCCCAGTTCCCCGGCAATATCGTAGTCGTTGAGGCTGTAGGCGCTGGCGGCGGCTTCGGGGTTTCCCGTCCATTGCTTGATGGTCCGGGAGGCATTGCTCCGTTCCCAAAGGCCGATGAGCCAGAGCCCGGAAAAACCCCGGCGGGCCAGTTCGTCCAGTTCTTCGTCGGGGATTTGGTCCAGCCGTTCAATGGGGCGGCCGTATTTTTTGGTCAGTTGGTAGAGCCACACCAGGGTGCTTTTCGCCATGAGTACCGTCCGGGGCATCCATTCCTGGTCGGGGCTGAACCGCTCGTACTCGTCCATGCCGCTGCCGTAGCTAATCACCTCGGTGGGGCCGGGGCCGCCGAAGTAGGGCTTGTTCTCTTCGCTAATAACATCCAGGCTCATGAGCAGCCGGGCGATAAATTTGCCAAGCAGAGTGCCCCACTTGTTCCGCATATACTCAAGCTGACCGCTCAGAGAATTGGGGGAGGCCAGGGCGGGGGCGCGCAGGAGATCCCAGAGGCTCTGACCCTCGGGGCCAAAAGCGGGAAGTTCCGCTAAATGAGCACGCAGTTCGGTAATCGCTTCATTATAGACCGTGGCGGTTTCCAGGTCCTTGTCGTCAAAGAGGAACTTGAAGGGGTTAAAGGCGGGGTTGAGGTTTGCCAGGGCCAGGAGCATCAGTTCTTCCAAAGCCAGGGATTTGCAGCTTTCCCCCTCATCGGTACCCTGCAGATAGCCGTTCACCGTGGTTTCCCCGGCATAGACCGGCTGGGGCGGAAACTGGGTTCCGAAGGTTTCCAGAAGCTTGGCGGTACGGTCTTCCCCTAGGGCCTTGTTCAGCCTATCCAGGGCGGTTTCAAAGATGTCCCGCTGAATCTGCTCACGGTAAAGGGCCACCATATAATGGAGGATTTCGTCGATGAGGCCCATGGCGTTAAGCTGCCCCGCCTTGATGATTTTTTCAGGATGGGCGACGCCGTCAATCTTAGCGTTGAACTTCGCCGTGAGTTTCCGCACCTGCTGAAAATCCGCCAGGATTACATTGCCCCGGAGTGAAAAAAGGGCGGTCTCAAGCCCATGCTCCACCCGGACTTCCTGGCGAATATGAAACTCCATCGTCGCCCGGCGTTGTGCCGCCCATCCCCGGGAAAAATCCATCGTAAATTTTTGCATCATGGCTCCTTCGGACTTTTTTCAAGAAGGAAGAATTTAACACAGAGGGCACAGAGACAAGAGGAGGACATAGAGGAAGAATAATTTTTTTCTTCTCTGCGTCCTCTGTGTTCGCGGACCAAGGTCCGAACCGTCTGTGTCCTCTGTGTTTATTCTTCTCTTCATTCTTTCCTTATTTTCTCAAGACTATCATTTATCTCCGGAAGAAAAACCGCAAAGGACGCAAAGGTAATACAATTCTTCCTTCGCGTCCTTTGCGGTTTCTCTTTTCTTACTTCTTTTTCTTCGGCTCAACCGCAGCCAAGTCCTTAACCGAATTGATCAAAGCCTCGTCCTTTTCTATCTCTTTGATAGGCGCCGGAAGACGGTAGGTCCAGTTAAATTCATTGGCGGTGCCGGGCACGTTAATCCGTTCCGATGCGGGATCTGCGGCGTACCACTTGGTGCTCAGGTGAAGCAGGTCCTGGATCTGGAAGACCCGGAACCGGGAAGCCGCCGCCGCCGTCTTGGTCAGGATGATCTTCGCCGTGCCGGGATTGTACACCTTTGGCAGGGAGGGAACCCCCAGGAATGCACTGAATCCGTCTTGATCCGCCTCCCGGTCCCACCATTCCCGCAGGGTGGAGCTGTCATGCACCGAGGGAGTGCATACGCTCAGTTCCGGGTAATCCTCAAAGGCATAGTAGGGCTGGCTCGGTTTGTCCCATTGACGGTGCCAGCGGATGACCCGGAGCCCAAGAACGTTAAGCTTGGTCAGTACCTGGGGCACGCAGTCCGGAACCGCTCCCAGGTCTTCCGCGCAGGGAAGCATTGCGGAGGATTCAAGCAGTACCGAAAGGAGCTTTTTGCCCTGATTTTCCCAGGTTTTCTCCGATTCTTCCTGCCGCTTTTTCAGAAGATCCTCCAGGGCGTTCTTTTCATCCCCCGAAAGGCTTTGGTAGGCCCGGGAGTCCCGGTAAAACCACACGGGGAAAAACTTGCCCTTTTCGTATTCCAGGAAAAGCCGGTTCCGCCAGGCCCAACGCAGATAGTTGGTTGCCGCCGGGTGCAGTCCCAGATCGGTGATGTCCTTCTCGCCCTTGATGGTTTTCTTGAAGAGCCACAGTTCCTCGCTGCCGATGCGGTCCAGAACCTTGGTGAAGATGCGGTTCGCTTCCGCAGAAATGGCGCCGGGGTCCTGCATTGGTTTCAGCGCGTCCCAGACCGTGCCGGTGGGGATATGGGGCTGGGAAAGCCAGCGAATACGGGCTTCGTCGAAGTGAAGCTCATCGAAATCCTTTTTGGTAACCGGCGTATAGGGCACATAGCGGCCCAAAATTGACTGATCATAGTTGTTTTCCCGCTGGGAAGACCAAATGCGGAAAAAGCCAAGCACATGGTCGATGCGGTAGGCGTTGTAGTATTTTTCCGCGGTTTTAAGCCGCTGACGCCACCAGGAATAATCGTCCTTGCTTTGCGAGGTCCAGTTATAGGTGGGGAAGCCCCAGTTCTGCCCGGCGGCGTTGTACATGTCCGGGGGTGCCCCGGCGGAAAGGTTGGGGTAGAAAAATTCGGGGTGAGCCCAGACATCGCAGCTATCCTCGTTCATCAGGATGGGCAGATCCCCTTCAAGTTGAATCCCCGCCTTGTTCAGGGCCTTGGCGGCCTGGCTAAACTGGGTGTCCAACGCTTCCTGGAGCCAGGCCCAGAAGAGGTGATCCGTTTCCTGCTTCGGGTCCTTCCAGAGGATTTGGATATCCTCGGGAGTGACGGTACGGTGGGTCTTCCATTCCTTCCAGCTTTTTTCGTCGTTAAGTTCCTTAAGCCGGCGGTATACGGCGTATTCCTTTACCCAGGGATTTTTGTCGATCCAGGCTGCCAGGGAAGCCCCCGGTTTCGCCTTTGCCAGTATGCTTTTTTCGTTGGCCGCGTATATCTCACGGAGCAGGTCCATCTTTGCCCGGAGTATCTTGTAATAGGGAAACCGGGCTGCCCCGTCAAATTCCTTTTTAAGGGCCGCAAGCTGCTCCGTAAACCCCACTGCCTCACTCAGATCCCCGATTCTTAAAAACAGGGGGTTAAGGGCAAAGGCGGTTAATGAGCCGTAGGGGGAGCTTTCATAGCCCGTATCGTTTACGGGCAAAATTTGGATAAGGCCCACCCTCATTTTGACGCACAGCAGGCCGAATTCAGCCAGGTCCGGAAATTCCCCAACCCCGATGCTCTGCGTTCCCCGGAGGGCTCCCACCGGGACGACCACGCCAATTAAACGCCCTATACACACCTCAGCAGTTTCCTGTCCTTTTTGTACCTTTCCCATACTACACCCCCCGAATTTTAAAATCGTTTCATTTTTTGCTAAATGTGACTTATAGTATTGCGTATAAACGGTTAAAATGAAAGGTGGTTATGGGTTACCCCCTATAATTTTTTCCCATTTTAACGATAATTGGGTAGCTGTTGGATAAAATGAACAAAATACTTGCAGAAAAAATCCGGGAAGCTTTCACCTCGGTTCTCCCCATTTCCGTGATAGTCCTGGCGGCAAGCGTGGTGCTGGTACCCATGCCCACCGGAACCATCCTGATGTTCATCGTCGGCGCCGCCCTGCTTATCCTGGGGATGGGCTTCTTTACCCTGGGGGCGGATATGTCCATGATGCCCATGGGGGAAGGCATCGGGATCCAGCTTACCAGGACCACCAAGCTGGGCCTGACCATGATCATCTGCTTTCTCATGGGGCTTATCACCGCCATCGCCGAGCCGGACCTGCAAGTCCTGGCCGCCCAGGTACCCTCAATCCCTCCCCTCCAACTGATTTTGGCCGTTGCCGTCGGGGTAGGCCTGTTCCTGGCCCTGGCGATATTCCGTATCCTCTTTAAGATACCGCTTTCGGCGCTGCTCCTGATTTTCTATGGGCTGCTCTTTGCGGTTGCCATTCTTGTCCCCCTGATCCCGCAATACTACTTCCTGGCCAGCTTTATCCCCGTGGCCTTTGATTCCGGGGGTGTCACCACGGGCCCCATGACCGTCCCCTTCATCCTGGCCATGGGTGTCGGCGTTGCCTCGGTGCGCAGCGATAAGAACTCCCAGGACGACAGTTTCGGCCTGGTTTCCCTGTGCAGTATCGGCCCGATACTGGCGGTCCTTTTCCTGGGGATATTCTTCAAGCCCAGCGGCGCGGATGTGTCGATTTCCGCAATTCCCCAGGTCAATACCTCCCGTGATGTGATAGAACACTTCGCCGTCGAATTTCCCCGCTATGCCGAGGACATGTTTCTGGCCCTGGCGGCCATCGTGGTGTTCTTTGTCATCTTCCAATGCGTGTCCCGGCGCTATAAGAAACACCAAATCGGCCGTATTCTTATCGGCTTCCTGTATACCTTTATCGGTCTGGTGGTGTTCCTCACCGGGGTCAACGTGGGCTTCATCCCGGTGGGGCATTTTCTGGGGGAACAGTTGGCTGCATCCTCCTATAAATGGGTCCTGGTCCCCCTGAGCATCCTGATCGGGTACTTTATCGTGGCGGCGGAACCGGCGGTCCATGTGCTGAATAAGCAGGTCGAGGAGATTTCCCAGGGTACCATCCCCCAACGGGCCATGAAGCGGGGGCTTTCCATCGGCATGGCCGCCGCCCTGGCCATCACCATGGTGCGTATCCTGACGGGGATACACATCATGTACATCCTGATCCCCGGCTATGCCGTTGCCCTGACCCTGACCTTCTTTGTTCCCAAAATATTTACCGGTATCGCCTTTGACTCAGGCGGCGTTTGTTCCGGCCCCATGACCTCAACGTTCCTGCTGCCCCTGGCCATGGGGACCTGCCAGGGCGTGGGGGGCAACCTGATGACCGACGCATTCGGCATCGTTTCCATGGTTGCCATGACCCCCCTGATTGTTATACAGATCATGGGATTGCTGTACGGTCACCGGATCAGGAAAGCGGCGAAACATGCCGAGGCTCAAGCCCTGGATATCACCGGAGCCGGAGAGATTGTTGAGTACGGAGTGGAGGAATCCTCTAATGATTGATAGTAAAGTACCCGGAATACACATTCCCATATTGAAATGCGTCATTTTTATCCTTGACTGGACGAAAGCCCGGGTGGTTACGGATATTTGTGAGAAGGAACATGTCCGGTTCCACTTTATCATGAAGGGCCGGGGCACCGCCAGTTCGGAGATCCTGGACCTCCTGGGGATAGGGAGTACCGAAAAAGCAGTAATACTGTGCCTGGAACAGGATGTCGGGGTATCGCAGCTTTTGAAGGAGGTTGCCAAAAAAATGGGCCTCCACAATCCCGGCGCGGGCATAGCCTTTACCCTGCCCCTTTCGGGGATCAACCTGCCTATATTGCAGGTTTTCAAAAAAAGTATAGAGAAGATCTTTAGAATATCCTTAGACGCGGAGGCGGAGAAAATGAGTTCCGAGACAAAATTTGATTTAATCGTATCGGTGGTAAACCGGGGATACAGCGATGAGTTTATGGCCCGAGCCCGTGAAGCGGGGGCCACCGGGGGAACCGTGATTAATGCCCGGGGTATCATGCACCAGGGGCCGGTCAAGTTTTTCGGCATCTCCGTCCAGGACGAAAAGGAAATCATCACCATCCTGTCCACCCGGGAAAAGAAGGCGCCCATCATGCAGGCGGTAAGCCAGGCTTTCGGTATTTCCTCCAAAGCGGGGGGGATCATCTTTTCCCTGCCCGTGGACGGCGTGGCGGGGCTGGACTTGAAATAAAATTAGGAATCTAACCACCGACCTCAAGAACCCGCTTGCGCGGGGGAGAACACGGACAAAGGAAAGGATAAGAAAGCAGGAGTCCGTATTTTGGAACCAGCTCACATATTCTTTTTATATTGAATATTTCGCATAAAAGAGGGATATTAGTACCAGGAGTGTTTAATGAGCGATACCCCCTCCCCCGGCCCTGATAAAAAGAAGCCCAAAAATTCCGGGGGTCCCCAGTTCCCCTTTGGCGGCCCCAAGCTGCCGGACCCTAAGAAATTCGGAGGCTGGCGGTTTTCCATCGTCTATATCATCATCCTGGTTATCGGGATGAGCCTTTTTAACTATGTGTTCCTGAATAAGGTGAACCCCACGGTCGATTTTTCGGAGTTTAAGAACAAGATCGCCTCCGGGGAAATTAAGCGGGTGGAACTAACCGATGCCTACTTTACCGGCTATACCACCCTCCAACGAACGCCCCCGGCCTCTACCCCTGCTTTCGGCAGATCTTCCCGTGGGGCGGCGTCTGCCGAGCCGGTCTACCGGACGGTGCCCATCAACGACCCGGAACTCATCAAAATGATGGATGAACAACACGTCTCCTACTATGCGGTGTCCCGTGAGGGCAGCACGATACTCAACCTCATCTTTAGCTGGGTTCTGCCCATCGCCTTTTTCTTCTTTATCTGGCGTTTCCTGATGAAGCGTCTGGGCAGCATGGGGGGCAATGTGCTTTCCGTGGGGAACAGCCGGGCGGTGATCGTGGCCGAGGGTGATATTGCGACCCGGTTCCCCGATGTGGCCGGGGTGGACGAGGCGAAGGACGAACTGGTGGAGGTGGTGGACTTCCTGAAAAATCCCAAGAAGTACACCGACATCGGCGGCAAGATACCCAAGGGGGTGCTGCTGGTGGGACCCCCCGGAACCGGTAAGACCCTGCTGGCACGGGCCGTGGCGGGTGAGGCGGAGGTGCCCTTCTTCCGCATGAGCGGCGCCGACTTTGTGGAAATGTTTGTCGGTGTCGGGGCGGCCCGGGTGCGGGACCTCTTTAAGCAGGCCCGTGAAAAGGCGCCCTGTATCATTTTTATTGACGAATTGGACGCCATCGGCAAGAGCCGGATCAACAATATCGGTGGGGGCAACGATGAGCGAGAGCAGACCCTGAACCAGCTCCTGGTGGAGATGGACGGCTTTGACGCCACCAGCGGCCTCATCATCCTGGCGGCTACCAACCGGCCTGACGTGCTGGACCCGGCGCTGCTCCGGCCCGGCCGTTTCGATAGGCAAGTCCTGGTGGACAGGCCGGACCTCAAGGGGCGGGAAGCCATCATTCGTATCCACTCCAAGACGGTAAAGCTCGGCGACGAGGTGGACCTTGAAGCCATTGCACGGGTCACTTCCGGCTTTTCCGGGGCGGATCTTGCCAACATAGTGAACGAGGCGGCCCTGCTGGCGGTGCGGGCCGGCAGGAAGGTGGTGGAGCAGAGGGACTTTAACGAGGCCATCGAAAAGACCGTGGCGGGGCTCCAAAAAAAGACCCGGGTGTTGAAACCGGCGGAACGCAAGCTTACCGCCTACCATGAGGCGGGGCATGCCCTGATGGCGGCCTTTACCCCCGGCTCGGACCCGGTGCAGAAGATTTCGATCATTCCCCGGGGCTATGCACTGGGCTATACCCTGCAAATGCCCATTGAGGATCGCTATACCATCACCCAGTCGGATTTGCTGGGGCGGATCGACGTGCTCCTTGGCGGGCGGGTTGCGGAGGCCATGGTGTCCGGGGAGTTTTCCACCGGGGCGGGCAACGATCTGACCAAGGCCACGGATATAGCCCGGAAGATGATCACCGATTACGGGATGTCGGACCGGTTTAAGAATGTGGCCCTTACTTCACGGGGGATGCGGATGCCCGGGGATGCAGCCCAGGAGCCGATGTTCCACCGGGAGTATTCCGAGGCAACCCAGCAGTATATTGATGAGGAAATCGCCAACATTGTGGAAAAACGCTACGCCGGGGTAACGGAAATGCTAGGCAGGAACCGGGCCGTACTGGATACGGTGGCCGACCAGTTGCTGGAAAAGGAAACCCTGGACGAGAAGGAATTTAAAGCCCTGGTGGGCAAGGCTGCCGGAGCAGATGCCGGAACGGCTCAAGCCTCGCCGGTGGAATCCTGAAGGTAGCGGCCTTTCATATCCTCCACTATCTCCGCCACCTTCTGGACATCGCCGCTCAGATCATTGAGGCGCTCCGCCAGAACCGCCGCCTCTTGTCCGGGAATCTTTACCTCGGCACTAAAAAACTCCCGGGGTTCTATTTTCAGCACCCGTGAAAGGGTGGCAAGAGTTTTAGGGGACAGCCATTTTTTGCCGTGTTCAATATCGTTGATAAAATTATGGGTCAGTTCGGCTTTAATCGCCAACTGTAATTGAGAAAGCTTCTGCTTGGTCCGTAAGCGCCGTAAGTTATTCCCCAGCATAGCCCGTATGTCGGCTTCGCTGATGTTGTTCACCATGTGATGCAAGTTTCCGCTTAAACTGATGATGCCGCAAACAGCCTTTGGATGTAAGATGTCGCCAATGGTTAGGTGGCGGCCTTTACGGGTAGATTGTTCAGCAGTAATATCTCCGGGCGGTATTCAAAGTGCATGGTGTCAAAGAAAAGCCATTTGCCGCCCCAGATAAAGCCGTATTCTTCAAAGGCCTTGATCACCGCAGCCGGGGGATGGGACCGCCGGGAGTAGGGCACGGTCCACCAGGCGGGATAATTTTGCGCGGTCCAGAGCCAGTAGGTTTGCAGCCCCCCGTGGGATTTGGGGAGGAGGTCCAGCGCCGTGCCGTAGGCGTGGAAACTCCGGCTTTGGGTATCGGCGATGGTCCGCCAATTCCAGCCCGCCACGCTGTCAAGCCGGTTAATCCATTGCCGTACCTGGGCGTTGGTTTTCGCCGTATCCAGGATTCGCTCTTCTACCAGTGCAAGCTCTTCCATGATTGAGTAATGGACCATCACTTTCCTGCCCAGAAAACGCATGGTTTTTACCCGGTCGTAGGACTCCGCCCTGGATTTTGCCCGCCAAAGGGCGTCATAAAAATGCTGGGATCGTTTTGGGGGATTTTTCGAGCGCCTTTCCGCGGAATCTCTGGCCCGCGCCGTTTCTTCCGGGGTCGGGTCCTTCCAGACCGGCAATTCCGCCGGGTAATTGTAGAAGGGCTGGGGATCATATTCGGCGTACCGAGTCCGGAGATTCTCCGGGAGCAGCCGCCCCTGGGCATAGTAAAACCATACGTTCCCAACCTGTACTGCCCAGTCCTCGCTGCGGAATTCCGCCGGCCCGACAATGCGCCCCGGATAGGCCGCCGCCAGGGCCTTCATCACTACTTCCCCCCGGTTCGGAGACGTTGATGGCGCGGATTGGGCAAAACCATTTCCGGCTACACAGAGTAAAACAAGCAGGAATGTCCCGGCCCTTTGTTGTTTCATGGCAAGATACTATCACAAGACCCGGATTTTGTGATATACTTTTGGAAAGCTTTGCGACATTAGCTCACCTGGATAGAGCATCAGCCTTCTAAGCTGAGGGTAGTGGGTTCGAGTCCCGCATGTCGCGAATATCCCGCCCAGGAAGACGAGTCCCGTATGCCTGCCCAGGAAAATCCTTGACAGGAAAACCATTTGTCCCCATAATACTATCATTCAGGAGTAAAAGCATGGCGGAAAATTTTTTGACCGGTATTCAGCACATTGGCATTCCCACCAATGATATAGACGCTACCATTGATTTTTATAAGGCCCTGGGCTTTACCATAGCCTCGGAGACGTTTTTAAAAGAAGATAACTGCAAGGTGTGTTTTCTCAAAATGAAAAATTTGGTTATTGAAACCTATGAAAACCACCAGGCTGTGCTGAAACCCGGCGCGGTTGATCATATTGCCCTTGATGTTAACGATATTGACGCGGCCTTTGCGTTTGCCAAAAAAAGCGGTTTTAAAATGCTCGACAATGAAATTTCCGGCCTGCCCTTCTGGGAAAAAGGCGTCAGGTTTTTCAAGATCGAAGGGCCGAATAAGGAATATGTCGAATTTTGTCAAATTCTCTAAACGACCGATTGCGCGTTACACCTCGTAGGCAATCAGATTTCTAAACGCCCTAAGGCTTGCGGGATCATCGCAGCGGACAATAGGAAGGCCCTGATAACGGCAGAACTGGGTCAGCTCCTCAATTACGTTGCCTGAAGTAAGCACCATGTGATTGCTGGGGATTGTTTTAAAGATATCGTAGTGATCCACCCCATCGAATGTCAGAAGCGACTGCGGCCAGTGAACGCCATGGGTAGACGTGGTGAATTCACGCTGATCGTGAATCCTTCCCAAACCCATGTACATATAATACTTCCCCTTAAGCCGGAACAGACGGGCGGCCGTCACTTCACCGGGCGCAGAAAGGTAGCGCACCGCTCCGCCGGATCGACCGTGCAGCTGCGGCAGGATTGCTATTTTGCCAAGCGCCGCCGTTGTGCCGCTCCGGTCCGACCAATAGGCGGAGGAGGAGCCGCAGTTAGCAATGGTGATGTGCTCATCCGTATGAACGATAAGATCCCCAAAAAGAGGCGGAACCCCGGGCTGCAGCATATTCAGAATCGCTTCCGTTAATGCTCCCTTGATATCCCCCTCGCAGGCAACAGGCACGATATCCCGTTTGCCCTCGTTGTCTTCCCCAAAGGGCAAAAATGCCGGGATAAGGCACTCCGTGCAGCCCAGGCAGCTGGTGGAAACCTCGAAATGACATTTTATGCTGACCGCGGCAATTCTGTCCGCCTTAAAATCCGCAAGCCGGTCCCGGGCGGCAAGGTACTGGGCAATCTGTAGATTAAGGGAATCTTTGGTCAGCATCTTGTTGTCAAATTCAATCTTTGTTCCCTTCCCCACAAGCCAGTCGTAAAAGGCCTTTATCCGTCCGGGGTTTGATTTAACCATTTCCAGGGCGGCATAGGTAATTACATCTTCACTTTCTGTCACAATCTCGCGGATAAGCCGGTCTTCGAGCAGGGCATTATCGTCCCGGGTGTAGGGGATATTTGCCC
>BNUW01000083.1 GCA_025997655.1 Spirochaetia bacterium
TCAAGGAAGATAAGGAAACACTTTTTGATAATTTTGGGGAGTTTGGTGTCCAGCCGGGAGCGGATGGGGAAGTAGAATTGCAGGGCCAGGATTCCTACCAGCAGGGTCCAGAAGAGGAGGGTCCCCAGAAGGAGTCCAAAAAAGGATTCTATGCTGAAATAAAAGGGGATGACCATGGTTACCAGGAGAAATCCCAGGAGAAAAAGGATCCCTAACAGGAGCCCTGCGGGCCAGGCGGATTTAAGGCTGCTGAGGAAGTCCCCGATCCCAAAGGAGCGGTAATCCGATAGGGCCTTGAGGGTCAGCGCGGCGCCGGAAAGGTAGACAAAGCACCAAACTATGCCAAGCGCCAGGAGCGCCATTGATACGGAAGGAATGGATTCAAACAAGGGGGGGATGAGGAGCGTGGCGGCTAAAAAGGCAAGGAATGTCAGGTTCAACAGGGCTACCTTGAAGAGATTGTCCCAGAGATCATAAAAGGTTTTTTTTATGAGGAATCCAATCATGGTTTACTATAAGTCCGGAAGCTCCGCTACGTACAGGGAAATAATAAAAATTCACTTACTTTTCTTAAAATGTGGTATACTTGTCCGATAAAGAAGGATTAGTATGGAAAAGTTGGTAGAAAAGGATTTGCAGGTCAGTGAGCTGGAGCAGGAAAAGGATCTGTTTGTCCGTATATTCAGACAATTAAGCGCTTACAAGGACCCCAACCAGTCCATTTCCGGCGTTTTAAAGGACACCAGTGATTTTTTTGGTTTTTTTGGCGCCTTCGTGTATGAGGCGGATCATGCCAAGGTTTTTCATCTTTTTGAACATTATCGCGCTCCCGAGGCGGGGCTGCCGTCAACCCTGGTTCTACAAGATCATTTGAGTGAACCTGATTTAGAAGAATTGACCCGGAAGCAGAGAGGAATCGTCTATCTAAAGTCCCGGAAAACCAAGCTGGGCGCCAAGTTTCTGGAACTATTTTCCGCCAAAACCCTGGTCATGATCCCCATTTTTATTGAGCAGAAGGAACCCGTCGCGCTTATCGGCATGTTGGACCGGCGGCATCCTATCCGGCTGAGCGGGCGGCAAATCGTTGATGCCGACGCGGTACTTTCGGTACTTGCGGGGCATATCAAGATGCGGGTCTACCAGAAACGGCTGGAATATGCCTATTCATCCCTGCGGAACCTGATTGATAAGGCGGGGGTTGAAATGTACGTCAACGACTTCTACACCCATGAACTGCTCTTTATCAACGAATCCCGCGCCGTTTCCCGGGGCGGGGTGGAGAAGCTCCTGGGTATGCCCTGCTGGAAAGCCCTGTACCCCTCAAGAACAGGGGAGTGTGATTTTTGTCCCAAGGACAAGCTGGTGGATGCGAAGGGGCACCCCACCCAGGCCTATACCTGGGATTTACAGCGCCCCAGTGATGGTTCATGGTTCAGGATGGTGAATGCCGCCATTAGATGGGTTGACGGCCGGCTTGCCCATGTGGTAAGTAGTATCAACATTACGGAGAATAAGTATAATGAAATGCTGGTGCGCCGCATGGCGGAATGCGACGCCCTGACAGCCCTGCCAAACCGGGGAAAATTGATTGAGGACCTGAATAAGATGTTAAGCAGAGCGGTCCCGGACCAGGGAATAGGTTACCTGATATTCATCGATCTGGATGATTTCAAAGAGGCAAATGACACCCACGGTCATTTGCTGGGGGATGCCTTGCTGCGGCAAATCGGCCATTACCTGCTGAGTGAAAACAGGAACCTGGGCATGCCCTATCGGTACGGCGGTGATGAATTTGTTATTGTTGCCGAAAATAGAACAGAAGATGATCTGGGCCGTATCCGGGAGATACTGCTGAACCGGTTTTCCACCGAGTGGCGGATCGACGGCAATTCGATTATCTGCGGTATCAGCGCAGGGGCGGTCCCCTTGAAGAAAAAAACAGCGGAAGAACTTATTTACGCGGCGGACATGGCCATGTATGAAGTCAAAAAGAGCGGAAAACACGGATTCCGCCTGAGTACTCAATAGATGTTTTAGAGGAGTAAAGATGCTTAAACCAGAAGATTATATCGCCGATTGGCCCGATATGCCTTATCACCATTTTTCCGAGTGGCTTGAGGACCTCTCCACCCGGTGGGGCAGTAAGACCGCTCTATTTTACCGGTCCGGTAAGCAGAAAGAATTTACCCAATGGTCCTTTTCCCGGCTGACTGAGGAAAGCCGCCGCATTGGCCGGGGGCTCCTGGCTGCGGGGCTGGTCAAGGGCGACAGGGTTGCCCTCTGGTCGGAAAACCGTCCCGAGTGGATCGCCATCTGGCTTGGCGCGGTGATAGCGGGGCTGGTCATCGTACCCATCGACTTTCTTGTTTCCGAAAAGGAATGTACCAATATATTGAAGATAACCAAGGCGGGGGCATTTTTTTATTCCGGCCGGAAGCGGGACTATGCCACAGATTTGCCTGCCCAGGGTATAACCCTCAAGGCGGCGGTCTGTATCAGCCAGGAGGGGGAGAATTTTTTTGAAGCCTTTGGCGCGGATGCGGAGAATCAGCGGCATTCTTCAACGGCGGAAATCGCCGGATCTGATCCGGCGTCAATCGTGTTCACTTCCGGTACTACCGGCTTTGCCAAGGGGGTTACCCTGAGCCATAAGGGGATCATCGCCAATTCCAACGCCGCTATTCGTTCCCTTCGGGCCTATCCCTCTGATGTGTTCGTCAATGTCCTCCCTTTGCATCATACCTATCCTACCACCTGTTCCTTTATTTCCCCCCTTTCCGTGGGAGCCGCCATCCTCATTGTGGATAAGCTGGTGGGGAAGGTGGTCATCGACGATATCCGCGACGCCGGGGGGACATTCCTCATCGCGGTGCCCTTGCTTTACGACAAGGTGATGGCGGGAATTGCGAATGGCTACAATGCGCTGCCCGGGATTTTGCGGGTAATCCTGGACCCTCTGCGGAAAATAGCCCTGGAAAAGGCCAAAAAAGGGAACTATCAATTTGGCCAGAGGGTGTTTATGTTTATCCGCAAAAAGACCGGGCTTGCTTCCATTCGGATAATGGTTGCCGGCGGTGGCCCCCTGAGCCCCAAAACGGCGGATTTTTTTGATTCCCTGGGCTTTAACATGGTTCACGGCTACGGCATGAGCGAAAACGGCCCCCTGATCAGCGTGAGTACCCCCTGGCATAAAAACAACGTTTCTGTGGGCCTGCCGGTAAAGTACACCGAGGTGAAGATCCTTGATAAGAACGAAGAGGGCATCGGGGAGATTGCGGTAAAATCCCCCTCCCTCATGCTTGGGTACTACGAAAACCCCGAAGCTACGGCGGAGACCTTTACTGAAGACGGTTGGCTCAAGACCGGGGACCTGGGCTTTATCGATGAGCAGGGCTTTATTTACATCAACGGCAGAAAGAAGAACCTCATCGTCAGTTCCGGGGGCAAGAATGTCTACCCCGAGGAAATCGAGGCCCACTTTGACGGGTCACGGGTTATCGCGGAGATTCTGGTGCTGGGCCGGAAGGAGCCGGACTACGGCGGGGAGGAGATCTTCGCCGTGGCGGTGCCCAACCTGGAAGCCCTGGAGCAGGATCATCCGGGTAAAACATTGGACGACAGCTTTATTCACGATTTGATGAAAAAGGAAATAGAAGCGGTGAATCGCAGCTTACCGGGGTATAAAAAAATTAGCGGCTTTGTCCTCCGCCGGGAGCCCTTTGAAAAGAACGCCCAGCAGAAGATACGCCGTTTTATGTATAAGAGCTACGAGAACTAAGCCGTGTGTCGACAAAGCCGGGAGGGGAGGGGCATGCCGGGCGCTCATGCGGTTGGGGGAATCCACTCCGGGAGCCCGGCCCCAGGGGGCCCGAATAGGTCTCCCTACGCGGGGAAACCCAAATGCATTCGGCCCGGCACGCCCCTCCCCTCCCGCTGCGTCGCCATTAAATCGCCGAACTGAGTGGGGAAATGCATTCGGCCCGCTACGTCCCTCCCTTCCCGCTGCGCCGCCATTAAATCGCCGAACTGAGTGGGGAAATGCATTCGGCCCGGCACGCCCCTCCCCGCCCGCTGCGCCGCCATTATATCGCTGAACTAAGAGTGAGAATACATCCTGCAAAGTATGCTCCGCGTATACAGTGGCGAAGCCCCCGCATAATCCCGCGCGCAAAGTGGGGAAGCCATGCACCTCCACATATGAGAAAGCACGCAGCCGGAAATGGTATTGTGGGTGTCTGTTGAAAGAGATGGGTCCTCCGGAGGGGCCCCATCTCTTTCAACAGACAGGCCCCACCGCCAATTCCTCTTGCGTGCTTTCGGGCACTAATCTAAGTGCATGGCTTCCCTAAACTCCCCCATGGCCCGGAATTTTTGATACCGCTTTTCCAGCAGAGTATTGGTATCCAGGGCCGAGTACTTTTTCACCGCACCCAGCAGATAATCGGCAATGTTCTTCGCCGTAAGCGGTATATCGCTTACGGCGCCATCGGGGGGTTCGGCGATAACTTTGTCGCAGATGCCGAAGGAGTGGAGGTCGTCGGCGCAGATTTTCATTAGTTCCGCCGCCTCTTTTTCCCGGTTACCGTCCTTCCACAGTATTGATGCGAAGCCCCGGGGTGAGATGACCGAGTAGAGGGCGTTTTCCAGCATGGCAATATCGTCGCAGACCCCCAGGGCCAATGCGCCGCCAGAGCCGCCTTCGCCCAGGACCACGCCGATGATTGGGGTTTTGGCGTTGGAGAACTCCTGGAGGTTCCGGGCAATGGCCTCGCCCTGCCCCCGTTCTTCCGCGCCGAGGCCGGGAAATGCGCCGGGGGTGTCGATGAAGGTGATCACCGGGCGGTGGAATTTTTCCGCCTGCTTTACCAGCCGCAACGCCTTGCGGTAGCCCTCGGGGTGGGGCATGGAAAAGTTCACCCGCTTAAATTCTTCGATGTCCCGCGCCCGGACTTGGCCGATCACCGTTACGGGCTGCCCTGCCAGGTACGCCAGGCCCCCGAGGATGGCCGGGTCGTCGCCAAAGTAACGGTCCCCGTGGAGCTCGGTGAAGTCCTGGAAGATCAGGGGAATATAGTCGTTTACTGTGGGCCGCCCCAGACCCCGGAGCTGTTCAAGCCGTTGTACAACCGTGAGCGCCATTATACCGCCTCCTTTTGTACTTGATGCATTTTGAGGAACCGCGCCAGCGCCGTCCGCATTTCATTCCGGGGCACGATGATGTCCACAAAGCCTTTTTCCTGCATGAACTCTGCGGTCTGGAACCGCTCGGGGAGTTTCTGGCCGATGGTGTCCTCGATAACCCGCTTCCCCGCAAAGCCGATGAGCGCCCCCGGTTCGGCGATGATGATGTCCCCCAGGGATGCGAAGGAAGCGGTCACCCCGCCGGTGGTGGGATCGGTAATCACCGTTAGGTAAAGCTGCCCCGCTGCGTTATGCCGGGCCACGGCGGCGGAAGTCTTGGCCATCTGCATCAGGGAGAATATCCCTTCCTGCATGCGGGCGCCCCCGGAGGTGGTAAAAATGATGACCGGTAGTTTATGTGCGGTCCCGTATTCCAGGGCACGGGTGATCTTTTCCCCCACCACGCTGCCCATGCTGCCCATCATAAAGTAGCTGTCCATAATGCCCAGCACCGCAGGAAAGCTATTTATGGTACAAACACCGGTAACCACCGCATCCTTCGTATTGCAGCTCTTTTGCAGCGCACTGATTTTGCCTTCGTAGTCGGGAAAGCCGATGGGGTTTTTCGATTCCAGCCCCGGGTCGAGCTCCTTAAAACTGCCGGGATCGGCGGTACAGTCAAGTCGCTCCTGCCAGTGCAGCCTGGGATTTTTATCCATGATGTTCCTCCAAAAAATGTCATCATCATTATATTCAAGACAGGTAAAAAAGGATAGAGGGGGGACTTCGACAAAATTTACAAATTTGTCACAATCCCGGCGCATAGAAAAAATAATGAAGAAAAGAGAAGAATTTTAACCGCGAAGGTGCCAAAGGCGACGAAGGAAAGAAAGAACAAGAGAATCGGGTCCAGGAAGTATTCTCTTCTTCTCCTTAGTCGCCTTTGCGGTTTTTTTCTCTTATGCGTTTATCCTGCGGGGGACTTTCTTTGTATTGACATTCTTTTCGATTAGGGACAGAGTAATAGGTATGAAAAACAGGGTGTCCCATAACCATGTATTCAGTCTCGCAGCGGCGGCCGCTATCCTGGAGGATCGCGGTTAGCCCTTCGTTATAAGAAGTAGGGGCCGTGATCCTCCGATGGGATCGCGGCTTTTTTTTGCCCAATCGGTGGAAAGAAAGGCGTACTCCCCAGAGGAAACAGCCGGAACTAAAGTTCCTTGAGGAGTAAAAAGTGAGAAGAGACAT
The DNA here is from genome assembly GCA_025997655.1 of Spirochaetia bacterium. Lineage (GTDB taxonomy): Bacteria > Spirochaetota > Spirochaetia > Treponematales > Breznakiellaceae > Termitinema. The sequence goes on from BNUW01000083.1 coordinate 6,370, forward strand.
CGTTCACCCCGGCGCGGGGAAGTTAAAGTACGAGATTCGGGAAATCGTCGCCTTTGCCCGGAGTTTAAGCCGGTGGAATATCCCTATCCGGTGGGAGAACATCGGTGACCCGGTGAAGAAGGGTGAGCCGATTGCTCAATGGATCAAGGATATTGTCCGGGAAAAGGCGGGGGAGGATCTGTCCTACGCGTATTCGGAGACCGAGGGCGCCCGGGAAGCCCGGGAATTTTTATCAGCCCAGGTGAATAATCGGCCAAAGCCGGCTGGGTGTCCGGACCCGGTAAAAATTGAAACCGATGATATTCTCTTTTTTAATGGCCTGGGGGATGCGGTGGCCAAGGTTTTTGGGTTCCTTCGCCGGGAAGCCCGTGTGCTGGGTCCTTCCCCGGCCTATTCCACCCTGTCCTCCGCCGAAGCCGCCCATTCGGGCTACGAGCATCTGACCTACCGGCTGGACCCCAACCGGGACTGGATGCCCGACATGGAGGACGTGGAACTTAAGGTTAAGTATAACGATTCCGTGGCGGGGCTCCTCCTCATCAACCCCGACAATCCCACCGGCGCGGTGTATCCCCTGGAAATTTTGCAGGAATTTGTCCGTATCGCCCGAACCTACGGCCTGTTCATCGTCTGCGACGAAACCTATGCCAATATCGTGTACGGGGGCGCCAAGACCGCCGCCCTTTCCCAAGTTATCGACGGCGTTCCCGGTCTGGCCCTGCGCTCCCTGTCCAAGGAGGTCCCCTGGCCGGGCGCCCGCTGCGGCTGGGTTGAGGTGTACAATCGCCACTCGGATAAGCGTTTTGATACCTACGTGCGGAGCCTGCTGGATGCCAAGCGCCTTGAGGTCTGTTCCACCAGTCTGCCCCAGCTCTGTATCCCCGCCATCATAGGGGATCCCCGCTACCCGGATCACCTAATCCACCGGGCCGCCATGTTTGAAAAACGCGCCGAAGAAGCCGCCGCCGCCTTTACCGGTATCAAGGGGATCAGCCTGAAAAAACCCCGGGGCGCCCTCTACGCCACCGCAGTTTTCGATCCCGGTATCCTCGACGCGCTCATCCCCCGCAGCCTCCCGGTTTCCGACCCCTCCCTGGCGGAATACATCCGGGAACAAACCGCCAATGTTGCGCCGGACAAACGGTTCGTCTACTGGCTGTTGGCATCCGCCGGTATTTGTGTGGTTCCCCTCTCCGGGTTTGCCAGCGATCTCCCGGGCTTCCGGTTTACGTTACTGGAATATGATGATGAAAAGCGCCGGCAGATTTACCGGGCCATGGGACACGCGGTGAAGCAATATCTGAATTAGTATGTCCTAATCCCCAGACACGCAGCCACCGCCCGTTCTTTACCGGGGATGAGGTCGTGGATGGGGATGTTTACCGGGCGGATCTTCCCGTCGGGATAGCGCAGAACCAGTGCGGTGGAGCCCCCGCCGTCAAAGTTGAGGCCGTCATCGGCGCCCAGTCGTTTCAGGATGACGCCGATTTCTTCTTCTGTTGCGCCCACGCTTCCCAAACGCCTGCCGTCAATCGCCAGCAGGTAGAGGGTTTTCCCGTCCGCAGAGAGTCCCGTAGCGCTCCGGGGGTGCCGTGCAGCACGCCGGGTGTCCATAGCGAGTATTCGATCCGGAATTGCGCCGTCCCGCAGCACCACGAAAAATCCCCCCAGGGCATTACGGAGGTTTGCCAGGGTTTCGGCGTCCAAATCCCCCTGGTTTACAATTGCGGCGGAACCATCCTGATAAAAGACCAGCGCGTCAAACCGGGGGTTGGGCGGCGCGGCCAGGAAACCATCGGCCACCGCAATCCCCACGATGGTCCGGTCTTCCCCAACCACCGCCGAAACCGGGGCAAAGGGGGTGGCGTTGATCCCCGCGATACAGTCATAGTCCCGGACAAAGCCGCTGATGGTGGTACTCCTGGTGTCCCCGTTCACGACGAATTCCAGGTCGGGATTGCTCAGGTCAACACGGAGCGCCCAAAACGCCAGCCGGGGTTTCCCGGTACGCCCCTCGACGTAATCAATTCCGGGGGCAAAAGACTCCCATTGGGGGACCAATTCCCCCGGCACGGCGGCTCGAAGGGGAAACGAATCCGGGGGTGTGGTCAGTGGAGAGACGGACGCGCAGGAGAAAAAAAGTGAAATGAGGAACAGTGATAGGGGAATTAAGCTGAGCGTTTTTCTCATTTCGTGAGCAGAAACCTATTCCGGCTTCGCTCCTTTCGCCTGTTCTTTTACCACCAGATCAAGGGCCTTGGCCAACTGGTCCGGGCAGGAAGTCTGCTTTGACCCGCAGCGCACCCCCGAAAGGCGCTTGCTCAGTTCTGCGGCGTCCATCCCTTCCGCAAGGATGGATATGCCTTTGAGATTGCCGTCACAGCCGCCGAGAAAGGACAGGTTGTGGACCTTGTTATCCTGGATATCAAACCTGATCTTGGCGGAACAGGTTCCCTGGGTTGTATATTCGTACATCATGCACTCCTGATTCCTCTAATATACTAAGCAAACCCTTGAAAAGAAACCTATACGAGTGTATAGTATCTTCATGGATTTAGGTGATAAGTTGTCTATCCTGGCGTCATCGGCAAAGTATGACGCCTCCTGCGCCTCCAGTGGAAGCGGCAGGTCCGGGGCCTTTGGGGCGAACCTCCCCGCCGGGGTCTGCCACAGTTGGACCGGGGATGGCCGCTGCGTCAGCCTCCTCAAGGTGCTCTACTCCAACGCCTGCCGTTTCGACTGCGCCTATTGTGTAAATCGCGTCTCGGCGGACACCCCGCGGACCGCTTTCACCGTGGACGACCTGGTGGACCTGACCTGCCAATTCTACCGCCGCAACTATGTTGAAGGTCTCTTCCTCTCATCGGGGATCTTCACCGACCCGGACATGGTGATGGAAAAGCTCATCGCCGTTGCAAAAAGGCTCAGGACTGAGGCGGGATTCGGCGGCTATATCCACTTAAAGGTTATCCCCGGTGCGGGCGAAAAGCTGATCCGGGAGGCGGGGCTCTGGGCGGACCGGCTCAGCGCAAACATTGAACTGCCCACGGATAAGAGCCTCCAAACCCTGGCCCCCCAGAAATCGGGGAAGGTAATTTTCGGCGCAATGGATGACGTATCCCGGTGCGGCGCGGAAAACGAGGAGGATCGCCGCAAAATCCGCTCCACCCCGGTGTTTGCACCGGCGGGCCAGAGCACCCAGCTTATCGTGGGGGCAAGTGAAGAGGACGACCGGACCATCATCGGTCTTTCCGGCGCATTGTACCGGAAATACTCCATGCGGCGGGTCTACTATTCAGCCTTTATTCCCGTGGGCGTCGATGGCCGGGGCGGCATTCCCGACCCCCGGCTGCCTGCAATCCCCGGCCCGCCTTTGGTGCGGGAACACCGGCTCTACCAGGCGGACTGGCTCATGCGGTTCTACCACTTCAGCGCCGCAGAAATCCTGGAGGAGACCCCCTACCTGGACCGGCATGTGGACCCCAAAACCGCCTGGGCCCTCCGGCACATCGACCGCTTTCCCATCGACCTCCAATGGGCGGATTACGAGGAACTGCTCCGGGTCCCCGGCATCGGTGCAACTTCGGCCCGGCGCATCCTGGAAATCCGGCGGCTCCGGTCCCTCAGCTTTGACGGCCTCCGCCGCCTGGGGGTCGTGCTCAAGCGGGCGCGGTACTTCATCACCCTGGGGGGCGCTTTTATCGACAAACCGGAGGACCCCAAACGGATACGCCGGATGCTGTCGGATCAGGATGGGGCGGGGCTGCAACTACCTTTGTTTGATTTTTAAAGGACGGTACAATTATGATAGGAGGATACCGGCATGGAACTTACCTTACCGGAACTTGAACAACGCCGCGCGCGATTTACCGCCATGATGCACAGGCGCTTTCCCACCTGGGATACGGCGGTGATCATTGGAAACGCCAATCAGTATTACTTTACCGGGACCATACAGAACGGGATATTGTTCATTTACAAAGACGGAAGCTGCCTCTACGGTGTGCGGCGCAGTTACGAGCGGGCAAAGGCGGAATCGCCCCTGAAAGAGATTATGCAGATTGCCGGATACCGGGACATTGCGGACCGAGTAGGTCCGCGGCTCGGCAATGTTTATATAGAAGGGGATACCTTGCCGCTGGCGGTCCTGGAACGCTTAAAAAAATACTTTAAGATCACCTCGGTCAATTTTCTCGACACCATTATCAGAACGGTCCGGAGCGTAAAGTCCCCCTACGAACTCCATTGGCTCAAGCGGTCCGGGGAGCAGCACCGGATACTTCTGGAAGAGCGGGTAAGCGCCCTGCTAAGAGAAGGAATCAGCGAGGCCGAGTTTATGGGCGAACTGCTCAACGAAATGTACCAACTGGGGTACCACGGTTTGGCGCGGTTTCATCAAAGCCAGGTTGAGATGAGCGCGGGCCAGATCGGTTTTGGGACCAATTCTCTGTACCCCTCCAGTTTTGACGGCCCCGGCGGCGGTAAGGGCGGCGGTCCGGCGAATCCCCTGGCGGGAGACCGCAGCAGAAAACTGAAACCGGGGGACCTGGTGTTCGTCGATATCGGTTTCGGCATCAACGGCTATCACACCGACAAGACCCGGGTGTTTATGTTCGGCGCGGAGCCTCCCCCGGAACTCGCCGCCGCCCACCGCCTCTGCCTGGACATCCTGAATTCGGCCGCTTCCCGGCTAAAACCCGGCGAGATTCCTTCGCAAATATACCAGGACATTATGGCCGGCCTTTCGGAACAGGAACGGGACTGCTTCA
>BNUW01000084.1 GCA_025997655.1 Spirochaetia bacterium
TCACACACAAATTTCTTGGACATACGGTACCTCTCTCTACTTAGATTTTTCCCAGAACTTCAAGTATCCTTTTAATATTTATAAAAATTTATTATTATACCCAATAGTTGGAATAAATTATTCAGTATTTATGAATGGAAAAAATAAGGACCCCGGACTTAGTAAAGGAATTGATAGAAATGATTTGGATTCATCGAATGATAATGATAGATTTGCAATTAATTTAGGAGCGGGTGTAGATTATCATTTCACTAACGGTATATTCTTGCGGGGCATATGCTCATATTCATATTTATTTAATACAAAAAAGGAAAAGGATTTTATTGATCAATATGGTGAATATGGGCTGGGAACATATCGACATGGGCCAAAAATAACATTGGCCTTGGGCTATACATTTGAAAAAAAACCGCGGGATACTATTAGAGAAAAGCAAACTACTTCTACACAAGTAGTTCCAAGTAAATATCATGTTGAATTGGATAATAAACGCAATGGGCCTTTTACTGTTGAAGAATTAAAGGAAATGGCAAGTAAGGAAGAAATAACCAGAGAAACATTAGCGTGGAAAGAAGGAATGACGCAATGGGAAAAAGCTGGTTCAATTGATGAATTATCGTCAATTTGGTCAGCGGTACCGCCGCCATTGCCGCCGCCGCTGCCACAGTAATACATGGTATAATTGCACCTGGCATACCGGGCGGTATTTTTTGTAAAAAAATTATAAATTTCCCTTGAAAATTGTATGAAAAAGGTGGATCATATAATTATATTTTCTTTTAAGGAGGACTATACAATGCCAAGCCTCAAGGGGACTAAAACCGAAAAAAACCTGCTTACCGCCTTTGCCGGGGAATCCCAGGCCAGGAACAAGTATACCTTCTGGGCCAGCGCCGCCAAGAAGGATGGTTTTGTGCAGATTTCTAATTTCTTTACCGAAACCGCCGCCCAGGAGAAGGAGCACGCCGAACGGCTCTTCAAGTTCCTGGAGGGGGGAGATGTGACCATCGAAGAGTCCTTCCCCGCGGGGCTTATCGGGAAAACCACCGATAACCTTGCCGCCGCTGCCGCCGGGGAAGATCACGAATGGAAGAAGATGTACCCTGAATTTGCCAAGATTGCCAAGGCCGAGGGCTTCAACGCCATTGCCCTTATATTTACCAATATTGCCGTGGCGGAAAAGCAGCACGCCAAGCGTTTCCACAAGTTCAAGGAGAACATCGATGCCGATAGGGTCTTCAAAAAGGAAAAGAGCGTAACCTGGCGCTGCCTGAACTGCGGCTATATATATGAAGGAACTGAGGCGCCCAAGGCTTGTCCGGCCTGCGCCCACCCCCGGGATTATTTTGAAGTTCTGGGAAAAATCTAAGTAGAGAGAGGTACCGTATGTCCAAGAAATTTGTGTGTGAAACCTGTGGTTATGTCTATGACCCCGCCGAGGGCGACAAGTCCGGCGGCATCAAACCGGGAACCGAATTTGCGTCCCTCCCCGCCGACTGGGTTTGCCCCACCTGCGGTGTAGGAAAAGACGGCTTTTCCGCCCAGGTGTAAGGAACATCTGTTCCAGGAGTCCCCATGCTCTCCAGAGAAGATTTTGTGTTTACCATCGGGTATGACGGCCCTGCAGCGGTGGTTGACGGTCAGGCCAAGCGGCGCAACGGTTCCCTTTCGACCCGTGAATTAGCCGAAAAGGGTCTTTTCCGCGCCGCCTATTCCTCGGCCATCTACGCCAAAAACCCGGCGGAAGTGGAAACCGTGCTGGAATTCTACAATAAAGCCGCCGGTACCTCCTACACCCCCGCATCCCCCCTGGACCGCCTCTTCGGCGTTATCCCCATAGAGGTAAAACGCGCCATAGTGCTGTAGGCGGGGAAGCCATGCACTTGGCTTAGTCTCCGGAAGCACGCAAGAGGGCTTGGTAGTGGGGCCTGTCAGAGGGAAGAGACGGGGGCCCCTCCCCGTCTCTTCCCTCTGACACCCACAATACCCGTTACCGGCTGCGCGCTTCCTCATTTAGGTAGGTGCATGGCTTCCCCGCCCCTCTACGCATAATTATATTCCCCCCCACATCCCCCGCGCATTAAAGAAAAGGATATACCTCCGTAAAGGGTATGGGGGTGGCGGGCTCCCCGGTATCCCCTGCGCATTAGCTTTTCTTCAGGTTTTGGGCTATCATAATAATCGAAATTCCCAAAACGAGCAAAACTACGCCTTCGAGTATCTGAAAAACCATATCACCCTCCTGAAATCCACTTGATTATAGTATCGACTATATGGATCATGCCCAACACGCCTACCCCTGCCCCGGCAATAGTAAGCGCCTTCACAAATCTATTTTCCGGCTTCTTCATTGTTTCCAGTATGCCTTCAAGGGTCTTGTTGATTATGTCCAGTTTTTTTGCTATTTCTTCCATATTTATACCCTTTTTTAAGGATAATCAAAATTAAGGAAGAAACAAGGCCCCCCTGTATCCCCGCGCATTAAGGAAAAGGATATGCCTCTGTAAAGGGTATTGGGGGTGGCAGAGAGAAAGTACGGGAAGGACCCTCCGGGAGGGGCCCGTGCTTTCTCACTGACAGGACCCCCCACTAATTCTTCAGGCATATCCTTTTCCGGCGCTATTGACTGTCCTCGCTTCCTATGCTATTTTAACAAAAGTTTTACTTATTAAGGATGTTATTATATGAATTCATTTGTTTTGCCGCTCCTTTTAGGCGCTCCCCAGGGGGCTGAGTCCGGGGGTACCGGGTCCATGATCAGTACCTTCATTCCCTTTATCCTGATCATTGGGATTTTCTATTTCCTTATCATCCGGCCCCAGAACAAGAAGCAAAAGGAAACCCAGAAAATGCTGAGCGCCGTCAAAAAGGGTGATAAGGTTGTCACCATCGGCGGGGTTCACGGGGTTATCCAGAATGTTAAGGAGACATCCGTGGTGATCAAGGTGGACGAAAACACCAAGATCGAGTTTTCCCGCAGCGCTATTGCCTCCGTGGTTGACGGCGGCGGTAAGGTTGAAAAGGTCGAAGATAAATCGGCCCAGGATGATTCGGTGAAACCGGCGGAAGAGTCCAAAAGCTAAGCAGTTGGAGCCCAGGCATGAGTAAGCGTTATCGGTTTTTTATCGTCCTTTTGACGATCGGGGTGTGTTTTATCTTCTTATTTCCCACCATTCGTTGGTATTTTATGATACCCAAGGAATCTCAGGCCTTGGCCCTGGGGTCCCGGGAGCAGATTAAAATATACGCCTCGGAAACGGCCCAGGCAGATTTACAAATGCTGATGGACGCCGCCCGTTCCGGCGGGGAAGTGCCGGAAAAGCTGGCGTTTCTGACCGCCCTGGCCAAAAAAAATAGCGGAGATGCAAAAAACACCCTATGGGATGCCCGGGCGGTGCTTTCCAGCTTTGTCAGCCGTCAGGAAGCCCTGGATATCATAGAAACCCGGTATCGGGACAATATCTTTAAGCTAAAGGATTTACAGAAAAGCGCGGTTCAGTTGGGTCTGGACCTGTCCGGGGGCCTGAGTATTGTCCTCCAGGCCGATATGGACGCCCTTCGGGAACGCTTAGGCCGGGATTTGACCGATGCCGACCGTGAAGATGCGGTGAACCGGGCTCTGGAAGTGTTGAACAGCCGCATCGACCGCTTTGGCCTTACCGAACCGGTGATACGCCGCCAGGGGGCGGACCAGATCTACGTGGAAATCCCCGGCACGGCGGACCCGGAGCGGATAAACTCCATCATCATGGGCAGGGGAAGCCTGAACTTCCATATCGTGGACCGGGAAGCGGCGGCGGAGTTTAACCAGTACTACGCGGCCCATCCCACCACCACCTTTGATCAGGCGGGAAACCTCATTGATCCTTCGGTTGTTCCCGAGGATGTGCTTATCCGGGGGACCTATTCCAAGGACCGCTACGGGCTGGACGAGCATAACCGGAACGCCTACGGCGCCCTGGATTATACGGCGATAAAGAAAGAAGTAGGCCTGGACGGTAACCATATCAAGAGCGCCATTGTGGAGCGGAACAACCTGGACGGTAAGCCCGAGGTTACTTTCCTCCTGGACGCCGAGGGGGGGGACTTGTTCTACCAGCTCACCTCCGCCAATGTGGGGAAGCCCCTGGCCATTGTGCTGGACGACCGGGTTAAATCCCAGGCTACTATCCAGACCGCCATCCGGGATCAGGTGCGCCTGACCGGGTTTGACCAGGACGAGGCCAATAACATAGCCATGACCCTCAGAACCGCGGCCCTGCCGGTGGAACTTGAGGTGGTTACCCAGCAGGCCATCGGGGCGAGTATGGGGGAGGACGCCATTCGTCAGGGGCTCTATGCGCTTCTCGGCGGCCTGGCGGTGGTCATGGTTTTCATGCTGGTCTTCTATAAAGGTTCCGGGGTGAACGCAGTGGTGGCCCAGGTCCTGAACATTTACCTTATGGGGAGCATCCTTTCGGCTTTTAACTTCACCCTGACCCTGCCCAGTATCGCCGGGTTCATCCTGACCATCGGTATGGCGGTGGATGCCAACGTTATCATCTTTGAACGGATGAAGGAGGAACTGCGGCTGGGTAAGTCCCGGAAAGCCGCTATTGACATGGGGTTCAACAAGGCTTTCTGGGCCATCATGGACTCCAACATCACCACCTTTATCGCCGCCCTGTTCCTTTCCCAGCTTGGATCCGGCCCCATCCAGGGCTTCGCGGTCAGCCTGGCCATCGGGGTATTCTCCTCGGTCTTTACCGCCCTCTTCGTGTCCCGGCTCATCTTTGACTTCGGTACCGACGTGATTGGCAGCAAGAAACTTTCGGTCACCTGGTCTACAAGGGGTGTCAAATAATGAAGACAATTCGTTTTTCCCGGATGTTTGTTCCAACGGCGATCCTCTCGATAGTACTGATTGTGGCGGGGCTTATCTCCTATGCTATCAGAGGCTTTAACCTTGGGGTCGATTTTCAGGCCGGTCTTATCCAGGAAGTGCAGTTTGCCCCCACGGCCCTGAGCCTGACCTATGCCGGCCGGGGTAACGCCTCTGTTTCCATGAACCGGAACGCCCTCGACATCGTCATCTCCGGTTCCGCCGTGGAAGGGGTGACCCACAATTTCCCCTTTGCCGCTTATCAAACCATGGGTGGCCTCAGCGCCGCCCTGACCCAGGTGGACGGTCTGGGGGTGAGTACTTCCGCTCCGGCCGGCGCCGCTACAGCCCAACTGGTCCAGAGCGCCCAGGGGAATCCCGTGCTTGGCGCGGACCCCTACATCCTGCACTACCTCCCGAATAATCTGCCGGAGATTGCCATAGAGGATGTCCGGGCTGCCCTTTCCCCCCTGGGAACGGTTTCGGTCCAGGTCCTGGGCGGCAATGCCGAGCGGCGTTTCATGATCCGCATGGAGGACAGCGAAATTGAAGGCAGCAAGGGTGTCCCTGCGGAGAAGATCATCAACACTCTGGAGGAAAGATTCGGGAAGGGCGGCGTGGCGGTAACCCGGTCGGACTATGTCGGGTCCCGGTTCTCCAAGCAGCTTTCGGATCAGGCGGGCATCCTCATGGGCCTTACCCTGCTGCTCATCCTGATCTACGCCTCCATACGGTTTAAGCCCCAGTTTGCCATCGGCGCGGTTCTGGCTATCGCCCACGACGCCCTTATTATCGTGGCCTTTGTTACCTGGACCCGGATGGAATTCAACACCACCACTATCGCAGCAATACTGACGATCCTGGGTTATTCCATCAACGATACTATCGTTATCTTCGACCGTATCAGGGAAAACAGGCGCATCTTCCCGGATGAGGAATTTGTACTAACCCTGGACCGGTCCCTGACAGAAACCCTGAGCCGCACTATTATTACCACGGTGACAACTATGCTGGCGGTTTTGTCCCTCTTCATATTCACCACCGGGTCCATGAAGGACTTTGCCCTTGCCCTGTTGGTCGGTATGATTTCCGGCGTCTATTCCACCATCTTTGTCGCCTCCGGGTTTGTTAACTTCTGGGATGTCCAGGCGAAGAAGCGGGCTCATAAGGCGTAATGAAGGTAATCCGCGCCCGCGTACTCGGCTATTGTATGGGGGTGCGGCGGGCCATGGACATGGCGGATGCGGCGCTGTCGCAATCGCCGGTGTATGCCATGGGGCCCCTCATCCACAATCCCCAGGCAATGAAATCCCTTACCGGCCGGGGCCTTGCGGTTCTGGATGAGGAAAAGCTTCCGGCGGATTTGTCCGGGGCGTCCGTTATCATCCGCGCCCATGGTATTACCCCCGCCCTTGAAGCGGCCCTGGTCAGCCGGGGTGCAGCGCTTATCGACGCCACTTGCCCCCGGGTCAAGGCCAGCCAGCTCAAAGCTCAATCACTGTGCAGCACGGGGTACCGGGTGTTCCTTGCGGGGGAGGGGCGGCACGGGGAGGTCATCGGCATCCAGGGTTATGCGCCGGACTGTATCATTGTGGGAAACCCGACGGAAGCGATGGCGGCGGCAGAAAAGCTGTTTGCAGAGGAGCCGGTTAAGACCGCCTTAATAGGGCAGACCACTATTTCTGAGGATGAGTATGCCGCCATTGCGCGGGCGATAGAAATGGTGTTTCCCGACCTGTGCGTTATCAATACTATTTGCCGCGCCACCAGGGATAGGCAGGACAGCCTCCGCTCCCTCTGCGCCCGGGTGGATGCGGTTATCGTTGCAGGGGGCCGGGAATCGGCCAATACCCGGCGGCTCCTGACCATAGCCCGGACCTCAAACCCCGGCGGTCCCGGTAAACCGGCTTGGCTTGCCGAAACCCCCGCAGACATACCCGATGAAATACACAGGTATACTACGGTGGGACTCTGCGCAGGAGCATCGACACCGGACTTCTTGATTGATGCCGTAGAGCAGGCGCTATGCGGATAAGCGCCGATATTCTTTGCAGGGATTTGAAGGGCAAATTCAGTTTTGCGGTGTTCGGCGATTTGGATAATGAACTGAGCCTTGAACGGCCCCTGTTTCTGCGGGACAGCGCGGCGGTAAAGGACGACCAGATCTATATCACCGAAGAAAGCATGGAGGTACGCGTACCGGCAAAAAAAACCCGGTCCATCCTTTTATATATCCAGACGAATTTCGGTATCGTGGAAAAATACATTGGGCTTTTCGATACGATACTTGTTTTTCGGGATGTTTCGCTTTTTGATGTCTATGATGCGGTGCAGAATATTTATACCCGTTTTGATGAATGGGATCAGGCGCTTCAGGAAATTCTCATCAAGGGGGGAAACGTTCAGGCAATGCTTGATTGCAGCGATCATGTGTTCAATAATCCCCTGATCCTGCACGATAATTATTATAAAGTGATCAGCATTTCTAAACAGTACGCGGAAACCTTTCCCCGCATGTCATTTATGCCCCAGGAACGGGATGCGGATCATATCGATCTTTCGGAGTACGATGTTTATTCCATGCAGCGGGCGGTCCTGTTCCCCTCCACCACGACCGGTGTTCGCAGTCTCTATGTGAACCTGTTTCAGCAGAACCGGCTGCAGAACCGGATTCTGGTCCTGGAATTTTCACGGAAATTCTGGCCCAGCGATAATGCTCTCCTGGAACACTTGGCGGACAGGGTTCAGGCGCTTATCACCGCTGCCTCCCGCGAAACGGGGGAAGAACTGCTGCCGGGTATTCTGAAAAATATTCTTGCCGGGGAGTACAATGATCCTGTTTATATAGAAGGGCGCTTAAAAAAATTTAACTGGCTCCGGAATCACCGGTACGTATGCATGAAGGTTTCCGCCGCTGCGGGCACGGTATGGGCCGGCATTAAAGAAATTGTTCCCGGCTCCTGCGTGTTTGAGCATGATTCTGCAGTAATGGTGTTTATTAACCTGAATGATCCGGGGGGGAATATTCCCGGCGCGTCACTGGTCAGTTTTGACGGATTCTCCGGCGAAAAGACCGACCGGTTTTCGGTGGTGATGGGGGCCTTCCTTATAGACAACAAGCTCAAGGCCGGGATCAGCGCCGAATTTTCCGGAACAGAATTCAGAAACACCAAACTATATTACAAGCAGGCGGAAATTGCGTTAAACCTGGGCAGCCGCACTACACCAATGGCGCACCTTTACTATTTCAACAAACTTGCCAAGCTCCATATCCTTGAATCCTGTACCCGGGAATTGCCTGCATCCCTTATCTGTGCGCCGGAATTACTAAAACTGCGGGACTATGACCAGGCACATAAAACCGAATTGTTCCACACCCTTTCGGTCTATCTGCAAAACCACCTGAACCATACCCTGACCGCAGCGGAGTTGGCCATCCACCGCAGCACCCTGATGTACCGCCTGGACCGGATCCGCGACATTAGTTCCCTGAAAATAGAGGACGGCGATAATCAGTGGTACTTACTGCTTTCGTTTAAGCTGCTTGCGCAGGAAGATGACCATGAACTGCCTGCTATTTAATAGAAGCGTTAAAAATATTTCTCAACAGCCTGGGCAAATTGCTCAATAAAAATTTTCTTAAAATAATAAACACTGTTCTGCTCATAAAACAGAATGACGCCCTTCTTGTATTCCACCTCGTCAACACTCCGGTATGAGAGGGGACAGTAATCGTGGGCAAGCAGGAGGGCGTTACCCAGAATCCGGGCGGTTCGTTTATTGCCGTCTTCAAAGGGCTGGATATACGAAATCCCCAGGACCGCAATCAGGGCCTTTTCTACCGGATCGGGGGCAGCGTTGATGCGTTGGACCAGTTCTTCAAGCGCCTCTTTTATTTGAAAGCTGTTTTCCAAAGGCCGGTACTTGGTACCGGTAATCCCCACCCGGTTTTTTCGTATCCCGAAAGAAACATTGAGCCCCGTAACCAGCAGGCGGTGTATGTCCTCTATTTTTGATACCCCCGCTTTCTTCCAAAAATCCGGCCGCTGATAAATATAATCCAACGCCGTTTTATGATTAAGAATCATGATGGCCTCTTCCTGCTTTTTCCCCTTTGCTTCGATATGCTCCGCAATGAGCCGTTCCGTGTCGAGCAGCGAATAAGTGTTGCCTTCGATTTTTGATGACTTCCAGGAAAATTCTATGGTCAGCCGTTCCAGCTCTTTTTGAAACACGGCGGCGCTCAGGACTTTTTTATTATCCCGAAACTGCCGGTTCAGCAGAGCAAGTTCCTGCTTCTCGTTTTCGGTTAAAAGGTTTTTAAGATCCCGCCATATCGCAAAATTGAAGTACTCGCTTTTAAGGGTACGGTTATCCGGATCAACGGCAAAGTAGACCTCCACATCCACCTCATCCAGGGCGGTCAGGCCGGAATAGGCATAGACCACCCCCCTGGCCTTGCCTGTTTTGGTGATTTTGCCGTCCCCCAGGAGCATATCCAAATCTCTGAGGATGGTAACCTTGGAATTTTTTTCGGGAAAAAACTGGGCAATGTGCCGCTCTATCACCGCCCGGGATGCGGTTTTTTGTTCCGCCAGAAACTGTAGAATAGCCTCTTGGCGCTCATTGTATCGTATCATTTTTACCCCGCCATCGTATCGTTTTACCCTAATATCGTATCATTTTTGCAACGATAATGCAAGGATGGTGAAACGATTCTGCAACATTGCGGAAGATACACTACGGGAAATTATTCATCACGCCTTTCGATGAAACTATTGAACATGGTTTAAAAAAAGAGTCCACGGATAGACACGGATTGTACGGATTAACACGGATGAAGAAGATGCAGGTGAATTTCTATCCGTGTCCATCTGTTTAATCCGTGTTTATCCGTGGACCTCTTATCCTTTATTTAGCCGGCCAGTTTCTTTGCGAGCACCGCAGCGCTGGCGGCGTCGGTGGTGTACCCATCGGCGCCGACCTGCTTGGCAAAGTCTTCGGTGATGGGCGCGCCGCCCACGATGAGCTTAAAGCCCTTGAGGCCGCTGGCCTTAATCGCCGCTGCGGTATCCTTCATGGAGGGCATGGTGGTGGTCAGCAATGCGGAAAGCGCCACAACCTTGGTGTCCGGATTGGCTTTGAGGGCGGTGATAAAGGCTTCGGTGGTTACATCGACACCCAGGTCGACAACTTCAAATCCGGCGCTTTCGATCATCAACGCCACCAGGTTCTTGCCGATGTCGTGGAGGTCGCCGTGGACCGTACCGATGATGCACTTGCCCTGGCTGGTGGTGGCGCCGGCGGCCAGCTTGGGCTTCAGTACTTCTACGCCCTTCTTCATGGTCCGGGCCGCAACCAGCATTTCGGGAACAAAGATTTCCGACTTCTGGAATTTTTCGCCCACATTACTCATGGCTTTGATCATCCCGTCGTTCAGGATCTTCAGCGGGTCCTCGCCTCCGCTCAGGGCTTCATTTACCAAACCCTCAATGAGTTTTGATTTTCCGGTCTCAACCGCCTGGGCTATTTCATCAATCTTTGACATTTTCTACTCCTCAAAAAATATATATACCCGCAAACTGCGAATAATGCAAAAATTACTTGCCCTCTCCAAAGAGGCCGTCACGGTAGGCGCCGATATACTCCATGCACAGTTCGTCCTGACCGAGCAGCGCTTCTGCGGCGTAGATTAGACCCATCATGTCCTTGTTCAGGGGGTCAACGATGGCGCTGTCCATTCCCGCCGCCATGGCCAGGATGATAAAGGCGCGGTTGATAAACTTTCGCATGGGCAGATTAAAGGAAATATTGCTCGCCCCGCCGGTCAGATGGATCGTGGGGTATTGCTTTTTGATCGTCAGCATCGTTTCGGTAACCTTGGCGATACCATCTTCGGAGGTACAGAGCATTTCGATGAGCGGATCGATGTGCAGCCGGTTGGGGGGTATCTTGTATTGCTCAGCCTTCTTCATGAGGTTGCCGAAAACCCGCAGCCGGTCCGCCGCCGATTTGGGGATCCCCGTATCGTCGCTCAGGAGGCATACCACTTCCCAGGTGCTGTCCGCAATGGCCGGGAATATGACATCCACCTTGTTGCCTTCCATGGATACCGAATTGATAAGCCCCGGTTTTTTTACCAGGGGGATCGCCTTTATTGACGTATGCGCCTCGGTGCCGGAAGCGGAGGAACTTGCTGCCCTCAAGTGGCTTTTCGGTTTGGTAGAATCGGTAACCGATACCTCCATTTCCATAGACAGCCCCAGCGCGGATATT
>BNUW01000085.1 GCA_025997655.1 Spirochaetia bacterium
TGCGTCGAGGTTCACCCGGTCTCCCGGACTTCCTCACGGCGCCGAACTGCCTGCCACCGGCTCCCTGGCCCCGTCAGACCAGAGTACCACTTTTCCCGATATTTGAAATCATAGTATCTTTGCGGTTTTTCTTCTTCCATCTGCAAAACTCGACTTTCGGCCTAGTAATGTGCTATTCTTAAAGCTTCTTTATCGGTCTTTTTTCGTGTGTTTCCTGTCTTTTTCGTGGTTGAATTTGGAATCCCTGCATACTGATTATCATTCCCGCCCAATATCTTTCCGGTACGCCATGCCCTCAAAGCTGACCGCTCCCAGCGCTTCGTATGCCCTGGTCCAGGCCTCGTCCGAATCGGCGCCCCATGCGGATGCCGCCAGAACCCGGCCCCCGGTGGTGCGCAGTTCCGCTGTGCCGTCGGCTCTTTGAGCCCCGGCGATAAATATCCGTGCGCCGGTTTTCACGAGGGCGCCCTCGTTGACCGTGATACGGTCACCTTTGCGGTAGGAACCGGGGTAGCCATCAGCCACCGCCACGGGAGCGCAGACCGCGCCGGACTTCCAGTTGAGGGGGAATGCGGCCAGGGTTCCGTCCAGAATCGCGGTGCAGAGACCGGCGAAATCAAAATCCGCAAGGGGCAGCACCGCCTGGGTCTCGGGGTCCCCCAGTCGCGCATTATACTCAAGCAGGGAGCAGCGGTCGTCCTTTACCATGAGGCCGAAAAAAATAAAGCCCCGGTAATCCATGCCCTCCGCCTCCATGCCCCTGAGTGTCGGCTGAAGAATAGCGGTCTCAAAGTCCCTTTGGGCGGCGGCGGTAAAATCCGGGACCGGGGCGATGGCTCCCATGCCGCCGGTATTCGGCCCCGCACCGCCATCGAAACGGCGCTTGTGATCACGAGCGGAAACAAAGGGGGCTATCACTCCGTTTCTGCCGGGCTGTACGCTCACCGCCGCCAGAACCGAAACTTCCCTGCCCTCAAGAAATTCCTCTAACACCACCGAAGTACCGGCGGCCCCCAGGGATTTGTCCTGCATAAAAGATGCGATACTCTCTTCGGCCTCAGCAAGACTACCGGCGATAACAACCCCCTTCCCTGCGGCAAGCCCGTCGGCCTTCACAACCAGCTTTGGTTGTCTCCCATTAAAATAAGCCCGGGCGTATTTGAGCGCCAAAGCGGGATCGCTAAAGGATTCACTCCACGCGGCACGCACACCATATCTGCCCATAAATGCCTTGGAAAAACCTTTACTCGCCTCAAGCCGGGCGGCTTGTTTGCCGGGACCCACGATGGACAGCCCTGCGGCGCGGAACCGGTCAACGATGCCCAGAGCCAGAGGGACCTCGGGGCCCACCACGGTAAGGGCTATCCCCTCCCGTTGGACAAAGCCGATGAGCGCGTCCTGCCCTGCCTCAGTTGCGGGAACACGCCATAGCATGGAAGTTAGCCCAATCGGAAAAGGTAGTAAAGGTGTACGTTGCGCCGGGAAACGGCGGTACGGCGATTGAGGCGCGGAACCGGTCAACGATGCCCAGAGCCAGAGGGACCTCGGGGCCCACCACGGTAAGGGCTATCCCCTCCCGTTGGACAAAGCCGATGAGCGCGTCCTGCCCTGCCTCAGTTGCGGGATCACCCAGGCTTGCCGGGGCGTTCTCACACGCAGCCTCAATCGCCGTACCGCCGTTTCCCGGCGCAACGTACACCTTTACTACCTTTTCCGATTGGGCTAACTTCCATGCTATGGCGTGTTCCCGCCCCCCTGACCCGATAACTAAAACCTTCATGCGTTTCCCCCCCCCTATTTACCTAAAAGAATAAATAACCACGGACCACACTGACCACACGGACACGGACAGCACGGACTGATTTTTTGCCTGTCTTTTTCTTTTGTCCGTGCTCTCCCCCGCGCAAGCGGGTTCTTGTGTGGTCGGTGGTTTACATTCTTCATTAACATTGTCAATGGTGTCTACCTACTAGTGTTTGAAATGCCGGGTCCCGGTAAAGACCATGGCAAGCCCCAACCTGTCGCAGGCCTCAATAGAAAGATTGTCGTTGTTGGAGCCCCCCACCTGGATGATGGTCTTGATGCCTGCTGCTGCGGCGGCTTCCACCACATCCGGAAAGGGGAAAAATGCGTCCGAGGCAAGCACCCGGGCCGGAGCGCCGTCATGGCCCGCAGCAATGACACGGGCGCTCCGGGAAAGGGCAAGTTCCGCCGCCCAGATGCGGTTTGTCTCGCCGCCGCCTATGCCCACCGCGGCACGGTCCTTCACCACTACGATGGCGTTGGACTTTACGTAGCTCACCGCCCGCATACCAAAAAGCATGTCGGGGATGTCCGCCGGGGGAGGCGCAGCTTTAGTAACCACCTCCCACTTTTCCAGGAGCTTCCGGTTGGCGCTCTGCACCAGAAGACCGCCGTCCACGGAAACACATTCATGATACTCCCGTGGAGCAGAGGGAGCCCGTATAACCCGCAGATTCTTTTTCGCCTTAAACAGTTCCCGTGCGCCCTCTTCAAAGTCAGGCGCAACAACGATCTCCAGGAACAGTTCCCCCAGCTTTTCTGCGGTACCCCTGTCAATGCACACATTGGATGCCAGGATACCGCCGAAAATAGAAACCGGATCACAGGCAAAAGTCTTGGCATAGGCTTCGCCAAGATTCCGCCCCAGACTTATGCCGCAGGGGGTGTTGTGCTTAACCGCCACACAGCATACCTGCGTTCCCGATGCCGCCATGGTGTATTCCGGCAGAAACCGGGCCACGTCTTCCTCACCCTGCGGCGGCGTGTTGTCCGAAGGAAGGCCGAAGGCGCAGGCCGCTTTCCAGGCCAGGTCCAGGTCACGGATATTGTTGTAGCTTAGCTCTTTGCCCTGGAGCTGTTCCATGGAACCCAGCGCGCCGGGGCGGTCGGTGTTAATATAAAAGGCGGCGGACTGGTGGCTGTTCTCGCCGTAGCGCAGGCCCTGGGCTTTTTTCAGGGACTGGGGCCAATACGCGGGGTAAGCGGCCGGTTCCGGAGAACCGGTTTCCAGAAGGTAACGGGAGACGGCGGCGTCATAGGCGGAAGTAAGGTTGAACACCTTTCCCGCAAGACGTTTGCGAAACGCCACCGGAACACCGCCGGCCTTGAGGCCCTTAATGGTTTCGGCGTAGTCCGCAGCATCCGTGAGGACGATCACGTCCCGGAAATTTTTCGCCGCAGAGCGGAGCATGGCGGGGCCGCCGATGTCGATGAACTCCACGGTTTCCTCCAGGAAAAGCCCTGCCTGAACCTTTTCGAAAAACGGGTAGAGATTCACACACACCAGATCAATTGGGGAAAGGCCCTGCTGTGTCAGGGTTTCCATGTGGGACGCCGTATCCCGCCGGGCAAGAAGCCCCGCATGTATCGCCGGGTGCAGGGTCTTTACCCTGCCGTCAAGACATTCGGGGAAACCCGTCACCGCCGATACATCGGTCACCGGGATTTGGTGTTCCTGAAGATGCTTTGAGGTTCCCCCGGTTGATACAATTTCCCAGCCCGCCCCGCTCAGATATTCCGCAAGCTCCACAATACCGTCTTTGTAAAAAACACTGATTAAGGCCCGTTTTTTCATTTTGGCGAATTTTCCTTGTGCACCTTGTCGATTTCTTTCATCCAGTGGGACACATTAATATGCTGGGGACATTTTTCGAGGCATTCGTCGCACTGCACGCAGTGGTGGGCCTGCTTATCTTCACCCAGTATCTTGTATTCCATTTCAAAGAGAAAGTTATAAGTCGGCGCTTTCCTTGCTTTCCCGGAAAGGTAGTTATTGTAAATCGCCAGGACTTTTGGAATGTCGATGCCCTGGGGACAGTCCATGCAGTAGCGGCAGCCGGTACAGGGAACGGTTCCGGCGCTTTTGAAAGCTAACAGGGCCTTATCGATCACCTGGTAGTCCTCCGTGACCAGGGGCTTGAAGTTTTCCATGGTAGCGATATTGTCCTTCACCTGATCCATGGTGCTCATGCCGCTCAGCACGACCTGCACGCCGCTCAGTGATGCTGCGTAGCGTATCGCCCAGGAGGCAACGCTGGCGGCGGGGTTTGCGTTCTTGAAGATCAGCACCGATTCAGGGCAGAGGTTCGCCAGGGTTCCGCCCCGGACGGGCTCCATCACATTAACCGGGATACCCTTCTTTTCGAGTGTCTTGTACTGCTCATGGGCGTTTTGCTGTTCCCAGTCCAGGTAGTTAAGCTGTATCTGGGCAAAGTCCCAATCGTATCTCTGCACCACATCCCGTAACAGCTCCGGCTGATCATGGAAGGAAAACCCCAGGCGACGGATCTGCCCCTGCTTCTGTTTTTCCTTGAGCTTCTCATAAATCTTGAAGGTTTCGGCAACCTTTAAATGCTCCTTGCCGATGTTGTGGAGCAGGTAGTAATCAAAATAATCGGTTTTACATTTCTTAAGCTGCTCCTGAAAGATCCGTTCCACATCCGCCTCGGCCTTTACAAACATCAGGGGCATCTTGTCGGCCAGGTTAAAGCTGCTCCGGTCGTACCGCGACAGGGCTTCCCCGGCAAAGGTTTCGGAGTTCCCCTCATGATACATCCAGGCGGTATCAAAGTAATTGATACCCCTGTCCTTGGCATAGTCCACCATGTCCAGTGCCTTGGTCTTGTCGATTTCCTGCGTCCCCTCCTTTAAGGGCAGCCGCATAAAACCAAACCCCAGCAGAGAAAGTTCCTCGCCGGTTTTTTGAATAAACCGCTTTTCCATTTCAACACCTCCGTCAATGCAATGCACTTAATTTTTCCGCCATCAGGGCCGCAGCCTCGACGATGGCGATATGTTCTTCCCCATGAATCCGTTCCGCTAACGTTTCCGCAGTATCGCTGCGCAGCACCGGAACTTTCCGCTGTAACAGGATTGGTCCTGTATCGGTACCGGCGTCCACAATATGCACCGTACATCCCGACTCCGTCTCCCTCGCCGCCAGCACTGAAAGGTGGACAGTCTCGCCGTACATCCCCGCCCCGCCGTACTTAGGCAGCAGGCTCGGGTGGAGGTTGATGATCCGCCCCGCATAGGCGTCGATGATCTCCCCCTCCAGCACCACCAGAAACCCCGCAAGGATGATAAGTTCTGCGTTCATATCCCGCAGATCCCGGAGGAGCCGGTCTGAAAGCTCCCGCAGTTGCGTATCAACGGGAAGCCCGGCGTCCACTTCTTCGATCACCACCGGTATCCCCGCAGAGGCGGCCCGTTTCAGCGCATAGGCGTCCCGCTGATCAGAAATCACCCCAACAATATGCCCCGGCCCCAAGCGGCCCGCTTTCTCCGCATCAATCAGCGCCTGAAGGTTGGTCCCATTCCCGGAGGCGAACACTACAATACGCAGTACATTCACGGCAGCCGCCTTAACACCGCAAAATGCGCAAACAGGAACGCTGACAAAACGAAGAATATTAAACCGCAAAGGCGAATAAGGCGCCGAAGAAGAGGGGAGAATTCCTTCTTTGCGGTTAATTTCTCTTCATTCAAAGCGCACCATCCCGTTTCCCGTTTCCACCCGGCCTATTTCCCAGGCGGGGAAACCCCTATCGTCCAGAAACGCTATCGCCTTCCCGCTGTCCGCAGGGGCCAGGGCCAGGACAAAGCCGATGCCCATGTTGTAGGTGTTGAACATCTGCTTCCGTAACCCGGCGTTGCTTTCCAGCAGCCTCGCCCCCGCTTCCTGGGCGGCGGCTCCCCGCTCTTTACAATCCGCAACGCCGGCGGCAATCCGGGCGAAAATGGGCGGGATGGTCCAGGAACCGGTTTTTATCACCGCGTCAAAAT
Organism: Spirochaetia bacterium; assembly: GCA_025997655.1. Taxonomy (GTDB): domain Bacteria; phylum Spirochaetota; class Spirochaetia; order Treponematales; family Breznakiellaceae; genus Termitinema. Next base: position 5,809 of record BNUW01000085.1, read on the forward strand.
GGGCGGGCGCGGGGAACATCCGGGGAATGTTTTCGTAGAAGCCGCCGCCGGTAATGTGAGCCATGCCTCGTATGGTTGTCTGTTCCAGCAGGGCGAGGATGGGCTTTACGTAGAGCCGGGTCGGTTCCAGCAGGGCATACCCCAGGGGCATACCGCCAAAGTTTTCGTCAAGGTCGGGCAGTACACGGCGGATCAGGCTGAACCCGTTGGAATGGGTGCCCGACGAGGCCAGTCCCACCAGCACATCCCCTTCCTGTATATGTTTTCCGTCAATGATGTTTTTTTTATCAACGATACCGACGGAAAAACCCGCAATATCATACTTCCCCGCATCGTAGAAGCCGGGCATCTCCGCAGTTTCGCCCCCCAGGAGGACGCTCCCGGTTTCCCGGCAGCCAACCGCAACGCCCTTAACCAGCGCCGCCGCCACCTCGGCGTCCAGTTTGCCGCAAGCCAGATAGTCCAGAAAAAAGAGGGGCCGGGCACCATGGCAAAGGATATCGTTTACACACATGGCAACACAATCAATACCCACGGTATCGTACTTTTTCAGCCGGAAGGCGATGTCCAGCTTGGTCCCCACCCCGTCGGTGCCGGAAACCAGAACCGGGTCCGCCATACCCTCCCCGGCGCGGATCAGGTCCCCGATGGAGAGCATCCCCGCAAAGCTGCCTATACCGTTCAGCACCGCCTGATTGGTGGTGGAAGCCGCCAGATTCCGGTAGTGTTCCACCGCCCGGTAGCCCTCCTCAATGTTTACACCCGCCTGTTTATAATCCATGGGTAGAGTATAGGAAAAACCGGCCGGTTTGACTACGAGGGACTACATGCACTTTTCTAAATCCCGTATCTGCGTATCATAAACCTGCTTCATAAACACCAGGCACAAAACCAGACTGGCAATCTCCGCAATGGGGAAGGCCCACCAAACCGCAGTGAGGGAACCGGTCAGGGACATGAGCCAGGCGACGGGGAGCAGGACGATAATCTGCCGGGTAAAGGATACGATGAGGCTCTTCATGCCATGCCCCAGGGCTTGGAACACCGACAGCAATACGACACAGAGACCGGCAAACACAAAGGTAAGGCTGATAATTCTGAGGGCGGGTCTGCCGATGGTCATCATTTCTTCGGTGCCGTTAAACATTCTAAGCAGCGCCCCGGGGAAGATATGAAAAATCACCAAGCCCAGCAGCATGATGCTCACCGCATAGATAATACTGAGTTTGATGGTCTTGGTAATCCGCTTCTTCTTCCTGGCCCCGTAGTTGAAGGCAATGATCGGCACCATAGCGTTACTGAGGCCGAATACCGGCATGAAAATAAAACTTTGCAGCCGGAAGTATACGCCGAAGACCGCCGCGGCGGTGGCGGTAAAGGGAAGGATGATACGGTTGATGCCGTAGGTCATCACCGATCCCAGGGCCTGCATAAGAATCGCGGGAAGGCCCACGGCGTAAATAGCTTTTATAATTTTGCCCTCCGGCCTAAAACCCCGGAAGGATACGTTGATCTCGTGGTTCTTCTTGAGGTTGAAGTACAGCGCGATCAGCGTGCCCACTGATTGGCCGATCACCGTAGCGATTGCCGCGCCCAGCACCTCCAGCCGGGGGAAACCGAAGAGGCCGAATATCATGATGGGGTCCAGGATGATATTGGTTACCGCGCCGACGGTTTGGGAAACCATGGCGTAGAAGGTTTTTCCCGTGGAGGTCAGGAGCCGCTCAAAAGTTACCTGGTTGAAAATCCCCATGGAGAACACGCAGACCACGAACATATATTCCCGGCCGTAACGGATAATCTCCTCAATGTCGGTCTGGGTGCGGAAATACCATTCGGAGCAGAACAGGCCGATGAGCATGAATACTGCGCTGCTTACCCAGACGAGAAACAGGCCGTTTGTGGCGGAACGGTTTACGGCGTTAAAGTTCCGCTCCCCCAGGCTTCGTGAAAGGAAAGCGTTAATGCCGACCCCGGTACCGACCCCCACGGCGATCATCAGGTTCTGGATCGGGAAGGCCAGGGAAACGGCGGTCAGGGCGCTCTCGCTTAACCGGGCCACAAAGATACTGTCCACAATGTTGTACAGCGCCTGTACGGTCATGGAGATAACCATGGGGATGGACATGGTCAGGAGGAGCCGGTTTTCCGGCATAACCCCCATCATGTTTTCCGCAGTAGTAGTACTCATGGCTGCTCACTTTTTTTGTTCATTCAAAATTAATATTCTCAATGAATATCGTGTTAAAATAACTATCCTCAGGAAGACTGTATTCCACCGCAATGTCCGTGATGGCGTTCATCTCCGCATCGCTGTCCTCCCGCAGGAGGTACTTGACGGTCCCCCCCAGGGCGCTGTTCCCGATGAGCTTTACCTTAGACGCAAGGGATGGCGGAATGAGCCCGATTCCGGCGCCGCTTGCAAAGTTCAGGTTATACCCGAAACCGCCGGCTATATAGAGGGTTTCAATATCATCATAGGCAATGCCGACATGGCGCACCATGGCGTCGATGCCGGAACAGACCGCGCTCTTGGCAAGCTGCAATTCCCGGACATCTTTTTGACAGAACCGTATATCCTGCCCCTCCACGGTGCGGGCAAGGAGCAGCCCCGCAGAGGGGACCGATTCGGCAAACCGGCCGCTCTCTTCGATAAGCCCGTTCTGCAGACCTGCCCAAACCGTATCCACCACCCCGGACCCGCAGATGCCCACCGGCGGCTTATCCCCGATAGTTTTACTGTCAAACTGCCCGTCCCGATAGGTCACCTGCGAGATAGCCCCCGGAACACTTCCGGTTCCCCACTGCATGTTGCCCCCCTCAAAGGCGGGACCCGCCGCGGTGGCCGCGCAGAGCAGCTTTCCTGCAAAGGCCAGGGCCATTTCCCCGTTGGTACCGATATCCATTAACAGTGAAGGTTTGGCAGATTTATGCATTTCGGTGAAGTAAATTCCCGCGGTGATATCCGCCCCAACGTAGGTGGAAATGCCGGGCAGTATCGTTACGTCGCAGGACAGGTTCCCCTCAAACAGTTCGGGAAAGGCGCAGGTGACAAAGTCCAGGGTAACCGGTGTAAAGGGAAAAGTCCCCAGGGTATTACAGCTAAGCCCCAGGAGCAGATGGAGCATGGTGGTATTTGCCGCCACCGCAATTCTGCACACGTCCGCAGAGGCTATGCCGGCATCCCGGCACAAAATCCCTATGCCCCCGGAAATCTGTTGGCGCACACTTTTAGTGAGCAGATGCAGCTCGCCCTTGTTCGCCCGTTGTATCCGGCTTATCACATCCGCGCCGAATTCCCGCTGCTTATTCACCATGGAATGGCGTCCGCCGATGATCCCCCTTTGCAAATCCACCAGCGCCAGGGCAATGGTGGTGGTCCCTATGTCAACGGCGATGCCGTAGAGATTTCCGGGCTTATCCCGCACCGAAAGAATGGCCCCCTTGTCCTGGTACAGATATACGGCATTTTCCGGCGCAGGACTGCCGTCTGAGGGTACCGGCGCGGCGGCAAGGGCTGCGGCCATATCGGCGCACGGGGAAATCGCAGTAAGTTCCTTCAGCGAAATACGCCCCGGCCTTTCGCCATCTAACTGCCGGGCAAAACTCAGGGCGCTTCGTTCCAGGATCAGCTTTTCCGGGTGCAGATCCGCCGGAGAGCCCATGCTTCCCATGTCAAAGATATTAACTGCATGAAAGGACTGTTCCCCGGTTTCGGGGATAAGGATACTGATATCCTCCCGGGGAACTGCGTTACAGGCAAGCCGGAAACCGGCATTGATATCATCTTCAGAAAAACAGGCCCGATCCGCCGCCTGAACTTCCAGGTTTCCGGAGACAACTTTTACCCTGCATTTACCGCAGGTACCGCGCCCGCCGCAAATTGCCGGCAGATAGACACCTGCAGAGCGCAGGAGGCTGAGCAGATTACTGTTTTGAGCGGCGTCAAAGGGGATACGCTGTTTTTTCCCTTCCGCAGTAATGGTAATGATCATCGGCTACTCCAGAAGAACGCAGCCGGTATAGGTCAGGGTACCAGGCCCGTAGTAATACGGAAGACTATTGTCCCTGCAAACATCGCTGACCACCATACCGAAAGCTTCCATGGAGGAAACCATCTTTTCGGGGAACCGGCAGGACTTGTCCGGCCAGGTACATTTTTCGCAGCGCCTGCAGCCCCCGGCGCCCAGTATCAGGCAGGAAGGAAAGAGGCCCCGTATCTTGTCCGTAAAGGCTTCAAGGTGCTGCTGGTGTTCCCGGCCGATTTGTTCCATGGACTCATAATCAAGGGAGTCCTCCAGCTTGCCCGTGGTTTGCAGGAGAACTCCTTTTTTAAATTTACGCAGCTTCGATTCACACTCCGCAAGGGTACCGCAGGCAGGCGGGCAGGCCCAATTCGCATCATAGGCCTTGCACTTATTTACCGCACAGGCCTCGCGCACCTCTTCCCGCACCCGAATGGTATCCGCGTCCAAAACACCTGCCCGGCTAAATCCACAACCCAGGGCTAAGTCTTTAATCTGTTCTATTGTTTCCACCATAATAACTTTCATTAAAACAGTTACCCGCAAGGTCTGTCAATCGCTCCCCGTATAATAAGCAGGGCCAGCGCATACTTGCTAAGTAATATCCATCGAATAGATAAAGAATGAAAAGAGTCCACGGATTACACGGATATACACGGATAGGAAATACAATTTCTTATTTTATCCGTGTTAATCCGTGTTAATCCGTGTTAATCCGTGTAATCCGTGGATTAAATTCTTGTTTCATGGAAAACCCGAAGTTCAGCCTATAAGTATGCGCTGGCCCTGGTATAATAAGGAGAATTAAGACGAAGAATAAACACAGAGAGCACAGAGAAAGAAAAAAAGAGGACACAGAGGGAAGAATGAAGGAGTAAATAGTCAATTTTCCCTTCTTCCTCTGTGACCTCTGTGTTAAAATTCTTCAGGTAAATTCCTACAAAATGTAGTAAAGCGGTAATTGAAATTCCTGCAATTTTTAGAATTGCTTATACGCGCATGCTGTGTAATAATTTAGCTAAAATACTTTTGAATGGAGAATTTAATGATTTTAATAGGTGAAAAGATCAACGGCTCAATTCCTTCAATGGCTAAGGCAATTGCGGAAAAGAACGAGGCCCATATAAAGGATCTGGCAAAAAAGCAGGCGGATGCCGGGGCCGCCTTTATTGACGTATGCGCCTCGGTGCCGGAAGCGGAGGAACTTGCTGCCCTCAAGTGGCTTTTCGGTTTGGTAGAATCGGTAACCGATACCTCCATTTCCATAGACAGCCCCAGCGCGGATATT
>BNUW01000086.1 GCA_025997655.1 Spirochaetia bacterium
GGGGGGACCAGAGCGATGGCGCGGACGATCACGGGATTTCCGTGTTCAGCCAGAATCTCAAGAACCTGCTGATGCAGCAGCCCATCAAGGGGACCCGGGTGCTGGGGGTAGACCCGGGGATCAGGACCGGGACCAAGTGCGCTTTTCTGGACGATACCGGGAAGTACCTGGATAGTTGCGTCATCTATAACCACAAGATTGAAGAGGCCAAGCGGCTCCTTTTGAAGGGGATCAAGGCATACGATGTGCAGCTTATCGCCGTGGGGAACGGGACGGGCTCCAAGGAGGTCCAGGAGATTATTACGGCGGTGATAGCGGAGAATAACCTGGAGGTCCTTTACACCGTGGTGGACGAGGACGGCGCATCGGTGTACTCCGCCAGCGATATTGCGCGGGAGGAATTCCCCGAACTGGACCTGACCATCCGCGGCGCTATTTCGATTGGGCGGCGGCTCCAGGACCCCCTGGCGGAACTGGTGAAGATCGATCCCAAGTCTATCGGGGTGGGGCTCTACCAGCACGACGTGAATCAGAAGAAGCTTTCCGAAACCCTGGACGAGGTGGTTTCCTCGGTGGTGAACAACGTGGGGGTCAACCTCAACACCGCCAGCGCTTCCCTGCTCCGCTACGTGTCGGGGATCAACGGGCCCCTGGCAAAGAAGATTGTTAAGTACCGGGACGAGAAAGGGAAGATTGCCAGCCGTGCGGAACTGACTGCGGTTCCCGGCATGGGACCGAAAAGTTTTGAGCAGTGCGCGGGGTTCCTCAAGATCCCCGAATCAGGTGATCCCCTGGACAATACCTGGGTCCATCCGGAAAACTACGCCATAGCCCGGATCATCAGGGATACTATTACTACCACGGGCAATCTTGCCGCAGGGGAAGCGAAGGCGTTAAAGGAACAGTACCAGGTGGGGGACACCACCATCAGTGATATTGTGGAGGAACTGAAAAAGCCGAACCGCGATCCCCGTGAGGGCTTTCCCAAGCCCATCATGCAGAAGGGGGTGGTGATCTTTGAAGATCTCAGCGAGGGGATGATGATCACCGGGAAGATTAAGAACGTGGTTGACTTCGGGGCCTTTGTGGACCTGGGGATCAAGGAAACCGCACTGGTACATATTTCAGAGTTGAGCGATCACTTTGTGAAGGACCCCATGGACGCAGTTAAGGTGGGGGATGTGCTGGAATTCCGCATCATCGGCCTGGACCGGGACCGCCGCCGGATCAGCCTTTCCCGGAAGAGCGATTCTGCTCAACAAAAACCGCCGAAACAGGAAGCGGGCGAACAAAAACGGGTAGTGGTGTCGCAGCAAGCAGCGGTGAAGAAAACTGATGCCGGAGCGCCCGCCGCCTCTGTCTCCCGCAGTGATAATCGGCAGGGCGGATTCAGGCCGGGCACAGGTCCGCAGCCATCGGGACAGTTCGGGAGCGGCAGGGACGATGATGGCACCATGTACAACCCCTTTGCGGAGGCCCTTAAGAAAATGAAGGAAAAGAAGTAACGGAGATGCAGGTATTTACGGCTCTGAATTCCATTTTGGGATCGGCGTTAGTAATCATACTCATATTCGCGGATTACATCCGTCACTATAATACCGATGCTTTTCAGCGGAAGACCTTCGTTTGTGTCCTCATGACCACCAGGAGTACGGATTGATGGATACGGAGAAGGGTGTCCTGGAGGAAGGGCTTGCTCTTCTTGGCTGTAATACGGCGCCGGTTCTTTCCCTGCTCAATACCTATATTGCGGAGATCGAACGCTTTAATCCCACCCTTAGCCTGGTTGGAACAACAGAGCGCCGGGAACTGGCGATACGGCATATCCTGGATTCCCTGGCGCCGGTAGGAATACTGCGCCGTCTGCTTGAGGACCGCCGGGATAGTTCCGGCGTTTCACCTGTCGCCGATGTTGGTTCCGGTGCGGGCCTCCCGGGTATTCCCCTGGCCATAGCCATGCCGGACTGCCGCTTCACCCTGATAGAGCGGAAAACCCGGCGCGCAGTATTTCTGCGAAACACCCTGTCAAAGCTGGGCCTGCCTAACGCGGTGGTGGAGGAACGGGAAATGGAAAAAGCCCCCCGGTTCCGCTTTGGGCTGATTACCTTCCGGGCGTTCCGTCCCCTTTCGCCGCCGATACTCAAGGGGCTTTTCCGGCTCCTTGCCCCCGGCGGTGTGCTGGCCGCCTACAAGGGCCGGCAGGAAAAAATTGCGGCGGAGATGGGGGCCGTCAGGGAACTGGTTGGTCCCTGGGAAGCCATACCCTGTGCGGTTCCGTTTCTGGATGAGGAGCGGCATTTGGTGGTAATTGCCCCCTTGTCCTCTTCTCCCCGTACATGGTAAATTTTACCCCTCATGAAAGCCGCCATTATATTAGGTTCCGCCTCGGATAAGCCGGTGATGCAGAAAGCCGCCGATGTCCTCCGGGAATTTGGGGTGGATTTTTCCGCCCACATTCTTTCGGCCCACCGGGTCCCGGAACTGCTCACCGAAACCCTCAAAACCCTGGAAGCAGCGGGGGTTGAGGTGATCATCGCCGGGGCGGGGCTTGCGGCGCATCTGCCCGGGGTTATCGCCAGCCAGACCCTTATCCCGGTGATTGGGGCGCCCCTGAGTTCCGGCGGGCTTGGCGGCCTGGACGCCCTGCTTTCCATGGTCCAGATGCCCAAGCCCATACCCGTGGCCTGCGTGGGGGTGGACAACGCCGCCAACGCCGCCTACCTTGCCTGCGGGATTCTTTCTATTAAGTACCCTGAGATAAAAGAGAAATTGGCGGCCTTCAGGATCAAGATGAAGGCCGATTTTTCGGGAGGAGTAGAACTATGAGTGATATGGGAGCCCAACTGTACGAGGGCAAGGCGAAAAAAGTTTACGCCACCGATCATGCGGATCAGGTTATCATCCATTACAAGGATGACGCCACCGCCTTTAATGGGGAAAAGAAGGGGCAGATCGAAGACAAGGGGGTGATGAACAACAAAATCGCCGCCGGGTTGTTTGAGCTTTTGACGCAGTCCGGGGTCCCCACCCATTTTATCTCCCGGCTGAACGACCGGGACATGCTCTGCAAGAAGGTCGCTATCGTGCCCATGGAGGTGATAGTCCGCAATGTGGCCGCCGGTTCCATGGCGAAACGCCTGGGGCTTGCGGAAGGGACGGTGCTTAAAACAACGGTGTTTGAGCTTTCCTACAAGGATGATTCCCTTGGGGACCCCCTGATCAACGACTACCATGCGGTGGCTATCGGCGCCTCCACCTTTCCGGAAATCGAAAAAATCAAGACCATCACCTTTAAGATCAACGATATTCTTTCCGCATTTTTTCTGAAGAAGGGCATCAAGCTCATCGACTTCAAACTTGAATTCGGTAAAACCGCTAAGGGCGAGTTGGTTCTGGCGGATGAAATTTCCCCGGATACCTGCCGTTTCTGGGACGCTAAAACCAACGAAAAGCTCGACAAAGACCGGTTCCGCCGGGACTTAGGAAACGTGAAGGAAGCGTATATTGAAATTCTCAACCGAATTGGATGACGACAAGCTTCACGAAGAGTGTGGGGTGTTTGGGGTTTTCCTCAATGACCCGGCCCGGGATGCGGCGTCCCTGGCCTACTATGGCTTGCTTTCTCTGCAGCACCGTGGGCAGGAGAGCGCCGGTATCGCGGCGGCCCGGGATGGGACAATAGAATGTCGCAAGGGAATGGGCCTGGTAGGGGATGTGTTCAACGCCGATACTGTTGCCCAGCTCAAGGGTTCCGCTGCGGTGGGGCATGTACGTTACTCCACCGCCGGTGGTTCCTGTGTTGAAAATGCCCAGCCTTTTGTGAGCCGCTTTAAGCTGGGGTCCATCGCAGTGGCCCATAACGGCACCCTTACCAACGCCGACGTGGTCCGGGAACTGCTGGAGGACGCCGGCATCGGCTTTACCTCCTCCAGTGACAGTGAAGTTATCGTCAACCTGATCGCCAAAAATTACAAGAAAGGTTTGGAAAAGGCCCTCACCGATACTATCAAATTCATCAAGGGCTCCTACGCCCTGGTGGTACTTACCGGTGACGCCATGGTGGCCGCACGGGACCCCAACGGGATACGGCCCCTGTGCCTGGGGAAGGTGGACGGGGGATGGATATTGGCCAGCGAGTCCTGCGCCATCGACGCGGTGGACGGGGAATTTGTCCGGGACATAGAGCCCGGGGAGCTGATCCTCATCAACAAAGATGGGGTCCTCTCCTTTAGTTTTAGTGAAAAGACACCCAGGGCGGTGTGTTCCTTTGAGTATGTTTACTTTGCCCGGCCCGACAGTATTATTGACAAGGTCGATGTGTACGGTTCACGGATACGGGCGGGGGAAATCCTGGGCCGGGAGTCGGCGGTTTCCGCAGATTTGGTTGTCGGGGTACCCGATTCGGGGGTGCCTGCGGCCATCGGCTACGGCAGGGCCACAGGAACGCTGTTCGGTTTGGGCATTGTAAAGAGTAAATATGTGGGGCGCACCTTTATTGCGCCGGATCAGGCGGTGCGGGAAAAGGCGGTTTCGGTAAAACACAACGTGATCTGCCGGGAGGTCCGGGGGAAACGGGTGGTGATCATCGACGACTCCATTGTCCGGGGCACCACCTCAAGGCGGCTTGTTTCCATTTTACGGAAGGCCGGGGCCAGGGAGGTCCATATCCGGGTATGCTCGCCCCCGGTGCGCTTCCCCTGTTACTTCGGCATCGACACTCCCCACCGGAAGGACCTTATCAGCAACGAAAATAGTGTTTCTGAACTCTGCAAATCCCTGGGAGCGGACAGCCTGGCTTTCATTTCCGTGGCGGGTCTGCTGGAATCCCTGGACGCCAATGAGGAAAACTCCTACTGCCTGGGCTGCTTTACCGGGGAATATCCTATCCCCGTTTCGGGAGAAGAGGAAAGAGTCCGCGGATAGACACGGATTAGACGGATGAACACGGATGAAATTCGAAATTCTGTATCTTATCCGTGTAATCCGTGGACTCTCCTTATTTATTCGTAAATCCGCTTCATCCGTATATGATTCTTTTATGTTCAAGTTTAGTGTTCCCGAAGTTTAACAAAAGCCCAAGGCGTAAATTTGTTGCTTTAAGATAGTTCATTGTCTGAGCTTGATGCTCTGCGATTAATTTTGATATAGCTTTTAGTTCTAAAACAATTTTTTCATAACATACAAAATCGGCAATATAATATTTTGAAAGTTTTTCCCCTTTGTAATACACGGCAATTTGAATTTCCCGTCTATAGGGAATTGCACGACTGACAAATTCCATTTCAAGTGCTTCATGATAAATTGCTTCAAGAAAACCGCAGCCAAGTTCATTATGGACAGCCATAGCGGCACTAATTATTGAGTAAGTCTCCTTTTCATAAAGCAATTCCATGTCGTCTCCTGTTAACTCTTTATCTTATCCGTGTTCATCCGTGTAATCCGTGGACTCTTATCGTAAGTTTAGGTTGTCAAGGTTTAAAGCCCTGTTTCATAGCCTTGGACAGGGCATATTTCAAAAAATTATTTTCTTTTTTCAGTTTAGTAATTTCGATCTGCTGGGTCTTCACCGTTTCTATTAAATCCCCCTGGCTTAAGGCCCCGGAGTGCATCAGCTCCTCCACATATTCCATCTTGCTTTCAAAATCCTGCTCCGCCTCTGAACTGGCCTCCTGAAAGGTTTCGTTGATCTCCTCATCGGTCAGGGCGAAGTTGTCCTCATTGGATTGAAGGATCTTATCGGCAATACGGTAAATGGCCTGGGACACCACCGACTGGGGCTTGTAGATGGTTACGGGCATCCGGGCGGCAAGGCTGGTTTCCTGTATGGAATCCCGGTATATCACCCCCAGATGTTCTATCTTGAGGTCCAGGTATATCTCGCAGGACCGGCGTATCTTATTGGCAACATCCGCATCCTTGGGGTCCAGGGCCAGGTTCATGATCAGCCGGGGGTGAAGCCTGTCCACATGGGTCTTAAACTTGTTGTAGGATTTCCCGTCGATATTCTTAATTTCCTGCAGCATCTTGGGCAGGTAGAGCCGCTGCAACCCGGACCCTTCCTTGCGGAGCTTTTCCAGATAGGCATAGGCCCTGGAATCCTTGGTAAAAGCGGTGTACATGAGCCGGAAGACGGCGTTTTTGAGGAACACGTAGGCGTTTAGGGTGGCGGTTACCGTGGGGGCCGAAACGATGATCCCCTGGCCGGAGAGCAGGAAGAATTCCAGGATGGATTGATGGGTCCCGGCGCCCAGGTCGAGGACCAGAATGTCCGCGTTCAGGGACAGGAGCCGCTTGACCAGGGCCTGACGCTGGCTGACTTTGAGGGTGGCGGTTCCGGGAATTTCCGTATCCCCCGGGATGAACTTGAGGGTAGGCAGGTCCGTATCGGCGATGACCTTGGCAAAATCCGAGCGGGTGTCGCCGAGGAAGGTACCGATACCCAGTTGGGGGGCCTGGTGGCCGATCACCAGGTGGAGGTTGGACGCCCCCAGGTCCAGGTCCACCAGGATGGTCCGCTTACCCGCCTGGGCAAAGGCTACCGCCAGATTGGCCGCCACCATGGACTTCCCGACTCCGCCCTTGCCGCTGGCGATTGGAATTATACGCATTCCGTACCTTCCACCGGGCGCCTTCGTATCCGTTTTTTCAATACCGCCCCCCCCAGGACCGTAAGGATATCCCCGGCGGACAGGAGCAGGACGGTTCCGATGATAGTATCGGTCCCTTCGCTATTGACCGGCGAAAAAATCAGCCATGAAAGGCCCGCAACCACAGCAAGGATCTTCCCCGCCAGATACAGGGGAATATAGGGTTTATAGGCATCAAGGCGGAGCCATAAAAAGAAACTCATCAGAGTAAACAGGCCATTGGGAATGGCGTAAAACACATAGGGGAAAAGGCCTCCCGTATCGGGGAGTCTCGTCATCACCAGCAGACGGAAAAAATCGTAGATAAAAAAAATGAGCCGTAAAGGCCGGTATGGTTCCATCTAAGGAAAATTCTACGATTCCGGGGGCTTAGGGTCAAGTGGGTGGCGGAAGAGCATATGCCGTGAACAAGGGTTACCGGGGGAGATGCGCCTTAACTCTTCCTGATGTGCAGGGGGATGGAACTCAGTTCCTTGTTATCTATATAGAGTACAAAGTTTACCACCCCGCTTGAGGCAAAGTGCAGGTTGGAGAAGGTAAATACCAGGTGGGCTATGGCGGCGGCGCTTCCTTCCCCCTGCACATCCACATGGCCTGAAATGGGTTCAATATTCAGTTCCCCGTCCAGGTCCACGGTCTCAATCCGGAAACTATGGGCGCCGTATTCCCACATATCAAAGCGCATCCGGATAACCACCGCCAGTTGGGGGTGAACGCAGGGGAAGTTCCGGGCGATGATCGTGTCGAAGGTCCCCACTATGGTAAGTTTCCCGCCGTTTTCCTGGGCAAAGTCGCAGAACGTAAATATTTCGGTTTTCATGTTCCCAAAGAATGGGGCATATCCTTGATAAAAGCAATAGACCTATAATAGTGATTGAAACCGGTTTCTTCCAGTATAATTCTTTCACCGCTTAGGCTTAGCGAGGGGTACTAACCGTTCAGCAGTGCGGCGATATCTTCCCGGCGCCATTTCCGGGCCACGTCCCCCGGGCTTTCGGCGGCGATGTTTCTGATCGCCTTATTTGCCCCCAGTTCGATGAGCAGGGAAACCAGGTCCGGCGTGCCCGTGCGGGCGGCGTAGTGGAGGACGGTATTCCCCGTAGAGTCCCGAGTGGCAATGGCACGGCCGCCGAATGCGGCGTTGATAGCCTCCCGTCCCTTGGTAATGGCGATTTCCGCGGGGCATTTCCCGTCACCGGCCACGATAAAAACATTGGAACCCGCATCGGAAAGGAGTTTTGCCGCTTCCCATTTGTCCTGATCCAGGGCCAGTCTGAGGGGGGTTTTCCCGTTGGCGTCAATGGCGGATACCCGGGCGCCCAGGTTAATCATAGTTTCCAGGATGTCCGTCCCGGCGTTTGCCATGAGGGCGATGTGCAGGGGTGAGTTGCCGGCGTCATCCGGCACGCCAATCCGGTCCCTGGTAAGCATGATGGAAATCATGCGGGGGGAACTCCCCAGGGCTATCCGGAAGGGGGTCTTCTCCATGATGTTTTTCGCGTGGATCTTCGCGCCGCAGCCGAGCAGGAAACTTGCCAGGTCGGTCCGGTCCTGGGCGGCGGCGATGTGCAGGGGGGTGTCTCCCCGGTTGTTCCGGGTGTTGGGGTCCGCCCCAAGCGCCGCAAGCCGTTCCGCCGACCCGTAGTTGCCCGTCAGTATCGCTTCCATGAAGGGGGTGTTCCCCTCGTTATCACGGGCTTCCAGGTCCGCGCCGTTATCGGTGAGCAGGGTTTCCATTCGGGAGATGTTCCAGCGTACCGCATCGTGGAGGGGAGTCTTCCCGTTCAGGGCGTGGGCGTTGATGTTCACCCCCCGGCCGATAAGCCCCAGGGCGGCGTTCACCGAATTCCATCGGACCGCCGCGTGGAGGGCGTTGTTTCCCTGGGAATCCCGGGCGTCAATATTCGCCCGTACCCCAAGCATGGCCAGGATGGTGCTCCGGGAATCAACCCTGGCCGCCATAAAGAGGGGCGATTCCCCCAGGGCGTTGGGGACATTGGGGTTTATCCCCTTCTGAACCATCAGGGGAATGTGCCGGTCCAATTTCCACTGGGCGGCATAGTGGAGCATCGAATTTCCCGCGCCGTCCCGGGCAGTAATGGTGCGGGGATTGATTATCCATTCCCGAATCTTTCCCGGGGGTATCTTTTCGGGAAAACTCAGATAAAGGGGGCTTTCCCCATTGGCGTTGGCGGCGAAAATATCCGCCCCCCGGCTAATAAGCAACTCCCCCGTATCCTCAAGGTCCTCCCGTACCGCAATATGCAGGCTGGTGTCCCCTACCATATTCCGGGCATTCACCAGGGCTTTCTTCTCCAATATCAGGGTTAAGGTGGCCCGGTCCGCATGGTTCCGTACCGCAAGATGGAGCATCGTGTTTCCGGCGTTATCGCTCTGCAGTACCGTTTGTTCGGTGATCAGGCCGGGCAGCACGGGGCTGTTCTCCCAGAGGGCCACCTCAAAGGGGGTAATCCCCCGGTTATCCGCCGCAAAGACATCCGACTTGGCCCGGAGGAGGGCGCTGATACTGACCCCCCGGTTTTTCTCGACCGCCAGGTAGAGCGGGGTCTTTCCGTCAATGTTCCGGATAGACACATCCGCCCCGGCTGCTAACAAACCCTCAATGAGCGCCGGAGGACGGCCCAGGGATATTACGATATGCAGGGGAGAGTCGCCATGCTCATCCCGGAGGTTCACCTTTAACCCATGGGAAAGGACCAGTGCCTGGACCGCCTGGTGGCTGGCCGCCGGGATTCCGATGTGGAGGATGCTGTTTCCCCCGGCGTCCTGGGCGTTTACATCCGCCCCCTTCGCGATAAGGAGTTCCATAATGGGGAGATTCCCCGTGCGGGCCGCCTCATGAAGGGGGGTGGTACCCGCCGCATTCTTAACATTGATGTCTACATTTTTATCCAGGAGGTATTCCACCAGACCGCTGTAGCCCTCCCCCGCGGCAAAGTGCAGGGGGGTAGTTCCATCGCCGATACGGATATTGTAATTGGATAATTGGACCGCCGGAGCAAGGTAGGTATAGGCGGGGTGCGCCGAAAAAGCGCCCGCCAGGATGAGTTGTTCCGCCGCTTCCATATGGGCCTTGGATGTCGTCCTGTCCAGGGCAAGATCCAGGGCGGTTTTCCCCTCCGCATCGGTCTTGTTAAGGCTGCGTCTGAGGCTAATCTCCACATCGGTGATAATCTCCACGGCGTTCACGTTTCCCGCAGCGGCCGCCAGGTGCAACATGGTTCTGCCCCGGTCATCAACGGAATCCAGGGCGGTGGGGCTCAGGATGGTTCGAAGGAAACTGCCCCCTACGGTGATGGCCCCTACGGCGGGGGTTTGCCTTCTCGGCTGGGGATGATGCAAATCCGCGCCGGCCTCAATCAGTAAACGGGCGCTCGCGGCGTCCTGGGACTCCACGGCATCGGACAGGGGGGTATGGTTTTCCCGATCCAGCAGGTCCATGGCGGCGCCCAGGGCAATATAGAGGGCCGTCATTTCGCTGTTACGGGTTTCCACCGCGATATGCAGGGGGGTACGGCCATTTTCATCCAGGGAATCAACGGCAATCCGGTCCAGGGACAATTGTTGGACCGGGGTGGATTGGACCTCAGTACTGCGGGAAGAGGATGAGGGAACATCCTTCCGCGGAGCAGCCTGAACCGGCAGCGCCCAGGACGCAAGGAAGAAAAGGGCAATGCCTACTCTACAAAAGAACCGCGTATTCATCATAAATCCTAGTATCGGCCGTTTTTCGTGATGATATTAGGGGGAAGTATTCGGGGTAACGGCGTCCACTTTGTTCAGGATGAGCGCAAGCTTTTCCTTTTCAATAAGATCGATAAGCCGGGCTTCGGTAAAGCGCCGCGCCTCTTCGGAAAAGGCGCCCACGGTAACGCAGATACCCTTGCCGGCCTTTGCATCTTTGACCTGGGCGTGGAAGTCCCGCAGGATGAGTTCCCCGACGGAGCCCGTGGTCCTGATAAACCGGAACATCACGACATCCGACCACTTGGTGGTCTCAACCTCCGCCAGAATATCCGCCCAGTCGTTTCTGGTTACCGAAATATTGGTAATCTTGGTCTTCGCTTTATCAAAGAAGGACATCACCACCTTCCGGCAAAGGGCGACGAAATCCGCCGAAGGGGACATGAGGTAGATTTGAAGGTTCTTGTTTGCGTTGAGTTCCTGGTATTTGCCGATGAGCATGGGAACATCCTTGTAGGCGCCGTTGACCCCTTGAATGTCCTTCAAGTAACCCAGGGCCTTACCGATTTCCTGCTGCTTCAGGAGCAGGGTGGCCAGGCGGTACTTCAATTCCAGCAGGACATCGCCCTCGATGTTTTGGTGCTTCAGCCCAATCTCAAAGTCCAGGATGGCCTTGTTATCCTGG
>BNUW01000087.1 GCA_025997655.1 Spirochaetia bacterium
GCAAAGGGTTTCAAGCTGGTGGGCTGCACCTGCGTTGGGCAGGACCTGCAGTTACGGGGCGCACACTACACGGAGATCTTCGACGGCCATGCGGGGAATAACTACACCTCCGAGGCAATCCTCGCCACCGGCGCTATTGACGCAGTGCTTTCGGAATTTAACTGCACATTACCGGGTCGGAGTTCAGATTGGTGGAACACTTAACCACCCCGTGGAAGACTTCGGACTTCGCACCGCCGGGGAGAATGCCCAGTTCTTTCCATACCTTAAACCGGGGCGGGTAGGCCATCTTTTCTACCAGGTCCATCCTGACGTATTCCGGCTTGTAGAGATCCGCCAGAACCGCGTCGGCCACATGGAGGGCCTTCTCGTGATTATCCTTGCCGCTTACGCCGAAGGTTTTGCAGAGCCGTTCCAGGGTGTCCAACCCCTTGAGCTTCCCTTTGCCCAGGGCAGTATTTTTCAGGTTGAGGGCGGTATTTTCCACCACATGAAGATAGCAGCCGGCCCCCGAAGCAACCGTCCGCAGAAAGTTCCGGGTAACCATGACATCCGCCGTAGCCCCGCAGATGCCCCGGGGGGATTCCGGCGTTATCCGGCAGGGACCGTTGGCGCAGAGCCGGCAGCACACCCCCTGCAGGCCGAACCCGCATTTTGTTTCCTGGCTTTCCACCCGGTGGTGGGAAGTTTCCATCGGTAGCTTGGCGATAAACCCTTCCAGGGGCTTATCCGCGCTGGCACAGGTCGAACACCCGTAGTAACTCTCATTCATGGCACACGCTCCTCAAAAAATTGGTGAATCCGGATGAAAATTATCCGGATTATATTAAAAAATTTCTGACAATCTTTTTTCCTTTAACCCCGCCACTATCAGCGCCTGAATCCGAACAAACTCGGTATGGACCCCGCATCGTTTCTTCCCCCTGCCATTCAGGGGGCACCGGTACCCGTGGCCCAGACATTCGTTGAACAGCGGATTTTCGTCTACCGCCGTTATCACATCAAAAAGGGTAATTTCGCCGGTACTTTTTTCCAGAGCGTATCCTCCGTTGGCCCCCCGGTAACCCTGCACGATACCGGCCTTTTCAAGTTTCTTCAGTATCTTATAGCCGTACTGAAACGGAACCAGTTCCCCGTCGCAAATATCCTGAACCGTCTTCCTCCCGCCATCGGCAAGCTCCCGGATAATCCGCGCCCCGTAATCCGCTTCTTTGGTGATAAACATGGTATAAGTATATGGATACTGGATAATAATTGTCAAGATAACTTCTTTAAAAAAAAGAGTAAATTTTTGAAGATTTACCCGAAAAAGCCCTTGCGGGAATGGTTTTTTTTTGCTAATTTTTTTTAAAAGGAGTTATATATGAAAGCACATACCATTTCAGATTCAGTTTATTGTCTCCACGCGGACATCGAAGCGCCGGATCTGTTTGAAGGAATTTGGCCCATCCCTCAGGGCGTTTCCCTGAACTCGTATATCGTAAAGGGTGACAAGATCGCCCTCATCGATCTGGTACGTGACTGGGGCGGGGCGCCGGGGCAGATTGAAGATGCTTTGACGTCTATCGGCATCAGCTTTGCCCAGGTTGATTACCTTATCCTGAACCACCTGGAACCGGATCATACGGGCTGGCTCCGGGAATTCCGGCAAAAAAGCCCCAAGGCGGAGATCATTGCCACGGCCAAAGGGATAAATCTGGTCAAATCCTTCTATAAAATAGAGGACGGGCTGCGGGCGGTAAAGGACGGGGACACCCTGGACCTGGGCAAGGGCAAGGTCCTGACCTTCCGGGAAGCGCCGAATATCCACTGGCCGGAAACCATGGTCACCTGGGACGGCGAATCCGGGACCCTCTTCCCCTGTGACGCATTCGGCTCCTATGGCACCCTGAGGGAGCGGATCTTTGACGACGAATATAGCGAGGCGGAACACGCCGCCTTTGAACAGGAGAGCCTCCGCTACTATGCCAACATCGTGGCGTCCTTTTCAAGTTTTGTGGAAAAGGCGGTGGAGAAGGTGGCCGGCCTGGATATCAAGTGCATCGCCCCCAGCCACGGCATCGTCTGGCGGAAGGACCCCAAGAAGATCATCGCCCGCTACCTCAAATATGCTTCCTACGCGAAAGGCCCCGCAGAAAAGGAAATCGCCATCATCTGGGGGTCCATGTACGGGAATACCAAGCGGGGGCTGGATGCGGTAATCCGGGGCATCGAAAGCGAAGGGGTTCCCTACTCTATCCACCGGGTCCCGGACGAAAATGTGTCCTGGGTCCTGGCGGACGCCTACAAGAGTACCGCCCTGGTTATCGCCATGCCCACCTACGAGTACGCCATGTTTCCCCCCATGGCCTTTGTGCTGGATATTTTCCGGCGCAAGCATATCATCGGGAAAACCGTGCTGCGGATCGGGTCCTGGGGCTGGGTCGGGGGCGCGAAAAAGGACTACGAGGCCGCCATTGAGCCCCTCAAGTGGACCAGCCTGGAAAGTTGTGAATGGGCGGGAGCTCCGGACGAAGCCACCTTGAAATGCCTGGAAGAAAAGGGACGGGAACTGGCCCGGGCGGTGCTGGCTATTGGATAAAAATTCAAAAAATATGAAAAAAACACTTGACAAAGTTTCAATAAGGAATAATAATAGTTATTATTATTATTTTTGGAGGACGATATGGCTGAAGTAAAGTATCAAGGCGAGATTGTGCAGGAGGACTGCACCGTGTATTGCAAAACCTGCAATAAAACCATTGAGTTGAAAAAGGGTGAAGAAATTCCGCTCTGCTGCGGGAAGCCCATGGAAAACATGGGCTAATGCGGGGGGAGGGCAGCCGGATTTTATCTGCGCTGCCCTTTTATCTTGCTATTTCCGGAATAGGCCGGGGGTTATTTTTGCTGCGACTTGATGGTAACAATACCCCTGTTTGCATCCACCTCAACCAGGTCCCCGTCCTTCGCGGTTTCGTAGAACCCCTCTTCGGTGCGGTCTACCAAGGGAGTCTCCATGATGATGGCGCTCGCCACCAGGGTGGTATCGGGGTTGCGGATGATCATCGCCCTGGGTTCGGTGCCCTTCATCTTTAGCTGATACATACCATCCGCCTGGACCACGGAACTTCCCTTGCCGTTGGGGAACACCAATACTTTCCCCGCAATACTTTTCCCTTCAAGGCAGTGGTTCTTTTCAATCACAACCCCTGTACCGGGGTCCACCAGGTAAAAGCAGAAATCGTCCCTTGAAAAGAGCACTTCACCCTCACCTTTTCCTTCGGATATTTTATGACAGGAATACTGTTTTGCCATTTTACACTCTCCCCGCTAATGAAGCGTCTACGCAGGTTTCTATGTCCCGGATTACAAAGGCCATGTTACGCCGTTGGGTATAATAGGCGCACTTGGGAGAATCGGTGATTCCCTTCTTCCCATAGAGGAATTTCCAGCAGGGCTGATCCATGCAGGTATCCCCGGCAATATCCCCTCCGGCGGCAAGGAGGATATCAAGGTAGCCCATCTTGCGGGCCAGATCCTTGGTGAAAGCGCTGGCCATGATCCACAGTGGTACTGCGAGCTTCTTCCCCTTTACCCGATCGGCGATGATTCCCACCTGCTTAATGGTAAGGTGCGGACAGCCAAAGAGGGCAAAATCGATCTTTCCGCCCTCTGTGGAAAGCTCCTTTTGCATCCGGTCAAGATCCGCCCTGGTAACAGTCACCTCTTCTCTGGGGGTTTCTCCCTGGAAAGCGGCCTCCAGGGTAGGCGCCTCCGGGGTGACACCGATGATGTGGTACATCGCCACGTTTCCTCCGGTGTTGAGTTCCGCGCCCAGGTCCTTCAGTGCCTCGGGACTGGGATTAGTGATCCCCCGAAACACGGGGATTTTGAAGCCCGTCTTTTTTGGCGTGCAATAACCAAGCATCTGGTAATCGAAATCCGACAGTTCTCCTGCGTCTACGTTCACCAGGATCTGACCCCTGCGGTTTTCCGTAAGGAGATACCCGTACAGGGGGGTAACGCCGGTTACCGCCGAGCAGAGGGCGCTCTGGGCTGCCTCCCGGTTGGTCCGGGCGCCGTACACCGAATTAATATAGGGGGTGGCGCTGGATTCGGAGTAGGCGGTGATCTCCCCAAAACGGGGAATGTTCTTTTCAAGATAGGGGGTACAGTTATAGGTGAGGGTTGCCCCCAGTTCCCGGTAGGCCGCCCGGGTCCGTTTGATGACGGCCTCGTCCCCGGCATCCACCGTGGTGATCCCCTGAAAGTATTCCAAATCAAACCCGGGATTTACCGTGGGGGATATCCGGCACTTCGCCCCGCCGGCGACCAGCTTTTCCGCAAACCAGAGATCCGCCTCCTGGTTGCTCAGAGCAACATGGGTTCGGGAGACAGGAACCATCTTGTCGGCATAACAGGCTTCGCCGATGGCTGCGAGAATTTTCATCGCCAATTTGGCGCCTTCACCAAAATCGCCGTTCAGCATGGCCTGCTCTTCCTTTGTTAACCGCATCTTATTCTCCTTCAAATCGCAGCAGTATCTTCAAATCCCGTTTCTCTTTTCCGGTTAAAAGTTCAAAGCCCCGCGCAGCCTCTTCCGCGCTCATTATTGATGTTACAAGCCAGCGGAAGTCATATTTTCCGCTCCCTATTAACGCAGCGGCTTCTTTCAAATCATCAAAACTATAGGCATTGTTCCCGACGAGGGTCATTTCCTTGGATACCAGGGTGTTAATATCCGTCTGGGGCGTCCGTTCATAGATCGCCGAAATAAAAACACAGCCCCCCGGGGCCGCTGCGCCGATAGCTTTATTCAGCACCGTTTCTACGCCCACCGCATCAACCAGACAGGAATACTGTCCGCTTAGGCTTTCAATATCAGCGCTACGCTCATCCGCACCGGCTTCCTTCGCCTTCCCAAGACGGAAGGGGTCAATTTCAAAAACACCGACACGCTTTACCGCGTAGACATTTTTAAAAAGATACGCCATGAGAAGGCCGATGGGGCCCGCCCCCAAAACGAGTACATTGCCGCTCCCCGCAGCAGTAATAATACGACGGCAGGCATGAACCGCCACCGCTAAGGGTTCCGCAAGAGCGGCCTGCGCAGGGTCAGTCCCGCCCTTTAGCGTTACCAATTTTTCCGGTGCAATGGCAAGATACCCGGCGAAAGCTCCGGGGGAAACTTCACCGATAAAGCCCAGACTTGAACAGCGGTGGGTGTCCCCGGCAATGCAGGCGGCACAGGTTCCGCAGGGAACCCGGGGGTCGCCTACAACCAGATCCCCCGGAGAAAGGCCGGAAGAAGGCGGGGCGGAAACCACGGCGCCTGAAAATTCGTGGCCCATGGTTTCACCCAGTTTCGCTACGAACATCCCCTGCCTGAAGATATGCAGGTCCGATCCGCAGATACCGCCGTATTTTATTTTTACTAACGCTTCGGCGGACCGGGGAACCGGAACCGGAATATCTTCAAGCCCCACCTTACCGGGACCGTAAAATTTAACCGCCCTCATGTCTAACCCGCAAGCCAGCCGCCGTCCACAATAATGGTTGTCCCGGTAACATAGTTACTCGCCGCAGAGGCGAGGAACAACAGGGGACCCGCCAAATCTTCCACGGCGCCCCAGCGCCCCAGGGGGATGCGCCCCTCTATCCATTCCCGGTGATGGGGATCATCAAAGAAGGGCTGGGTCATGGGGGTGATAAAATACCCCGGAGCAACGGCGTTTACCTGGATATTGTATTTTGCCAGTTCCAGGGCGAGGGTCTTGGTCAGTTGAATCACCGCCCCCTTGGTGCTGGTGTAGACACTTGAATCCACCAGTCCTATATAACTCCCCAGGGAGCCGATGTTGATGATCTTCCCCCCGGTTCCGGTTTTTTTCATAAGCCCCGCAACTGCCTGGGCGGTAAAGAAGACCCCCCGGATATTAACCCGGCTTATGGCGTCAAAATGTTCCGGGGTAACGTCGAAAAAACCCTCGGCGATTTCCACCCCGGCGTTGTTTACCAGCACATCAATACGGCCGTACTCAGCAGTAATACTGTCGGTCATCTTCTGAATGGAGGCGGTATCCCCCACATCAACATGAAAGGCCTTGGCCTTACCACCTGAAGCGGCAAGGTCCGC
Source organism: Spirochaetia bacterium (assembly GCA_025997655.1). Lineage (GTDB taxonomy): Bacteria > Spirochaetota > Spirochaetia > Treponematales > Breznakiellaceae > Termitinema. The sequence goes on from BNUW01000087.1 coordinate 6,116, forward strand.
CGCCGCCTTTTCTACCTTGCTAAGATTATGACCGGCGCAGATAACCACCGCCCCGGACTCGGCAAAAATATGGGCGTACCCCTCCCCAAGACCGGCGCCGGCCCCGGTGATGAGTACTATTTTACCGCTGAGATCAAAGAGATTTTTCCCCTGGAGTACGGTTTCTGCGCACATGGCTTAAATCTGATTTTCCCAGAGCAGGGGATTATTGGTAGCCGCTTCCTGGGGAACCAGGGGCCCCTGGAGTATCATGGTAGCGCCGCTGTCCGCATCGGTATTCTCCACAACCGAGGCGGGTGACCAGAGCTGTCCTTCTTGAACCACGGTATCCCCGATTTTCGGAATAGCTTTTCCGTTGAAGAGATCGTTGAGGTAACGTACCGCCAGGATAGCGCTGTCCAGTGCGGGCTGTTCCACCACCGCATAAAGCTTACCATCATTGATAAGATCAATTCCCTCGGGGCCTATGCAGATACCGGAGATAAAATAGTCGGCGGGATTTTTCCCCGCAGACTCAATGGCCGCCACCGCTCCGGAACCCATGATGTCCGGGGTCTGGACATAAACCGCTACCACCTCGTCGCCGTAACGGGTCAGGAGATCGCTGGTACGGTTATAGGAATCATCGTTGTTCCAGTGACCTTCGCCCTGGACAACCCTAAGCTGGGGATACTGGGAAAGCACACTGGTGAACCCCTCATGGCATTGGGTAGTAAACATATCAACCAGGGAACCGGTAATTTCGATAACCACCCCGGCAGGTACGGTGCCACCGTTTTTCTGCTTAAGCCCTTCGATCATCTGCGTTGCAGCCTTTCGGGAGGAGTCTTCGATAGAAAAGGTGATGAACATGTCCACATGCCCACCCTCGGGGCAGGTATCCAGGGCGAACACCGGGATCTTCTCGGCGTTTAAGGCTTCGATGCCCGGAACCAGGGTAACCAGGTCCTCCGCGCCGGCAAGAATAAAGCCGTCAATACCCTCAACAATAAAGGTGTCGATGGCGTTCATGATCTTGAGGCTGTCCGCCTGGGCGTCAACAACCTTCAGCTCAATCCCCAATTCCGCGCAGGTAGTGGTGGCCCCGTTTACAAAGGCCTGGATATATCCCGCAGAAGCCATCTTTACCACCATGCCAATCTTCTTCTTACCCGAAGCAGCGCCGGTGTCCGCTTTTTTATTGGAACAGCCGGTGATCGAAACCGCGAAGATCAGCCCAAGGGCAATAAGCAGCGCGATACCCCTGCGGCCCTTCCAACATTGTACAACAGTAGTGTTTTTCAAAATAGTTTCCTCCTTATAAATTGAAACACTGAAATATTTCATGCCCCGCCGATATGTTCGTGCGCGACAAGCTTACGAATATTCTCCCTGTGCATAATCTGAACAATCATTCGGTTACGCATAAGGTCCAGCAATATGGCGATAAATATGAGCACCCCCTTGGCAACACTGACCAGGTTTACCTCTACCCCCTGAAGGGTAAGGGCGTTGTCGATCATCCCCAGCAGCAAAGCGCCGCCGAGCATACCGATGGGTTTCCCCATACCGCCGTTAAAACTACAGCCCCCCAGTATGGCGCCGGCGAAGGCCATCATCACCATGCCGTCACCCATGTTGTTGGATACCGCATTCTGCCTGCCTGCGGCTATGAGCCCCGCCACGGCGGACAGTATCCCTGCTATGGCAAAGGCCCAGACGATCATCCCATCGGTATTGATCCCCGCAATATAGGATGCCCGCCGGTTTCCTCCGGTTAACATGAGCTTACGGCCAAAGATGGTTTTGCGAAGGATAAATTCAAAGAGAATAAATATCACGAGGAATGCCACCGCCGCCGCGGGGAACACCCCGCCAATCCAGGTACGGCCCAGGAACACATATTCCTTCGCAAGTCTGGACAGGGAGAAGGGCACCAGAAACAGTACCAAACCCCGCATGATGATCTGGGAAGAAAGGGTGAGCAAAAAGGAATTGGTTTTCAGCTTTGCCACAAAGAAACCGTTCACACAGCCCACCGCCGCGCCCAGGGCCAGGGTTATAAAAATACAGAGTATGGGGTTTAAACCGGGGATTATGTTTTTCGCCAGAAGTATGGTGACCCCCGGAGCAAAGGCCAGAATCGCGTCGATGGACAGGTCCAGTTCCCCCACCATCATCACCATGCCCTGGGCCAAAACCAGCATACCCACCAGGGATGACTGGAACAGTATATTGATCAGGTTCCGGGATTTCATGAACGACGGGGTGAGGAATGCATTGAAGAGGAAAAAGATCAGGAGCAGGAGCCACACCAGATTGTCCAGGATTATCAATTGTATCTTGGTAATTATTTTCATATCCCATCTCCCATCCCGCTATGAATTACTTCACCCTGGGTTGCACGGTAGATATCCTGTTCGTTAAATTCACCCCGGTGAAATTCATCAATAATGGAGCCATCGTATAACACCAGTATACGATCACAAATTTTTATCAGGTCATCAATACCGGGGGACGTGAGGAGCACAGAGGACTTCTTCCGCATTTCATTGTTAATGGTTTGGAGTATGCTTTCCTTGGATTCAATGTCCACACCACGGGTCGGTTCATCCAGGAGACACACCTGGGGAGCGTGGGCCATGATTCGTCCCACCAGCACCTTCTGTTTGTTCCCCCCGGAAAGTTGGTGCAGTTTCTGCTCCCGGGAAGAAGCCTTGACATTCAGGGTTTTGATAAGTTCATCCGCCCGCTCCGCTTCTTTTTTCCCCCGGATAATCCCCGCCGCACTCACCTGGGGCAGGATGGAACTGGTGATATTGTGGGCAATGGAAGCGATACCCACGAGCCCCTCCGCCTCCCGTTCCTCCGGCAGGTACACAACGCCATCGACATGGGCCTTCGCCGGGGAATGATAGGCGGTTTTATTTCCGTTAAGAAAAATGGAACCTCCGTCATGTTTATCCGCGCCAACGATACTCTTGAATATCTCCGTGCGTCCGCTCCCCCGCAGTCCTGCTATTCCCACAATCTCGCCTTTCCGCAGTTGTATGTTCACGTTCCTGAACTTGCCGTAGTTGGTAAAATCCCGGAGTTCAAAAACCACCTCCCCCTGAATCATGGCGGACCTGTCTTCCATAGCGCTGATATCGTAGTTTTCGTTTCCCACGATGAGGGCGCTCAGGCTTTTCAGATCCAGGTCCCGGCAGAAAGCGGCGGCAACACTATGCCCGTCCCGCAGTACCGTGAGCTTGTCACAGACCCGCAGCAGTTCTTCTGTCAGGTGGGAAATAAAAATAACCGTCTTGCCCGCGGCGATACGATCCTTAATAATGCCGTAAAGGATGAGCCGGTCCTTTTGGGTAAGTGAGGCGGACACCTCATCCATGATGATGATCTCCGCATCCTCGATATAGCAGGCCTTAATCACCAGCAAAAGCTGACGCTCACTTATGGAAAGGTCCCGCATTTTCCGGGTGACATCGATGGGAAACTTCGCCTTGTCCAATATCTCCCGGCTCACCTTTTCCACCTGCCGCCAATTGATCAGGTGTGTTCCCCCCAGGTAATGGGGCATGAAAAAATTTTCCGCCACCGTACTTTCTTCGATAATCTGAGGCTCCTGGGTGATAATTGAAACATGCTGTTTTTTCGCGGTTCGGGGGGTAAGGGATGAAAAGGATTTCCCCCGGATGATGATCTCCCCCATACTGGGGGCAATGAGCCCTGAGATGATCCCCACCAGGGTTGATTTACCGGCGCCGTTCTTGCCGATAAGGCCATGCACTTCCCCCCGGCGAACTTCGAGGTTCACCCCCTCCAGGGCAATAGCGCCGTCGTAGAGCTTGGTAATATTCCGCATCGCAAGGACGACTTCCCCGGGGGAACCCTCCACCCCGCTCATCACTTTGTCTCCTCGACCCGCAGGCGGACAGAATCCCTGTGGGCGTACAGTCCTTCTGTTTCGGCGAAATGCATGGCGGGAACCGAAAGATTCCTGCAGCCCTCCCGGGAAACAAACTGATGGAAGGGCGCCTTGATAAAGGTCCCCACCCAAACGCCGTTGGAATACCGGGCGGTGGACATGGTGGGGAGCGTATGGTTTGTACCGGATACAAAATCGCCGAAGGCCACCGGCGCATAGTGGCCCACAAACAGGGAACCGTAGTGCAGCAGCTTATCCGCCACATCCCGTTCAATCCCCGGCTCGACCTGCACCTCAAGATGCTCCGGCGCGATCTCGTTGGAAAGGGCAACGGCGTCAGCAATACTGTCCACAAGAAAAACAGCCCCGTTATCCGCCCAGGATTGGCCGGCAACATCACCGGTGGGGAGATCTTTCAAGAGGCGCGCCAATTCGATCAGGGACTTATCAATGATCCCCCGGTCGGTACAGACCAAAATGGGTTTCGCGTTAGGGTCGTGTTCCGCCTGGGCCAAAAGGTCGATGGCGATATGCACGGGATTGGCGGATAAGCTGCTGCACTACGGTTCCCTGTTTGTGGGCCACTATGCGCCGGTGGCCTTCGGCGATTTTGTATCCGGTACAAACCATACGCTCCCCACCATGTCCACCGCCCGGTAT
>BNUW01000088.1 GCA_025997655.1 Spirochaetia bacterium
CCGCCGGCAGGATAAAACAGATAAGCAGTAAACCTATCCAGTCAAAGGAGGTAACCGCCGCCTTGGTCCCCGCGCCGACATCATTGAGCCACCCCGTGTAGATCCCGATCTGTCCCACCAGCCCGCAGGTACCCATGCCGGAAGCCACCGCCGGGCCGTTCATTTGCAGCTTGAACACACAGGTTGCGAGGGGACCCGTGATGGCCGAGGCGAGGGTAGGGGGTATCCATATCCGCGGGTTCCGGACGATGTTCCCCATTTGAAGCATGGATGTGCCGATGCCCTGGGCAAAGAGGCCCCCCCACTTGTTTTCCTTAAAGGACATCACCGCGAAGCCCACCATCTGGGCGCAGCAGCCCGCCACCGCCGCTCCCCCGGCCAGCCCCGTAAGCCCCAAAGCCGCGCAGATGGCGGCGCTTGAGATGGGCAGGGTGAGGATCACCCCCACGATAACCGAAACCAGGATGCCCATAAAGAAAGGCTGGAGCTCCGTGGCCCACATGATGGTGCGCCCCATGGCGGCGGCGGCGGCGCCAATGGTCGGCGCGCAGGCTATGGACACGAGCACCCCAACGGTGATGGTTACCGCCGGGGTAACAATAATGTCGATCTTCGTTTCCTTGGAAACGAGCTTCCCGAATTCCGCAGCGACGATGGCCACCACGTATACCGCTAAAGGCCCCCCTGCGCCTCCCAGAGCATTAGCGGCGCCCCCCACGGCGATGAGGGAAAACAGCACCAGCATGGGGCAATGAAGGGCAACCCCGATGGCCACCGCCATGGCCGGACCGGTAACCGCCTTTGCGTAGTTCCCGATGGTCACCAGAATCTGGATCCCCGCCCGTTCCCCGATAGTCCCGATGATGGTCCCGATAAGGAGGGACGCGAAAAGCCCCTGGGCCATGGCTCCCAGGGCATCAATGCCGTACCGTTTAGCAGAAAAGATGATGTCCTTTCTTTGCAAGAATTCCTTAATCATTATATGTACTCCTTCCGGGAAAATAGTGGTTAGAGCAGATAGTATAGCGGACCCGGCATAAATGTACTACTTCCCCAGCAGCCCCGCCAGGGATGGTATGGCAATAAAGTTCCCCACCATGCCCCCGATGGATGAAAGCAGAAATACTAACAGCGCACGGGTAATTCTGTTCCGGTAGATTCCCCGCAGGCTGCCCACATCATCGGAGATGGTTTCCGCATCGGTGACCCGGGGTTTCCGCATGGTGGCCTCGGTGACGCCGGAAAACAGGCCAACCCCGATAAAGGGATTGATGGTGGCGATGGGGGCTCCCACAAAGGAGACCAGGATAGACAGGGGATGCCCCAGGGCGAGGATGGTTCCCAGGGCAGCCAGGGAGCCGTTCCAGAGTACCCAGCGGAGGAGCATGGCAAGGCTTACCCCGGCGCCGGCCCGGAAAAAGCCCAGCACGATGATTGCTGCAATTATAAGCGGTATAATCCAGCCTGCCGCTTTGGAGAGGGGCGATGCCGGGGGGATTTGGTCCAGTTCTGATACATCGGCGCTTTCTTCCCCGGCGGCGATTTTTTCCAGGTGGTTTTTTATTCCCATAAGATGCCCGGCGCCCACCACGGCGACCTGCTTTGTTGCCCCACCGGTCCAAATTTTCGCGGCCAGGTACCGGTCACGTTCGTCGATGAGGGTTTCCTTTACCGAAGGCAGGTAGTCCGCCAGTTCCGCCATCATGCCGTCCAGCTCACTGCGGTTTTTCAGGTTCTCAATTTCGGTTTCACTCAGTTTTTCTGTGGTAAAGGCGCTGCCCGCCAGGGAGGCCAGGAGCTTGCTCTTGCTCCAAAGACCGCAGCGGGTCCAGGCGCGGCGGAGGGTGGTTTGGATTTCCCGGTCGCAAAAGATGTAGGGAATCCCCAGGCCGGCGGCGGTGTCGATGGCGGTCTTCATCTCCTCACCGGGCTTGACACCCAGTTCCGCACCCATGCGGCGCTGAAAACTGCCGAGGACCAGGTTGGCCATAAGGAAAAAGCCCTTGCCTTCCCGAAGTACCTTGACCACGTCCAGCTTTTCCCAGTTGTCCTTCTGCTCCATGGCCTGATAGCGCCCGGCGTCCAGTTCCACGCAGACCTGGTCCGGCTTTTCGTCCCGGATTACCCCGGCAACTTCCTCAATACTTTCCCGGGAAATGTGGGCGGTACCGATAAGCGTAATTTCTCTGTCCGGCAGCGTAACGGTAACATGGGTATCCTTCATCGTAACTCCTATGTAGTGCGGCGGATTAATTAATCTTCAGGTTCCGTTCTTTCATGACCGATTGATTGAGACGCCATTCGAGGATGGCGCGCTGGCCCATCTCATCGACCTGGGCGTAATACCGGTTCGCCAGGTTGGTGTTTCCCCGGACATCGTAATAGCTCGCCAGGTAGTACAGCATCTGGGCCTTGAGCACGGGATTCGTTTCCTTATCAATCCGCATAGCCACATCGCTGTCCCCGCTCAGGTCGTGGTATAGCCGGAGTATGTACCATTCCGTCGTATCCCGCGTGGCCTTTTTGAGCGCAGTTTCCAGGAATGTTTTCGGGTCCGCCATCCTGCCCGCCCGCATCCAGCAGAGGGAGGCAAGCAGGGCATAGTTGGTTTCCGGCGCCCGTTTATAGACCTCCAGAAAGGCATCCCGGGCCTCGGCCCAGCGTTTTTTCCGCATCTTTTGCAGCCCCAGGCCTTCGAAGGCAAAGTAGTACTCCGGTTTAAGCTTGGCCAGCATCCCGTAGTCATGCTCAGCCCCCTCGTAGTCCCCAAACTCATCCTTTATCCCGGCGCTGTACACGTAGGCAAGGAATACCGTGGGGTCCATGGCAATGGCCCGGTTGAATTCAGGGAGGGCTTCCTTTTTCCGGTGCAGGTCCGTAAGGACGATTCCCCGGTCAACGGCTATCCAATAGTCGTCTCCGTTAAGCTTTTCAGCCTTGTCCAGATCCCTGAGGGCGTCTTCATAAAAACCCGCTCCCTGGTAGAGCCGGGCCCGTTCGGTCAGGGGCCGGGTCCATTGGGGGTAGCGGGCAACGGCCTTGTTCAGCAGGGTCTCCGCCTCCTTCGGCTTCCGCTGGTATCGGTAGACCCCCGCCCGGCCAATCAGGGCATCCCCGTTATCCGGTTCCAGCGCCAGGACCCGGTCAAAATACTCAGCCGCCGCTTTCAGCGACTTGCTCCGGAGACTGATATCCCCCAGGGCGGAAAGGGCCTGCACATGGTTCGGGTTAATGGTGATGAGCCGCTCCAGGGTCGCCTTCTGTTCCCTATCCTTCCCCCCGGCGCTCTCCAGGGTGGAAAGCACGAACAGGGCTTCCGTATTATCCGGTTCCCCGGTGATAATTCCCTCAACGATACCCCGGGCCTCGGCGATCCTGCCCGCAGAACTCAACACCGATGCCTTTAAAAGGCGCATCTCCGAAGATGCCGCAACCGCACTTTCCAAGCGATCAAAGCAGGCCAGGGCGCCGTCATAGTCCTGTTTACCGAGTAATTCCGCCGCAGCGGAAAGGATAGACTGGGTGTCCGTCATGGGCGGCGCCATAGGGGCGGAGGGTGTTGGCGCCGACGGCGGCGCCGGAGGGGAAGCACAGGAGAACAGAACGGGTAGGGTGATAATCAGAAGGAGCAAGCCCCTGAGCGGTCGGATGTTTATATTCACCATAATTATACTATATAATCGGCTTGAAAACAACAAGTCTGGATGGTATTATAGAACGGAATGAAAAAGCCAATCTTTCCCCGGATTATCAGCCTCACCGCCTTGTATGCAGGGATATTTATCCTGCTGGTAATCGTCCAATTTGCCAACCTGCGGACTTTTACCCAAAGGGTTGGCGGTTTTGTAGTTTCCGGCCATTATGGTAATCAGACGCCAAACAGCGGCGCCCAAGCGAATGGCGAAACCCTGGATGGAACGGTAACCATTTCTTTCGGCGGGATGGAGTTCTTCCTTACCGGTGACGATGGCGATAAGGGCCTCTGCGTTTTGACAAGCTCCGGGGTACGGGAATGGACTAAGCCCCTTTCCCTAAGTGTGAGCGGGGGGACCGCCCGGTTCCTGCTCGAAGGAGGGACGGAACTCAGCTTTAGTACCCAGAATAGCTATGAAGCCCAGGAACTGCGGATATACGCTAAATTGCCTGAAGGATACAGTCGGCTGGAGCTTCCCTACCGTCCTCTGGGCAGTTCCCGTATCAGGCACAATAACGATGGGGAATCCCATATCATTGCGGATGGGAAAAGTTACCGTTTTAATAATTCCATGGTAGATTCCTCCCGCAGCATGATCTTTCTGGACATCTCTGAACCGGCTATTTCCTTCGGGCAGGTCCAGGGGGAGACTGAGATCATTGACCCCGCCGGCTTTGTCCTCAGCGCCGCCGAGGACAAGCGGATGTACGACGCTGCCCTTATCCGCTGGCGGGATCAATCCTTCTCCCGGTGGGGCCAGAGCATCGGAACCAACGGGAATGAGGAAACGGTTTTGGCCTATCTCTCCGAGGCGGTATCCCATGGAGGCTACCGGTCTGCCGTTGCCGGAATAGCGCCCGATTTTTTGACGGGAAATCAGCGAACCTTTGAATCCTCAGCTTTTCTGGGCGGCCTGGATCTGGGACTTCGTTCAAACGTTATTTTTGAACGGGAAAATCTCAGCCGCCTGACCCAACTTATTGACAGCGGGTCCACAGACATTCTGAAGGGCGTTCACGTTATAGAATTCCTCGCCATTCGCGGACAGAACAATCTGCTTGATACCCTAAGCGGTATCATCCGCTCCCTGGACTCCGCCTCTTTGGACCCGAATTTACTGCCCGGTATCCTGGAGGGCTATATGGACTGGCAGCACTTCCGGCCCAATACGGCAAACCCCTTTAATGCGCTGATAGATCAGGCCTGTTTTGCCATCTCCGAGGGAATCATCATGAGCAATCAGGGTGAGCAAATCTTCTACTTTGATCAGGGGACGGCGGATCTGGAATTCAACCTCCGCTTAGGGGCGGGTTTGGCCGCCTACGGGGAATACGCCGGCCAGGAAATCTGGGGGGGCATAGGCCGTTCCCTGGTTCTCTCGGTGCTCTCCCTGGTCGACGAAACCGGCACGGCCCCCCTTACCCTGACCCCCCTTGCCCTGGCTGAAAGCGGCGAAATCCTTCCCACCCCGGCCGCCGGCACGAATTCTCTGAGCGCCGCCCGCATCTACCGGCATCTCGGACTGGGGGACTATTCCGCCCGGGCTGTGGGCTTAAACACCGGCGCAGGCTCGGCGATGAACGGCATCTGGACCTGGACCGTTGCTGCCGGGGTTACGGCAAACTTCAACCAGGAAAACAATTACCTGGATATTGCCGTGTCCTTCCCCAGTGGGGAAACCCATTATATGCTCATCCGGGGTATCCGGTCCTTTACCCAGATACAGCTTTACAACATCCCCTTCCGCACGGACCCCCAGTTTGAGCGCTACGATTCATCGGGCTGGGCTTATTCGCCTTCGGAACAAACTTTGATGGTCAAGATGAAGCATCGGCTTACTACGGAGCATATACTTATATATTATTAGGTTGGCCTGTCGACATAGCCGGACGGGGTGGGGCATGCCGGGCGCTCATGCTAGCCGGGGAGTCTGCTCCCGGAGCCTCGGCCCCAGGGGGCCCAAAGAGTCTCCGTCCAGACCCTTGCGCAAGCAAGATCTTGGAAACTGGATGCATTCGGCCCGTCACACCCCACCCCGTCCGCTGCGCCGGCACTATTGCGCATACGGCCGTTTACAGCGGCGAATATCAACCAGAGTAAAATCCGATCGTGGGTCAAAATGACTCATTTATTGGATTAGGTACTTGATAAGACGATTCTATATAGATTATCTTTGATATAGTGAATTTTTATGAGGCTGGTTTAGTTGCCAAACTAATTAAATGGCTAATTTAACCTAAAAGGGTAATAGTAGGACTATAGTATGGCAAAGAATATGGAAGCCTTAAATAACTGGTTCAAAAAATGGAGTGGTATTGCCGGGGCACTAGCAGCTTTAATTGTTGTCCTTGGAATTATTTATGCCTTTACGGGGAAAATTAAAGACTGGGCGTTTGATGATATATATGATCAGCTCTACACAATACAGAACAATGACTTCAAGCATAATGACTTATATCATCAATACTCAAGAAAGAAGGATGATCTTATCTTGGATTATTTGGCTGGTGTAATATCGCAGGCGGATATTTTAACCAAACGGGCTGTATACGCAATGCGCTTACTCCCCCCAACCCGCCGTTAAATTGCATTCGCTTACCCACCCTGTGGGGAGATATAGGCGCAATCCATTGCGTTGTAACTGTTCACGGGATCTATATGTAGTGTATATATGTAAATAAAAACACTGTATATAGCGGCGTGAATGATTACATTGCGTTTATATCTCACCACAGGGCGAATAGGCGAACATGAAGCGGCTAATCGTCATCATCCATATTGTCTAAGGGGCTTTGGATTTTTAGAACGTGGCGCCGGGCTACGTGGCTCTATCTCTTGGCGATATACTTCCGCACATCGATAGCCACCGCGATGATGATAATAAGCCCCCGGATAATGTACTGGTAGTAGGCATTAACCCCCAGGAAGTACAGGCTGTAGTTGATCGCCTGGAGCAGTATGCTTCCCACCACCACCCCGGTGATAGTCCCTACGCCGCCGAAGAAACTGACCCCGCCGATAACACAGGCGGAAATAGCGTCCAGCTCGTAGTTGATCCCCGTGTTGGCGCCCACGGACTGTACCCGGCCGGCTTCCAGAAAAGAGGCGATACCGTAGCAGACCCCCGCCATCAGGTACACCAGCATGATCGTTTTGGGTACGCTCACCCCGGAAACCCGGGCGGCTTCTTCATTGCCCCCGACGGCAAACATATTTTTGCCCAGCTTGGTTCGGGTCCATATGATATGCATGATAACCGCGCATATAAGGAAATAGATCACCACAAAGGGGATCTTCACCGTTCCGACGGTAAAGGAACCCGCCGCCTTGTTAAGAAAGTTTTTGTCAAACGTGGACAGGGCTTGGGCGGTCCCCGAAGGCTGGGCCTCAATGTAAAGACAGGTACAGCCAAAGGCGATAAGCTGCGTACCCAGGGTAACAATAAAGGGGTGCATCTTAAGATAGGCGGAGCCGAAACCGTTGATAAGGCTGAAGGCAACCGCAACGGCAATGGAAAGGATCAGGGGTATCATGAGGTTTATCGGCACGGTCATGTTGGGGAAATACCGGGCGGAATAGGTAACCGACTGAACCAGGGAGGCGGTGATCGCCGCAGAGAAGCCCAGCACCCGCCCGATTGACAGGTCCGTACCGGCCAGCACAATGAGGCCGGCCACACCCAAGGCGAGGATGCCCTTGGTGGAAGCCTGTTTAATGATATTCATAACATTGGATATGGACGCAAACTTGGGGTCGATCACCACTACGGTAATCAGAATCGCAACCAGAATAAAATACAGCGCGTAGTTTAAAAAGAACGTAGTAACATCATCCCTTTTAATAGTCTTAAATTTTTCCGACAGTTTCGTGTTTACCATGATATGCTCCATCTCCCTTATACATATTTTGCCGCCAGGCGCAGAATCGTTTCCTGTTCACCCGCAATGCCGCCAAACTCTACGCCCCGTTTCACCACGCCGCCCACTCTGCCGTTGCTCATAACAATTATGTTATCGCAAATGCCCAGCAGTTCCGACATTTCCGATGAAACCATGATGATACCCTTGCCCTGCTTTGCCAAATCAATGATCAACTGGTAAATTTCGTACTTGGCGCCCACATCAATGCCCCGGGTCGGCTCATCCAGGAGCAGTATCTCGGGGTTGGTCAAAAGCCACCGGCCTAAAATAACCTTCTGCTGGTTTCCCCCGGAAAGGTATTTGATATGGGTACGCTTGCTGGGGGTTTTAACCCGCATACTGGTAATTACCTGGTCCGCGGCGCTGTTTACCTTGCTGTTCCGCAGAAGTCCCGCAGTAATATAGGTATCAATGCTGCTGATAATGGCATTGAAGGTGATACTCCCTTCAGGGAAAATACCCGTTGCCCGCCGTTCTTCCGTGAGCAGGGCAAAACCGTTTTTCATTGAATCACCGGCGCTGCGGTTTTCGATAGCGGCGCCCCGGAGTTTTATTTCACCGCCGGCCCTGGTCATGGTGCCGAAGAGGGTGTTTAACAGTTCGGTACGCCGTGAACCTACCAGACCCGCAACCCCGAGGATTTCCCCTTTGTGAAGGGTAAAGCTAACATCGGTACAGGTCGGCATATATTTCCCCGTAATCCCCGTACATTCCAGCAGGGGCTCTCCGGGTACATTGACCTTGGGGGGAAAGAAATTTTCTATCTCACGGTTAACCATGAGCTTTATTATTGCACCTATCGATAATTCACCGGTGGGTTTCGTGGCAACCCACTTACCGTCCCGCATCACCGTAACTTCATCGGCAATTTTCTGTATCTCGTCCATGCGGTGGGATATGTAGATTATTCCCACATCCCGCGTAACCAGGGTCTTCATAATTTTAAAGAGGTGATTCACCTCCTCTTCGGTGAGGGATGAGGTCGGTTCATCAAGGACTAATATTTTTGCGTTGGAAGAAACCGCCTTGGCAATTTCAACCAACTGCCGTTTTGACACGCTCAGTTTACCGATAATTTCACGGGGGTTAATGTCTATCCCCAAATCGGTAAATATTTTTTTGGTATCCTCGTACATTTTTTTGTGATCCACCAGGCCGTACTTCATGGGAAGCCGGCCCAGCCACATATTTTCCATTACATTCCGGCGGAGTATCTGGTTCAGTTCCTGGTGTACCATGGAAACCCCGTTATCAAGGGCATTCCGGGGGCTGGTAAAATTTATTTCCCTGCCCTCAACCTTGATACAACCCGCATCCTTGTGGTATATGCCGAAGAGACACTTCATCAGGGTGCTCTTACCGGCGCCGTTTTCTCCCATCAGCGCATGAACGGTCCCGTACCGCAATTGCAACTGCGCATGATCCAGGGCTTTTACACCGGGGAAACTCTTCTCAATATCGAGCATTTCCAACAGAAACGGTTTGTCCGCCAAAAGTAACCCCCTCATACATTCACGAAAGAAATCCGGGTACGGGAATTCGTACCCGGACACAGCACAGCTAAACTACTGGGTTATCTTCGCGTAGGGAATACGGGTTGAATAACCGTCAGCCGACAACTGATAGGGCGTGCCTTCAAGCCAGGGTTTTCCCTGGGCGCCGTTGATGGCAATAAGTATGTTGGCTTTGCCCATGGCATCGCCGTCTTGCTTTACCGTGGCGGTCATGCCGCCGGCTTTGATCGATTCCAGGGCCGCGTCAACCGCGTCAACGCCGATCAGCACCACCGAGGGATCGCCGGGATTGCCGGTGTTATAACCCACGCTGTTCAGTGCCGCCAGTGCGCCCAGGGCCATCTGATCGTTGTTGGCAAACACCACTTCGATTTGGGTCCCGTACTGGGCGATGGTTGCGGTCATTGCATCCTGGGCCTGGGCCTGATCCCAGTTACAAACCAGGGTCTGCCCTAACTGCTTGAGTGTAAGGCCGTTCTTCTCGGCGGTTTCGACGCTGTACCGGGAACGGGCAATAGCCTCCGGATTGTTGGGTTCACCCATGAACATAACGTAGTTGAAGACGCCGTCGCCGTTCTTATCAATGGACTTATCCTTGGCATAGAGTTCCGCCAGGATTTCGCCCTGCATATCGCCGGCTTCCCGGGGAGAGGTACCGACAAATATAGACTTGGTATCGATGATGGTTGACGGAATGGTTTCCGGGGTGGGTTCCTTGTTGTAGAACAGGAAGGGCACCTTATTTTCCAGTGCGAGATTCACCAGGGTCATACCGGAGGCAACCTCCGCCAGATTGATGATAACAAAGTCGGGCTTGCTGGCGAACATGATGGTTCCCTGGTCGGTCTGATTTGCCATGGAATCGGCGGCGTCCTGGAGGTCCAGGTTAATCTTGAGCCCCTTTTCCGCCCCAATCTCCCGGGCATACTTGATCATGGCCTGCCGAACGGTGGAACCGTAAGCATCATCAAACTTCCATACCAGGACGCCGATATTAAGCTCATTGTCCGCTTTGGCCGCCGCCTTCTTTTTACAGCCGACAAAGGAAAACACCAATGCCGCGAGAATACAGAACACTAAAACCTTTTTCATAAACTCCTCCATAAAACGTTATAGAACTATATCAAATAAGAGTTATTAACAATAACCCCGTATTCACCCCGTGCCAAGCGCAAAAGCGCTCTCCTCCCGTACATGATCATGCAAGCGGCGGTACAAGTCAAATTTCTCATCATAGAAATCCCGGTACTTGTTGTCCGGTTCAATTGTCTCATTTATAGAAGACATATTGCAAGCCGCCTCCGCCACCGTACCATACGCCCCCGCCGCCGCCGCGCAGAGGATTGCGCAGCCCAGTGCGCCCGCTTCCTTTACCTTCAGGGTACTGACGGGTATTTGTAGAATATCCGCCTTGATTTGCAGCCAGGGACGGCTTTTACTGCCCCCCCCAACGGCGATGAGGTGCTGCACCGCAACCTTCTGCTCCGCCAAAACCGCCATATT
>BNUW01000089.1 GCA_025997655.1 Spirochaetia bacterium
AGTGCAAGCAGGCCGAAATACAAGATGGAGATGATGGGATTTTCGGTGAAGGATATGTAGGGGCCGCTACAGTAGCCATGGCTACAATACCGGTTAACCCGTTATAAAAATTTATCCGCAATGGCCCGTATATGTTCGGCAACATCCTTGACAAGGGTGTCGGTAAAGGCGTCTTTTTGCATGGCCTGTAGGCGGCCGCGGACGAGGGATGTTCCTTGAAACTGCGCTTTAGGAATTGGCAAATACCTCACTGTTTTTGTAAGGTTTCCGCTAAATGACGGGCAGTCTCGTACACCACCCTTCTGTCCCCTTCGGAGAGCTTTTCCAGGGACTGCCCCAATTGGCGCAGAGGAGAATTTACGATCAAAGAAGCCCTCTCAGGAGAAGATTCGGCGCCATCCACAAGATATTCGACCGTAACCCCCAGGGCTTTGGCGATGCGGACGGCTACATCCGCAGGCGGCATGGATTCCCGTACGCCAAGATACATTTCAAGGGCGCCTTTTGCGACCTTTGCCTTTGCGGAAAGCTCTTTAACCGTCAAATCCTGAAAATCCAGTTCCTCACGGAGATTTTGTCTTAAACTCATCAGAAAAACGATAGTGCAAATGCTTTGTTTTCTTCTTGACAACTAAGCAAATGCCTTGTAATATCGCCATACAACAGGGCAATTGCTCTGTTGTATGGCGGCAATTGCCATAATGCTCAGCTCCTATTTTTAGATGAATTGGAGGAATCCAGATGAATTTCAATTCTTGGCAGTTTCTGGTGTTTTTTCCGGTGGTTGCGGTGGGGTATTTTGCCATCACTATGCGGGTCAGGCGTGTCCAGCCGGCGCTCTCTAACACCCTGTCCCAGGTTTTTCTGCTTGGGGTATCCCTGTTTTTCTATGCCTGCTGGAATCCGGTCTACCTTGGGCTGATCCTGTTTTCGGTAACCGTTACCTGGCTGTCCGGGATACTGATGGCGGGGACGGCGCTGGAAAACAGAAAAATCTTTCTTATCGCATCCCTGGTGCTGAATTTAGGGGTGCTGTTTTTCTTTAAGTACTATAATTTTTTCGCCGGAACGGTGAATCCTTTCCTGAACGCAATGGGGACGGGCGCCGGGTTACCAGCTTTCAATGTGCTTTTGCCGGTGGGGATTTCCTTCTATACCTTTCAGGCATTGGGTTACTCAATTGACGTGTACCGGGGAACCGTGGCGGCGGAACGGAATTTTGTAAGCTATGCACTGTTTGTTACGTTTTTCCCCCAACTTGTTGCGGGACCGATAGAGCGGACAGGGAATCTGCTGCCTCAATTTAAGGCGGATCATGTTTTCGATTATGACCGGGTAACTTCGGGTTTGAAACTTGCCGCTTGGGGGATGTTCAAAAAGGTTGTTATTGCCGACCGTCTCGCAGTATATGTGAACAGCGTTTATGGTGATCCTGCGGTGTACCCTGCCACAGCGCTGGTGCTGGCGACTTTTTTCTTTACCTTTCAGATTTACTGCGATTTTTCCGGGTATTCCGATCTTGCCATTGGTACGGCACGGGTTTTGGGCTTTAATCTGATGACCAATTTCAGGAAGCCCTATTTTTCGAAGTCCATAAGTGAATTCTGGCGGCGGTGGCATATTTCCCTTTCCACATGGCTCAAGGATTATATCTATATTCCCCTTGGCGGTAATAGGAAAGGCGCCTTCCGGCAAAAGATAAATCTGCTTATCACTTTTTTGCTCAGCGGCCTTTGGCATGGCGCTGCCTGGCATTTTGTAATCTGGGGGCTTTTCCATGGTGTTTACCAGGTTATTGAGCGGAGTATTCCTGAGCGGATCACTGCGGCGTTTAAGAAGGTCCCGGTTGTGCAGGTATGTGTCTCGTTTCTGCTGGTATGTTTTGCGTGGATATTTTTCCGGGCTAATACTATGGGGGATGCGTTTTTGATTGTTAGGAAGTTGGGGGATCTCCCGGCGGAGTGTGCGGGATATTTGGCCCGGCTTCCTGAACGGGGGATTGTTAATACGGTGCGGGTGGCGTTTCAGTTGGGGACATTAGTGGGTATTGCCCATCCTGTTAGCGGGTTTGGAATGGCAGTCTTTGGGCTTTCCGTTATTTCAGTAATTATATTACTTGTGGGTGATAACTGGACAAGAGCCGTGCCGGGAACCAAATGTGTTATGCGGCTGCCGCTCGTTTTGCGTTGGGCCGGGTACTATGCGCTGATTCTGGTAATCATGATTAGTTGGGGTAGGGATACTTCGCAGTTTATCTATTTTACATTTTAAGGAATTTAGTATTTTATGAAAAAACTCATTTTCAAGCTTCTTCTGTTATTTTTACTGATTGTTATACCATTGATGGCCATAGTATTGATTCCGGCTCCCAAAAATAATTATATGCAGGCAATCCTTGATAAACACCAACGATTGATGAGTACCGAATCGCCGCGAATTGTTCTTGTGGGTGGTTCCAATTTTGCGTTTGGGATTGACAGCAAGGCTATACAAGACGCATTGCATATCCCTGTGGTAAATACAGGAATTAATGCGAGTATCGGTTTAGGCCGTATGCTAGACGATATTACGCCGCTGCTTCGCCCCGGTGATATTCTGGTAATCGCCCCTGAATATTCACTTTTTACCAGTGAATGGGATGGTGCCGAGGGGGCGTACGGATTAATCTTTGACGTACATTGCTATCCACTTATCGTGCATCCCCTGTTATATGGCCTCCCTTCCGGATTTTTTACTTACGCAAGAAACAAGATCATAGCTTTGATACCCCACCCGCCTAATCCTCTTCGTTCAACACGGGACGGCTTTAACGAATACGGCGATTATATAAAACACCTGGAAATAGAAAATCGGCACATAGCTCTGGCACAACTGCTCGGAAAAATCAACGAAAAATATCTTTCCGCATTTTTCCGTATCGCCGATTCTCTTGCCGAACAGGGTATAAAAGTGCTTATTAGCTATCCAAGCTACGAAGAAGTATCCTACAAAAACTCGGAGGATACGATTCACGAATTAGACGCAGCTTTAAGGACGAAAGAAAACATAACCGTTATCTCGTCTCCGGAAAATTATTGCTTTCCTACAGAGTATTTCTACGATTCGGCCTATCACCTTAATGCAAAAGGCCGGGAAATCCGGACCGCCCGGTTGATAGAGGACCTTAAACGGCAGTTTGGGCAATAAATGACGTATCCCCCTACTGCGAACCCTTGACATGTTATCCAATTCAAGTTAATATTACTACGAAAAGGTAAATGTAAACTTATTAGGAGGGGGGTGCTATGTCATTAGTTATTGAATTTCAGTCCGTAATACGGGATGGTGTTATACCTATACCAAAAGAATATGCAGGCAAGATTCACTCATCGGCTATACAGGTCGCCATTACCGAAATCACTGCAAATTCCCCCAAAAAGGTTAAACCATTTACTTTTGAAGATTTTTCTGCGATTGCTATTGATACCCGCAGTTGGAAGTTTGATCGCGAGGAAGCCAATGAACGGCGTTAAGGCATTTGTCGATACTAATGTGATTGGCTATTTATATTCAAAAACGGACCTGGATAAAAAGAAAATGGCCTTGGATGCCATAAATTTTTATGATTGTATCATAAGCACCCAGATTTTGAATGAATTTTGTAACATTAGTATAAAAAAATTTCATCGATCGGTTCCGGAAATTCTGAAAGCTGTCAACGAAATATATGCCGCTTGTGTTGTTATTCTTTTGGAGCCTGAAACTATCAAACATGCTCTGGAAATACATAAACGATACCAATATTCATATTATGACAGTTTAATAGTTGCATCTGCGCTGGAACAGGATTGCGACTATCTCTTGTCAGAAGATATGAATGATGGACAGATCATCGGAAAGATGGCTATAAAGAATATATTTAAAATGCCTTAACGCAAAAGGCCGGGAAATCCGGACCACCCGGCTGATAGAGGACCTTAAACGGCAGTTTGGGCAATAAATGACGTATCCCCCTACTTGACCGTTTATCCTATCTCGGCTAATTTAATATTGAATGTTAAATTAGCCGAGATAGGCGGATGTGATGATGGATACCTATATTAAAAGACATGCTGAAGGGGTTTTGAAAAAGGGCCCGTGTTTGAAACCTTTGTTGTGTCTGAAATTATAAAAAGTTATTATAACAGCGGGAAAGAGCCGCCGGTTTATTTTTATCGTGACCGGGATGGTAAAGAAATAGATATTCTGTTGTGGCGAAACGGCAAATTGTATCCCCTTGAAATAAAAAAGCACGCAAATCCCGCTAAGCAGGATATTGCGGCTTTCCCGGTTCTTGATAAAATTACGGGCTTTGAACGGGGCTCCGGCGGTGTAATCTGTACCTATCCTGATCTTACGACGATGGACGGGAATGACAGGGTTATACCGGTTTGGTACCTGTAGTACTAAAACAGAACCTCGGCGCTCAT
Source organism: Spirochaetia bacterium (assembly GCA_025997655.1). GTDB lineage: Bacteria > Spirochaetota > Spirochaetia > Treponematales > Breznakiellaceae > Termitinema. The sequence goes on from BNUW01000089.1 coordinate 4,449, forward strand.
CTCCAGATACTTTTCCCCTGCATAGTCCGGAAAAGCGGCCTTTACCCCGGCGATAAAGGAAGCCTGGTCTTTGGATTTTGCCGCCAGTTCCTTCACCTTTTGGAGGTAGCTTATTTTTTCCGCCGCAATTTCTGCCGTCACCGGGACATCATGGGTAGTAAGGATAAGGCTGGGTTTGCGCTTTTCGTAATCCTCCATCTGCTCTATCATGGCGTCAATGTGTTCCGGGCTTTCCAGAATGTTATGAACCCGGTGGCCTACCATGTGGGTATACACCACATTGATGGCAGGTATTTCAAGATCAAAACTTTCCGGCGTGTCCGTTACGATAAACTCAATGCCGCCAATGGTCACTTTACCGGCCTTGATAGTATCCGTAACCGCAGGAATTTCCGTGTACAGTTTGTCCCCAAAGATACCAGCGAAATTGTCGATCATCGCCTTTATAAAACCCCCTTCGCCCATCGACTTCTTGGCGGCTTCGGTGGTGTATACCCGGCTGCCGGCAAAGGCATTGCCGCCGCCGGGATGGTAGGCCAAGATCAAATGATTCAGGGGCTTGTTCAGGGACTGTATATGATCCGCAAATTCCGCCAGATTATCCCGGAATAGGGGCGCTTCCAGGCCGATAAGCTCCTGCCCTGTTTCAAAAAGGTAACATTCATCCGCAAAAGGGTTTTTCGTTTCATAGGCGTGAAGCCGTATGCCGTTAAGATCGTAAATTCGCACCGCTCCAATGCTGAGCGGCGTCATCGTAAACGTAGTTTTCTTCATCATTTTTCTGTACTCCTTCTAAGATGTGGTGAAACAATTTAGTGTTACCAAAAACATACGGAAGTTTAATGAAAAGGTATATAAGATTATTTCAAATACATGGTTAGTTTTTAAGAATTCCCTGCGGCTAGTAGGTAGACATGTACTAAATTGTGTATACCGGCGAAAGAATAAATAACCACTGACCACACGGACACGGACAGGACGGACTGGTTTTTTGCCTGTCTTTTTCTATTGTCCGTGCTGTCCGTGAGGTCGACTTTTCCACTTGGGTGGAAAAGTGGTTTATCTGTGCGCCCAGCATGGGCGGTAACTTGGCGGTGAAAGTCCGCTACACACTTGGTAGTAGGAAGTGGCGGACTGATGAAATGGCGTAGCGGGTTTTATTTGAGACTGATTGTGCGATGATGCACTATCTAAAAAGGTAATTATCACTTCACATTTTTCGGTTACCGGAATTGCCTGGTCTACCAGAAATGTGTTTCCATCGTAAACACCTTTGACTGCTAACATATATTTCCCCACTGATGAATGATATATAAATTCAGTAAAAAATCAAGCGGATACATCCATGATGTTGCCTCGCCATGTTTTACCGGCGCCGGAGAACCCGCACCGCTCCGGCGGCAAGAAAGACTACACCCGCCAGTATCACTACCATTGCCCCCACGGGGAGATCAAAGCTCCAGCCCAGGACCAGCCCCCCGGCGGAAAACAGTGCCGCCGCGATGCAGCTCGTGAGCATCATTCCCCCCAGGCTCCGGGCGAAGTACCCCGCCGTTCCCGCCGGCAGGGTGAGCATGGCGATTACCATTACTATTCCTACGAAAGTTTGTAGTAATACTATTGCAGCGGCGGTAACGATGAGCAGGCCCAGGAAGATCGCGTTGGTGGGTACCCCCCGGACACGGGCGAACTCCTCGTCAAAGGCGCAGGCCTTGAGCTGGGGGTAGAAGCGCCAGGCCAGGAAGAGGACCAGCACATCCAGCGCCGCCATGAGCAGGAGGTCCCGGTTTGAGATGAGGAGGATGTTGCCAAAGAGGTAACTGGAGGGGTCCGTGTATCCCGCGGTCTTGGCCATGAAGAGTACCCCGATGCTCATTCCGATGGCCCAGATGGCGTTAATCACCGTATCCTCCCGCTGCTTGGCCTTCAGTGATACTGCGCCGATGATGAGTGCGGAGAGTACCGCGAAGATCAGCGCCCCCGCGATGGGGGGAAAGCCGGGGATGATCAAGGCCTGCGAAAGGTAAAGGGCCATGCCGATTCCCCCCAGCACCGCATGGGAGATGGCCCCCGCAAGGCTGGCAATGCGGCGCACCGTGACCATCGCCCCCAGTACTCCGAAGAGCACCGACGAAAGAAGCCCCGCAAAAAGGGCGTTCCGGATAAAGGGGAATGCGGGGTTAAGGAGTGCATCGAAGAAGCTTATCATTCAGTATCCTTCCGGATCGCATTGATCACCAGGTATGCTTTCCCCGTGGATGACACGGGCCACCCCCGCTACATCCGCTTCGGTACGGTGCTGGACAATGCCATACCCCGCTTCCCGGCTCCCCATGCAGAGCACCCGGTCGGTCAGGGCGGACACAAAGCCTGTGTCGTGGGTCACGATGAGGATGGTAGTGGCGCCCTTGAGCCTGCCAAGGGTGGTAAAAAGCCGGTCCTCACTTTCCCGGTCCATGTTGGCGGTGGGCTCGTCCAGGATGAGGATCTCCGGCTGCACCGCCAGGGCCCGGGCTACCAGGACCCTTCGCCGCTGCCCGCCGGAAAGCGCCCTATAGGGCCGGTTCGCCAGGTCGGTGATTTCCGCCTGCTCCAGGGCATCTTCCACGGCGGCTTTGTCCAGGGCGTTGAACCTCCGGGAAAGGCCGACGAGGCGGCCCATCTTCACCGCCTCCCGTACCGAGATGGGGAAGGCCGGGTCGTAGGCGGACTGCTGGGGCACATAGCCCATCCGGCTCCTTGTACCCTCAATTGTTCCCGACAGGGGCTGTTCCAGGCCCAGGATCAGCTTGAGCACAGTTGTTTTCCCCGAACCGTTGGGCCCCACCAGAGCGATGAATTCCCCCTGGTGTATGTGGAAGCCGGCGTTTTCCAGGACCTTGATAGGCCCGTAGGAAAAGGAGACCCGGTCGAACCGGAGACTTATCTTTCTATTAATAGGGTGTGCAGGGTGGTTCATGGCCGCGTCTCCCCGAGGATTTCACCCATGGATCGGATGTTGGCGATCCAGTCCGGGGCCAGGGGATCCAGGGGAGCAAGGACCGCCCCCGCCGCATCGGCTATAGCTTGGGCCGTGTGGACCGGAAACTGAGCCTGGACAAAGATTGCCGCCGGCCGTTCCTGCTTTGCCCGGTCTATCAGTTGGCTCAATATCCGGGGGGTGGGCTCCTTGCCGCCGGTCTCCACCGCCTCCTGGATTATGCCGAACTCGTCCAGGAAGTAGCCAAAGGCGGGATGGTACACGAAGACCACCGTTCCCCGCAGAGGGGCAAGTTTCTCGCGCAGGACGGCGAATTCCTGGCTTATATCGTCAATGAGATCCCGGTAGTTTGCCCGGTACTCTAACTCATTGGCGGCGTCCATAGCGATCAATGCTTCCATTATAGAGCCCGCCATAATCTTCGCCGGCTCATACCCCAGCCAAGTGTGCCGGTCTATGGCATCACCATGCACATCTTCATCGTCATCCCCCGGGTCAAGGTTTCGGAACCGCACACCCTGGGTTCCATCAACAATGGTAAGGTTCGGGAAAATTGTCTCAATCTTAGGCCGGAGCCCAAGCTCAAACTCCGTGCCCGAAAGGACCCAGACCTTCGCGGCGGCCAGGTCTGCCATCTGTTTAGGGGTGGGCTCATAGCTATGGGGTTCCTGGCCGGGCCCCACCAAGGTCATGATACGGACCCGGTCCCCGGCAATGCGGGAAGCAAAGTACTGTTGGGGGAGGATGCTCACCACCAGGACAGGGCGGTCATCGGTCTTACCGGCGGCCTTTTTCATCCCGCACCCGGCAAGGCCGGCAACAAGAAGGATAAACAGGGGGAGGCGCCATAAAGGTGAGGGACCGCGTTTCATTGTTCTCTACTTTAACCTGACTTTGGGGCTTCTTCAAGGTCGTGGCCATTTGCGAAACAATGACAATGGACCGAATGCATCCCTCCCCCATCGTTCGGCGAAATAGTGGCGGCGTCAGCGGAGGGAAAGGGGCATGACAGGCCGAATGCATCCCCCCACACCGTTCGGCGAAATAGTGTGGGCGCTGCGGACGGGGTGGGGCATGACGTGCCGAATGCATCTCCCCCCCATACCGTTCGGCGAAATAGTGGCGGCGTCAGCGGAGGGAAAGGGGCATGACAGGCCGAATGCATTTGGGCCTCTCTGCGTACGGAGACCTATTCGGGCCCCCTGGGGCCGGGCTCCGGGAGCAGGTTCCCCCAACAGCATTTGGACGGGCATGCCCCTTTCCCTCCGTTTCTGTCGACAAATCACCCCAACAGCATCTCATCACTAACCAATTCCCGGTTCTTAATATCCTTAAACCGCTGCACAATATCCTTCGTACTAAGCTTCGCCTTTTCCGCAGCATCTATGTCGAGGATAATCTCCCCGCCGTCCATCATCAGGAGCCGGTTACCGAACTCCAACGCATGGGTCATATTGTGGGTTATCATCATTACGGTGAGGTGATAGTCCGCCGCAAAGCGCAGGGTGAGGTTCATGATCATCTCCGCGTTCCCGGGGTCCAGGGCGGCGGTATGCTCGTCCAGAAGGAGCAGGCTCGGCTTGGACATCACGGCCATGAGCAGGGTCAGCGCCTGCCGCTGGCCGCCGGAGAAAAGTTCCACATTATCGTTGAGCCGATTCTCCAGACCCATCTCCAGGGTACGCAGGTTGTCACGGAAGTAATCCCGCATGGTGTGGTTCAGGCTGATCCGCAGGCTCTTGTAGCCCTTCTTGTGGCAGATCATCATATTGTCTTCCAGGCTCATCTTTCCTGCGGTTCCTAAAAGGGGGTTCTGAAAAATCCGCCCGATGTACCGCGCCCGCTTGTATTCCGCTTCATGGGTAATATCCCGCTCGGTGTTCTTTGCTTCATCCCGAACAAAGACCCGTCCCGCCGTGGGCAGGCAGGTCCCGGCGATGGCATTGTAGAGGGTGGACTTCCCGGCGCCGTTGGAGCCGATAAGGGTGATAAAGTCCCCGGACTGCACCGTAAGACTAATGTTTTTCAAGGCATGGTTTTCGTCCGGCGTCCCCCGGTTAAAGATCATGTCAAGATTTTCAATCCTAACCATGGCGGTCTCGATGGGGCCTACTGTGTCCCCGTTGGGAAATGATGATGCAGAGGATGATTAGTAATCCGGTGATCAGTTTAAGATCATTGGCGGTCATGTGGATGTAGTAGCCGTAGTTCCGGGCGAGGTACATAAGCGCCCGGTACAGGACCGAGCCAAGGATGACCCGGAGTGTAAGTACGCTGATGCGGTTGGACCGGATGAGGAATTCCCCAATCATCAGTGATGCTAAGCCCGACACGATCATGCCGCTTCCCAGGCCCACATCGGCAAAGCCCTGGTACATGGCGGCGAAGGAGCCCGAGATTGCCACCATGCCGTTTGCCAGACAGATGCCGCATATCTTGAGCACGTCCGGGTTCATGCCCTGGGAAATGACCAGTTGGGGATTGGCCCCCAATGCGCCGACGGAGAGGCCGAAGTCGGTGGTGAAGAAGAGGTCCAGCAACACCTTGATGAGCAACACTACCAGTGCGCAAAGAATTACCTGAGCAATGCCGGGGGACATGAAAGCCCCTGTCCATTCGCCCAGCCGGGTAAAGAGGGTGGGGACCCGAAGGAGGGACAGGTTTGCCCGGCCACCCATGACCCGCAGATTTACTGAGTAAAGCATGGTCATGGTGAGTATCCCCGAAAGCAGGTCGGGGATCTTAAGCCGGGTATGGATCAGGGCGGTAACCAGCCCCGCCAATGCGCCCCCCAAAAAAGCAATGGCAATGGCGGCAGTCGGCGGCAAGCCCTTGATGAGCATCACCGCCATGATAGCCGCCCCCAGGGGGAAGGACCCGTCAACGGTCATATCCGCAAAGTTCAGCACCCGAAAGGTAAGGA
>BNUW01000090.1 GCA_025997655.1 Spirochaetia bacterium
GTGCGCCAAACCCATCTCCGCGAACCGGATGCGGCTTTTTAATACTCTGTTGAAGGATAATAACCTTTATCCGGGATGAGGGTTTACGGTATTCTACCGGTACTTCAATTTTGCCGTCCTCAAGGACCATCGTTTCGAATTCTGTCGCATACATACCGAACCCCTTGTTTTTATAGTAGTTTGTTTATGGGGAAATTGCAAGGAGATATGCCCGATCCGGCTTCTTCTTTCTATAAAAGTTAGGTAATTATTTAGATTGACAACTTACCTATGGTATAATATACTCCTTAAAGTAGGTATTTTCTTATACCTTAGTAATTTACTAGGGTTTATTATATGACCATATTTCAGAAAATCAGAAAACAAGCAGTTTTGGGGAGGAAGTACGAAAATGGCGGGTAGTGTCCATCAGCACTATAAAGAGAGGGTACAATGATTGGCAGACAATATTCTGTGAAGTGCGCTATTTTTGGGGTAGTTTTCATGATTTTACCCTTCCTGGCAAACGCCCAGGCCAAATATGCCCTGGTTATCGGCAATGGGGCGTATACCGAGGGCGCTCCGCTTAAAAACGCGGTGAATGATGCCAATGACATTACTGCCGCTTTACAGGGACTAGGTTTTACCGTTGATAAGCTGTTGAATGCCAGCCTTAACCAAATGGAAGATGCTGCGGTACGGCTTAAAAACAGGCTTTCAGTATCGACAGATTCCTACGGTTTCTTTTTTTATGCGGGTCATGGTGTACAGGCAGACGGTATTAACTACCTTTTACCCGTGGATGCAAGAATTCCCGAAAAGAGCTTTTTGAAAACAAAGGCGTTTGCCATCCAGCCCATTCTCGACATGCTCAACGATTCCGGGAATGCACTGAATGTTATCGTGCTGGATGCCTGCCGTGATCTGCCTATGGCATGGAGCCGTAGTGTTGACCGGGGGCTTTCTGTAGTCAGCCGCCAGCCTGCAAAAAGCATAATCATGTATGCAACAGCCGCCGGCAAAACTGCCAGTGACGGAACCGGCAGGAATGGTCTGTTCACCCAGCATCTTTTAACCAATCTTAAAACGCCGGGTTTGGATGTAAAGGAAGTTTTCAACCGTACCGGTGAGGCTGTTGCAAATGCAAGCAATTACACACAACTTCCTGCAATATATCTTTCTTTTTATGGAACGGCATATCTGGGGAACGCTGCGAACGTAAAAGATTTTCAATGGAGAGAAGAACGAGGCACCGTAACTATCACCGGTTATACAGGAAGTGTAAAAGACATCTTTATACCCACACGTATTGATGGTATGCCGGTTACCGGTATTGGAGCCAGTGCATTTTATGACATTCAATTAGCAAGCGTTATTTTACCGAATGGTATTACTTTCATTGGGGAGGACTCCTTTGCTGACAATAACCTAACAAGCGTTACTCTACCGTATAGTGTTTCTTCTATTGGCGGCGGAGCGTTTCATAGCAATAAAAAATTAACATCTATTGCGGTTGACCCACAAAATCAATATTATACAATTGTTGACGGCATTCTATATAACAAAAACCGGACCAAACTTCATACCGTGCCGGCTGGAAAACATCTATCTGCTTATACTATACCAAATAGCGTTACTTCCATTGAAGCACATGCTTTTTGTGATAATTACCTAACAAGCATTACTATACCAAACAGTGTTACTTCTATAGGGGCTCATGCTTTTTGTAGGAATCAACTAACGAGTTTTTACATACCGAACAGCGTTTCTTTTATCGGTTACATGGCATTTGACGATGATTTTAACGATTTCTATGATAACAATAGAAAAAGAGCAGGAACCTACTCATGGAATGGCAGTAGATGGAGTTACAGATAGTATGAATGAATTATCAGTCTTACTTGCATTTGCTGCAGGAATATGTTCATTTCTCTCACCCTGTTGTCTCCCGCTTATACCATCGTATCTATCCTTTATCGGCGGCGCCAGTATAGAGAACATTCAATCTCAAAAAAACCGTCTTGTAATAAAAACCACGAGCTTTATTCTGGGTTTCACCGTAGTGTTTATGGTTTTAAGCATACTGTTAGCGACAACTTTCTCGATTATTGGAAATATAGGTACGTATATCAACCGGGCAGCGGGAATTATCGTTATTGCGATGGGGATTAATATTTTTTTTGATGTTACTGCCAGGGTTAAGAATCTCGTGTTAAAGAAAAAATCACCGGAGCCATCATTTGTCTGTGAGGGCTGTGAAGATACCTTTGAAAAACGCTACAAGTCAAAGAAAACTCCTAAAGGTATCGTTGGCGCTTTTCTTATCGGAGCAGCTTTTGCCGTTGGATGGACACCCTGTGTGGGGCCTGTTCTGGGCAGTATTCTGTTTCTTGCAGGTCAGAGCGGAAGCACTATGAGCGCTATTCTCTATCTTTTTGTGTATTCCATGGGCCTGGGACTGCCGTTTCTGTGTATGGCTATCTTTTTTGAAAAGGCTTTTGAGTATATTGCCAAAACTATGAAATATAAAGGGGTGATACAAAAGGTAAGCGGCATCCTCCTTATAGGCATAGGTTTGCTTATTTATTGGGGACGTTTCCAAACATTAAACATCCTTATTCAAAAGTGGCAGTATCGTTTTATCGATTGGGCGGCAGCAGGCGGCCGTATGGTTCAATTGCTGCCTGCCGGTATTGCAATGATCATTACCCTGTTTCTCATTGGTATCCGTCTTTTATATAAAAAACCGGTTTTTTGCTTGAAGGCTGCAATACCCTGTGTGATTTTTATAGTTATTGCTTTGCTTCAAACAATCGGATTGATTGATAGCGCCGGTATTCTTGCAAATTGGTTTCTCTCTCTACAGAATTTGTAGAGATAATTTTTTGATGTAGTAAGGAGTTTTGTATGAACAAGCGTTTTTTGGTTTATGGTTTTATCGCCTTTGTGTGTCTTCAATCAGTTGCGGCACAATCATCCGGTGCATCTATTCCGGCAAGTGTAGTGAGTGCTTTTCAAAAAGCAGGTATGCCGGTTTTGGAACAGAGTGCGGACCCTATTGACTTCACGGTTCCATTACTTAACGGTGGGACCCGGCAACTCAGCGCCCTGCGTGGGAAGGTGGTGATATTTAATATATGGGCCACATGGTGTCCGCCATGCAGGGCAGAAATGCCATCAATGGAAACACTGTATCAAAGATATAAAAACAAAGGACTCGAAATTCTGGCGGTTGATTCGGGAGAATCAGAGCGGGATGTGGCAAGATTCATCAAGCAAAACGGATTTACTTTTCCAATTGGACTTGATATAACCGACGAAATTACCGCGCCCTATGGTACCGGGTATGTGCCGACTTCTTACATTATTGATAAACGGGGAAAAATAGTTTCTATTATCGTCGGAAGCAGGGATTGGGATACGGAAAATGTTTACAAGGCTTTCGAGGCATTGCTGGCGCAATAAAGGAAGGATTTTATGAAAAGGGTGGTGGTTTTATTTTTTGTCGGTTTTCTCCTGTTGTTGGGAAATGGTTTATATGCTCAATCGAATCAAAAGAACGATGCACAAGCTTTAAACCAAAGTGCTATTGCACATTACAACAATGGAGATTATGAGAAAGCATTAACGGATCTTGAAGCTGCGTTAAGAATTGATCCGAACGATGCTGCCATAAAAAGGAACTACGAAATTATAAAAGAGAATATTGAATACGCAGCTGTTCAAAAAAAAGAACTGGCTATCGTCTTAAAAAATATCGGCATTGCGAATTATAACAATGGCGAGTATGACAAAGCCATAACGGATTTTGAGGCCGCATTGAAACTCGATCCGAATAACGCTGATATCAAACAGGAGCTTGAACGGGCGCGGAAGAAACGGGGAGCTAGATGAGAATCTTTGAGGAATAAGGGGGTATTACCATACTATGGCTAAGAAACATTTTCTTATAACACGATTCATTATCCTCATGGCAGTATTAGTATTGTTCCCCCTCATCTTCCTGCCCGCACAAAGTAGCAATCCTGGTGTAGCTTTTAGGCAAGAAGGGATTGCCTCCTGGTATGGGATTGAATTTAATGGCAGACCCACGGGATCGGGTGAAATTTTCGATGCCGCTCTGTTTACTGCTGCCCACCCAACCTTACCTTTTGGAACTGTACTGACGGTAACCAACAAAATTAATAACAAAAAGGTTTCTGTACGGGTAAATGATCGCGGCCCCTTTGTGAGTACTAGGATTATCGATATTTCACGAGCGGCGGCGGAACAGCTTGATATGCTGGTTACTGGAACAGCGCCAGTGGTAATAGAAGCAGGTCCGGTGGGTCTGCAGCAACCATCAGTGCAACAATATCAGCCATCCCAACCAGTTCAGCAGCAACCTGTAATAATTAACAACACATCAGGGCTTGTAATGGTGCCAACTACCGGAAAAAAGAAGGCGCTTGTTATTGGAAACAGTAATTATCAACATCTCACCAGGTTATCGAATCCATCAAATGATGCAAAAGATATTACCACCGTGTTACAGGCCGCAAATTATACGGTGTTTTCGGTATTCGATGGTGATTTAAAAACAATGGAAGCGCAAATTTCCAATTTCAATAAATCAATAACCAGCGGAGATACGGTACTTGTCTTTTATGCCGGCCATGGAGTACAAAATGGAGGCGAAAATTATTTGCTACCCATTGATCAAGATATAAGGACAAATGCAGAGCTCCGCCGGAAAGCATTTTCATTACAGGAAATCAGTGATAATCTGGAACATTCACCGGCGGCAAAAAGCATTATCATCCTTGATGCCTGTCGTAACAGTCCCTTGCCGGATAGGGGCGCTGAAAGAGGTCTTTCGGTAATTACAAAACAACCCCATGAATCGGTAGTAATATTCTCAACTGCTCCAAATACAACGGCACAAGACGGCGCCGGGAGAAATTCTCCTTTCACACAGGTTTTGAAAGAAATCATGCTTGAAAATGCACCTATCATACAACTTATGCCAAAGCTAATACAAAAGGTACGTAGTATAACCGGCAATGAACAAACACCTTGGGTAAATTCAAACGCTTCAAATCTATTCAGCTTTTCAGGTGATACTTTTATGATGCAGTAGGTATGAATGATGGTTTTTACCGCCGATCTTACCGGAGAAAAATATACCGGTCATTGCGCTGTTTAAGACAACGAAAGGAGAAAGAAAGATGAAGAGAAAGATTTTTGAATGGCTTGTCATCGCAGCAATCGTCATGGCATTTGTGGGATGTACAAGTACCCCCGAAGGAACGACGACGATCCGGATTAACGAGGCTGATTTCAAATCCGATGCTAATGGCATATTAACCATCAACAACTATACCAGTTTTGATGTCGCCATTTTCGCGGGAAAGATCGAACGGGGGAATTATCTCGGGGCCATTAAAGCCGGTGGAGGCCGGAGTTTCGATATATCGAAACTTCCCAGCATGGGAAGAAGCCGATGCCTGGCACTATGTTTAGCCGTCTGAAAAATAAATACTAAGGAGGTATTACCACACTATGGCTAAGAAACATTTTCTTATAACGCAATTCAACATCCTCCTGTCAGTATTAGTATTGTTCCCCCTTTCCTCCCCGTCAGCGCAGACCAAATACGCCTTGGTTATCGGTAATAGTGCCTATTCTTCTATAACCAAACTCAATAATCCGGTCAATGATGCAATGGATATGAAGACGGTCCTGGAAGGCTTGGGCTTTCAGGTGGATTTAGTTACGAACGGAAGCCGTGTACAGATGGAAGAAGCGGTGAACAGGTTACAAAACCGGCTCAGTATGTCAAAAAACGCCTATGGTTTCTTTTTTTATGCCGGTCATGGGGTGCAGTCCCAGGGAGAAAACTTTTTGCTTCCCGTAGACGCAAATATCCCCAATGAGCGTTACCTTCGGGATCGGGCAGTGAATGTTCAGGTAGTGCTTGACGAACTAAATGATTCCGGGAACGAGCTTAATGTTATCGTGCTGGATGCCTGCCGGGATAATCCTTTTAGCTGGAAGCGGAGTGGGAGCCGAGGGCTGGCGGTAGTGAGTAGCCCGCCGGTGGGGAGCATCATTGTCTATGCCACCAGCGCAGGTTCTACTGCCGCCGATGGTGAAGGGCGGAATGGCCTCTTTACTACCCACCTGCTCAATAATCTAAAAACCCCCGGTCTGGAAGTGAAAGACATCTTTAATCGTACCGGTTCCGATGTCCGGCGGGCAAGTAATAGCTTTCAGGTCCCGGCCATATATTCACAGTTTTTCGAGACGGCTTATTTGGGCAGCGTGCCTGCGGCTGCGCTGGTGACCACGGCGGCGGTAGTTATGGCGGGTTCCGCTGCACCGGGGAGTATCACGGTAAGTTCCACGATCGCCGGGACTATCCTCGTGGATGGGAAAGATACCGGTGTACGCATTAAAGCCGGGGGAACGGGGGCCATTCAAAATGTAGGCGGGTCAGTCGAGGTTGCGGTACGGGGTGATGATGGACAGATCATCCAGGCTGCGCAAATGGTTAGCGTACTACAGGAGCAGGTGGTAAGCCCATCGAATTCGGCCCCGCCACACCGAGAGCTCTCCGATCTCGTCACTCCGCAATTTGCAGATCCGCCTCCGTTACGCCAAGCGCCTGTCCCAAGGACAACCACGCATCCAGGGAAAACCATGTATGTGACCGCAAAAACCATTGAGATAAAGAAGACAACCGCCATTTTTGCGGATACGCTGGGAACCTTATCTAACGGTGATCCGGTTTCAGTCCTGGAGGAAAATGGCAAGTGGGTGAAAATCAGTTCTACGAAACTACCGGGCATAAGCGGTTGGGTTGCGGCCGCCAGCTTGCGAGAATAGTCGTGGTTTAGCGGAAAAAAGGAGGCGTATAGTGAGAAATTTTAAGAAAGTACTTGTGGCAATTTTACTGTTATTCACACCATTTGTGGTTTTCGCCGGGTTGACTCAATCAACACCAAACCGAATTGCGCTGGTAATCGGTGTTTCAGAGTACCGGAATGCAGCAAAATTAGGAAACTCAGTAAACGATGCGCGGGATATTGCGGCGGCGTTGGGGAAGCTGGGGTTTCAGGTTGATTTGAAGTTGAATGTTACGTATATTGAATTGAAAAATGCCGTTAATGATTTTGTTTCAAATCTTGAGGCCGATCCTGAGAAAGAAGGGTTTTTCTGGTTCGCTGGAATGGGTGTTCAAATAAATAATGTAAATTATTTGATGCCTATAGATGTAGATGTTCGTAATGAGCGGAATATGATACGAAGTTCCTATCGGATGGATGAATTAACCGATTCCGTTGCGGATGCCGGAAATAAAATAAATGTGTTGATTGTTGACGCTTGTTCAAATAATCCTTTTTCTTCTAGTCATCGCGGAATAACGGGAAGCGGATTGAGCATAAGCAGCCAGATTCCAACGGATATATTTTTTATGTTGTCAGCATCTCCCGGTCAAGCAGCGGCAGACGGCGCTCCCGGTGAACGCAACAGCCCCTTTGCGGCGGCATTTCTCAACAATATTACCAAACCGGAACCATTACAAATGCTTGTGTTAGATATTGTCAAAGAAACGTTGGAGAAAACGAATGGGACACAAAAGCCGTATTATCAGTCGTATTTGTTAAACAATAAGACGTATTCACTGGGCAGCTCAACGAGTGCAGGGGGTAGTAGATGATGGAAAAAAAGTTAGTTGCAGTCTCTTATTTCCCGGTTCTCTGCGCGGTACTTGTCATGGTAATTATGGGCTGCGCATCTACAAAGCCAGAAACCGAAAAAACCTCGGCAGGATACATCGCCGATACGGGTTTGCTGGAAGTACGAAATGAAACTTCGGTTCCTATGGCGCTATTTGCCGGGCATGTCGAGCGGGGGATCTTTTTGGGGGTAATCTCGTCCTTCGGTGTGCAGCGATTTGATATTGCAAAGATACCGGATATTCCACGCAAAGGTGCGTTTATTCTGAGGACGGCAAGTGAGGAAGCGTATCGGCAAAAAGCGGGGCATCTTTCAGAGGAGGATGTGGTATATACAGCGCTGGTGGTATATGACCTTGATGCGCCTGAAAATAAAGCACAGGTTTCTATTCCAAAAAAGATAGATAGTACGCAGAAATATTCTGTGTATGTGTCAAATAATTCGCCGTATATCCTTGAATTACGGCTTGATAACCCGACCGGAGAAAAGATTGCTGCACTTCCGCCGTTTCAACAGAATATGATGCTCTGGCTCAGTCCTGACGAAAGAGGCTTACCATATCAGTTTTTCCCGGTATATGTCCATGTTGACAGCAGGACGACCGAGATAAAATCGTTTGTTATTGATCCTAATATACGGGGGTCTCGTGTAGAACCTACTAGCGGAGGCGATTATGTTCAGATGCTCAATTTTGACGCGCCCCGGTCTAGTGGTATGGAGGACAGCTGTATTGTCCTATTTGGCGAATAGGGTATTATGATTGATTTTTACCGTCGGTCTAACCGGTGTAAAAATACAACGGCCGTATGGCTGTTAAAAGCAAAGGAAAGGAGACAGAAAGATGAAGAAGATTGTTTTTGGAAGCATGGCTGTATTGGCGGCTATGTTGTTGGTTTTTGGGTGCGGGAGTGCCCCGTCTGCGAATGGGGGTAGTGGAAGCACAACGGTAGTGATTAAGGACTCTGATTTTCAGACAGAATCTGGTGGCAAGCTATTTATTACTAATATGGCACAAACAGAATTAGCCCTTTTTGTAGGACGCCCGGAAAGAGGTAATTTCATCGGTGCTGTTGGAACCGGGGCGAATGGCCACTCGAAGAGCAGAGGTTTTGACCTTAACAAAATTGTCGGACTCCCTGATAAAGGAACGTTCATAATCAGAGCGGCAAGCTTTACAAAAGTGAACGAAAAGAAAAGTATAGCCGCAATAACAGAAGAGGACATTATTTATAGTGGCTTGATTGTGTATGATAAAAGCAATTCAGAGCGGGTTGAGCATGATATTTTTGCTGGGATCGACATCAATCAAAAAACGTTTATCCATCTTACGAACCTTACCAATTATGTTCTTGAGTTAAGGCTTGACGCGTCAGATGGTCCGAAGGTTGCGGTATTGTCCCCTCGGCAAAGCCTAAAAAAAGTGTGGATAGAGCCAAAAGATACTGGGTTTGCATATATGCTCTTCCCAACGTATCAGTATCTTGATCCGAACACCGGGGAGCTAAACGTATTTTCCGATGATGAATATGTCAACGGGAAAGAGTTTGAACCAGAGCCATTAGGATCCGAACAGAGGGAAATTATATTTGCAGGTCCTGGAAAAGGTAAACCGCATTACAACGTGGCGTTTATTAGGGTACAAAATGACACTTCGGAATTGCTACAGTTTCAGACAGCCGAAGGCAACTATAAGAGAAATGAACGCGGGACATTGAATACCAGCCCTGGTAGAACTGATGTATACCAAGTTGACGCTGGGTCTGTTGATGCGGGGAAGGTATATACTGCCGCAGGTTTTCAGATTTCAAGAAAACTGTGGCCTATAGGCCGACAGGTAGTTAAACCTGGTCATGTCTATGAATTAATCGCAACCGGTGCGAACGGAACATATCAGTATGATGGGCTCAGAGATGTCGGTGAAAAGAGCGTAGCGGATGATATTCGGGTTAATTTGTTCGGTGAACTTTAACTAAACCAACGGGGCGGAGATTCTCTGCCCCGTATCTTCAAGGGGTAATGAAGAATGAAAGCTGTATATGCTTTTATGTGTCTTTTATTATTGTGTTCTTGTGCATCACAGAAACCAGTGGGTGAACCAGTGGATACAACGGTAAATGATAATCTTTTTACCGTGACTGTTTTTAATAAAACTCTTTTTGATATAGAGATTCTTACAGAATCCCGGTTTGTTCCGCATAATAGCGAAGCAGAAATAACGCTTCCAAAACAATTCGATATATTATCTGAAGGATATGCAATTACATATCGTGTAAAATTGACTGATGAGGTTACAAAGAAAATATCAGGAGAAAACATCAGAATAAAACCTGATCAGCAGAGTGTTATCATTGATAATTCTCTTTTTTCATATAACGGAAGTTATTTTACTCTTACCAATACTACTGATCATGCTATAAGACTAAGAAGGACCAATAGTAGTACCTATAGAAATACGCTT
>BNUW01000091.1 GCA_025997655.1 Spirochaetia bacterium
AAGCTCGCTGGACTTCTGAAGTCCGTTGGACTTCTTGCAAAGCCCGTTTGTGTTTCTCCGCTTCCCATACGTCACGGGCGGTGAGGGGGATTTTTTCAAAGGGATAATCCATGGCCTGGGACACCGCCTGCACATAGGCGGCGGGGATACAACTGAAGGGTAGTTCCCCAATACCCTTCGCTTTTATCGTATCGTTCCAGACAAAGTCGATGTGAATGGGCGGGATGTCCCGGGGGCTGGGGATGTCGTAATCGTAGGGGGAGGGCAGGGGGAGGCGGCCGTCCATATAGGCAAGCTGTTCACGGGAGGCCCAGCCCAGGGCCTGGATAACCGAGGATTTCAGGGAACGCCGGGCCCGCTCTTCCGAGAGTATCTTCCCGGCGTCAAGGCCAAGCCATGCGCCCCGGATCTTCGGGGTATATTCAATCGGGTCTATTTCCACTTCCACCACCGCCGAAGCGCAACTGAGCAGGGCAAGGGATTGGGCGTCAAAGGGTTTGGCCTCCCAGTTTTGCGCCAGTGTGGGACAGTAGGAACAATGCACCGTTATGGGCAGGGGGTCCCGGAACCGCTGGTTCCGTATATCCGTGCAGGCGGTTTCCACCAGTTTTGTAAGGACGCTTATGGTTCTGGACAGGGTAGCGGGCCCGGAATCGGGAACACCATCGGTGGCGGCGCACCGGATACGTACTGCGGCGGCCTCCACAGAAAGACTTTCTGCGGCGATGTTCCGCCAGACCGCGAAGTCTTCATCCTTTGCAGGGGCTATGCTGGTCCGTATTTCAAGGGCGCCATCCTTATCCAGGGTAGCATCCACCGAATAGTTTTCCGTACCGCCGTTATAGTTGTACAGAAACCCGCTGCCCTGGTAGGCGCAGGCGATGCCGATACCCCGGAAAGCTTCCCGGGGGTTTGGGTGATGAGCATCTTCTTCCCGGCGGCGGTTCCGGAGCAGTTCGTAGGAGGCCCATTTGCGGCGATAATCGCTCATGGTGGCGGCGGTATCCAGCAGGGCGTCCAACGCTACGGGCTCCTTGACGGGTGCGCCGATGGGGAGCGTTTTTTGCCGGGCTCCGGAATTTTCTTTTCGCCATTCCGCCGGGTTCTGCCCCAGGGTGTCGGCGATGCGGGAAGCATGCCGTTCCATGGCGAAAAAGCCCTGGCTCAGGCCGAAGCCCGCAAAGGGGCCTTCCGGGGGAACATTGGTTTTAACCGCAGCGGCGGTGATGTGGATGTTCCGGTGCTTATAACAGCCCAAAGCGCCCAGGCAGAGGCGGTCCAGGATTTCATCGGTAAAGACCCCCTGGGCGCCCATGTCCAGGCGGGCATGGATTTTCGTGGCAAGGATGCGGCCCTGTTCATCAAGGGCGCTGGAAATGCGGACCTCCGTAGCGTTTCGCTTGGGGGTATACCGGAAATCTTCCTCACGGGTCAGGAGGATGCGCACCGGCCTTTTGGTGATCCAACTGGCCAGGGCGGCATGGCAGGCCACCAGGGAGGGGTACCACAATTTACCGTCCAGCGGAAGGCCGCCGCATACCGGTTCTACCGAAACCGTTTCCGGCTCGATGCCTAAAACCCGGGCGACGGAATTGCGGACATGAAAGGGCCATTGGCTTGCCGTGTGGATCAGCAGTTTTCCCGGGCTTTCCAGGGCTGCATCATCGGTGGAATATATGGAGACAGCCCCGATGGGTTCCGGATACCAATGTTCCTGGATACCGGTATGATAGGCGCCGCTTACCACGGATGCGGCCTCCGATGAAGCTTCCGCAAAGATCCGGTCAGGTTCGCCGATGACGATGTCCCGCCGGGCAAAGATGTCCTCATCGGTGAGGGTTTCTTCCGCGTCCACCCGGCACTGGGCGGCAAATTTTTCCAACCGCGATTCGTCGGGGCCTACCAGGATGGCCACGGGCTGGCCGAAGTAGGAAAGCTCATCCCCTGCCAGGATGGGGACGGTACCGTTCTCCTTGAACGCACCGTTCTCCTTGAACGCACCGTTCTCCTTGAACGCACCGTTCTCCTTGAACGCAAAGTCCGCCAGTTCGTTTTTCCCGGGGATGTCCTCCGCCCGGATCAGGGTGTAGGAGGGGGGCATGTGGGGGCAGGTGATGGACTTCAACCTGCCCCGGGATACCGTTGAACGGATGGTTGCCCCGTAAAGGGCGCCACGGATCATTATGTCTGAAACGAAACTCGGCCGTTCTTTCACTGTTGATTCCTGTTTGATCGCTTTAGGGCACGGTCGTGGAAGGGGCATGACCGGCGCTCATGCTAGCCGGGGAATCTGCTCCCGGAGCCCGGCCCCAGGGGGCCCGAATAGGTCTCCGTGCGCAGGGACACCGGATGCATTCGGCCGGTCACGCCCCTTCCACGACCGCTCCGTAGTGTCGATTCTGCGTAATCACTTATTGCTCGCTTGCATTACGTACTTACCTCGCGTACTGCGGTGATGACTCGGTCAATCCGGGCTTCACCCATGCCGGGCCAGATGGGGAGGGAAATGACCTCCGTAAAGCGTTGGAGGGTTTCGGGGAAATCCTCCGGGGTAAGGCCTTGTTGGTTCCGGTAATAGGGCATGATGTGCAGGGGGATAAAGTGTACCGATACCCCGATGCCTCTGTCTTGCAATCTTTCTATTACAGTATCCCGCGAAAGGGCGGGGTTTGCAAGGCGCAGGGGATAGAGGTGCCGGGCATTCCCCGTGCCTCCGGGGGGCAGGATGAAGCGTTCATCGCAGGCAAAGGCGTCATCGTACCGGGCGGCAATATGCTGCCGTTCTTCCAAAAGGCGCCAGGCGCGTTGTAACTGAACACGCCCGATGGCGGCCAGAATATCCGGCAGGTTATACTTAAACCCCGGCGCCACCACTTCGTAATACCAGGAGGCTTTGCTTTCCGTATAGCGGTTCCAGACCGCCCGGTCTATGCCGTGGGATCGCATGATGGAGATACGTGCCGCCAGTTCCGTATCCCTGGTTGCCACCATGCCGCCCTCACCCGTGGTAATGGTCTTGGTTGCGTAAAACGAAAAGACCCCGGCATCACCCAGGGTTCCCGCAAACTCGCCGCTTTCTGTCCGGGAAGGGAACGCGTGGGCGGCATCTTCGATAACCTTGATCCCATAGCGGCGGGCAATGCCCATGATGGCCCGCATGTCACCGGGGAGGCCGCCGTAATGGACCGGCATCACCGCCCTGGGTGTACCCTTGGGGCCGAAGCCGCCTTTTAGTCTATTGGACCCTAGTCCGCCGTATGCGGGCAGCCCCCGTGACAGGCGATCCAGGGTTCGCTCCAATGCGGCCGGGTCCATTTGAAAGCTGCCGGGAGCCACGTCCACAAAGACCACCTCGGCGCCCAGGTAGCGGACCACTTCGGCGGTGG
Organism: Spirochaetia bacterium; assembly: GCA_025997655.1. Lineage (GTDB taxonomy): Bacteria > Spirochaetota > Spirochaetia > Treponematales > Breznakiellaceae > Termitinema. Next base: position 3,387 of record BNUW01000091.1, read on the forward strand.
AGGTGAAGGTGAGGGAGGGGACGAGCACGGTATCGCCGGGCCCGGCGCCGCAGGCTTCCAGGGCAAGATGGAGGCCGCTTGTGGCGGAGTTCACCGCCAGGCAAAAGAGGGGTTCTCCGGAGGGCTTATTATTGACGTTCTGCGTTAATTCGTTTAATATTTTAGATGTGCCCGCTCCCAGATCGGAACGACTAAACGTAGGTCTGATTTGCGTAGTGCCGGATTGAGTACAAACCTCGCCGGTTACATCGGGTGCGTTTTCTTTCCATCCGGTAAGCAGCCATGTTTGCGTATTTCCCTGGAAGTCAAGAGAAAGAACGGCTTCGTATCCATTATCAGAAAGGGTAACCGTCTTTTTTACCTCTGAAGTCCGGACTATCTTACCCGTAATCACCGTCTTTATAACATTAGCGGTAACTTCGGTGCCTCTGCGGTAACCGATATGGTATAAGCCCTTTTTCTCATTGCCCCATATAAAAGTTACATCCCCGTCGCCCCCATACCGGTTCAGATCCGGCCTGATGCCCTTTGCAGTAGCTTCTTCCGCGCCATTACCAATTTCGGTTATTGCGGATTCTACTGCCATGATGTTATGATTATTTAGACGGTCTAAAGTATTTTCTTGTAAAAAATCCGCAAACTCTTTTTCAAAGGCCAAGGCCTCCTGCCCCGTGGTAAGCCACCCGGAGCGGAGCACCCGCAATACCGCCTCTTCCTCTTCTTTCCCAATGAAGGGGCGGTGGAAGGGGATATCATCAGGGTATTTCATCAGTATCCCTGCACTATCTCTTTAGCCGCCGTCCCGTGGGCGAGGCGTAGTGGCAATAGGCTGGGAATGGCGTCTTCCAGGATTTCCCGGAGGAGGGCGGCGTCCCGGTACTGCCCGGGCCGGGCCGGGTCAAAACGGACAACGGGGTGAAGTTTTTCCAGCAAATCTTCCGGGTCGGCCGTTGCGGGCCGGGTCCGTTCCACCCGGCGTATCCGGGGGAATTCGGTGTCCAGGGGGGTTTCGTCCCTGCCCCAAAGGTCTTCGTCCAGGCGCTCGCCGGGGCGCAGGCCGATGTATTCGATCTTGATGTCCTCCTCGGGCTCAAAGCCGTAGAAGCGGATCATCTGTTCCGCCATGTCCCGGATGCGTACCGGCTCCCCCATGTCCAGGAGGTAGAGCTTACCGCTTTCTCCCACGCCGCCGGCCTTGAGAACCAGGGAACAGGCTTCGGGGATGGTCATAAAGTAGCGGCGCATCTCCGGATGGGTGATGGTGACCGGGCCGCCCTTTTCGATCTGCTTCTGGAAAAGGGGCATGATGGATCCCCGGGACCCCAGGACATTGCCGAACCGCACCACCATGTAGTTTGGGGAAGCGCCCGGCGCTTTTTCCGCCGCCGCTTTAGCCGCCGCCTCCAGAACCAGCCGTTCGCAGAGGTACTTGGACGCGCCGTATACCGAAACCGGGTCCACCGCCTTGTCGGTGGTGATAAGGACGAAGCGCTTTACCCCGTTGTGCCGGGCGGCGTTTATCAAATTATCGGTGCCGAAGAAGTTGTTCTCCACGGCCGCCACGGCGTTTTCTTCCATCATCGGCACATGCTTGTAGGCCGCCGCATGGAAGATCACGTCCGCCTTGAGCCGGGCCAGAATAAAGTCCATGTATTCCCGGTCTTTAAGATCGCCGATGATGGGGATCAGGGTAGTTTTTTCGCCAACCCCCTCTTCCTGGAGAACCTTCAATTCCCGGTCTATTTGATAGATGGAGTTTTCCCCGTGCCCGAACAGGTAGAGCCGGGACACCCCGCCGGAAAGAAGCTGCCGGCAAAGTTCGCTGCCGATGGAGCCCCCTGCGCCGGTGACCAGCACCCGCTTGCCCCGGAGGTAAGCCAGGCTCTGCTTCAGGTTTACCGTGACCGGGGTGCGGCCCAGTAAGTCCTGGGGGTCAATGGAACGGGTCTGGATAAAGTGGGCGTCCCCTTCAATGCTCTGGGACATCCCCGGCAGTATCCGTATCCGCATGAAGCCCGCCCGCTTGAGGATGCCGTAAATTTCATTGAGGTATTCCTTTGAAGCGCCGGGCAGGGCGATGATGGCCTCATCCGCAGGATTCATCCGCAGGAGCCGGGCTACATCCCTGATGGGCCCCAGCACGGGGATGCCGTCGATTTTGCGGCCGATAGTGTCCGGGTCATCGTCCAGAAAGGCGACTAATTCCCCGAAAATAGCCTTGGTCTTGATTTCGTTTGCCAGGGCCTGCCCCGCAAACCCTGCCCCGATAATGTACAGCCGTCCTGATTTTTTTGTGCCCATGATTTTCCCAAATCCGCCGGCCCCCGGCGCCCCCCATTTTTTTATTACTAGCCCGGGGTTCCAATGACCTCGAAGGCTAAATCAATGGCAAAGGTATCGTCATACAGATCCAACTTGACCTTTGCCCTCCCTTTTCTTTTATCGACCTTTATTATCTTTCCTTCAAGCCCCATTAAGGGCCCTTCCATTACCACGATGCGGGAATTCTCGTTGAAGTAGACCTTCGATACCCCCGCCACGGGACCGACTTTTCTGATAAAGTGCATCACCACTTCGAGGTCCCCGTGCTCCAGCGGGCGGATATCCTGGTTGGATTTGAGGAAGCGGTAAAACCCGTCGGTGGTGCGGAAGGACCAGTGGTAATTGAGCAGCGTATCCTCATCAGGGAGCTCGATAAAGATATACCCCGGAAAAATTCCCGGACAGGTATGAACGATCTTACCCTTTCTTCGAATGTCAACTTCCCGTTTGGGAAAATAGATTTTCAGGTCGATGTCCCGGTGCAATGCCTTAAACAGCCTGATGTACTTCTCTTCACCCCTGGTTTTTACCATCACCGCGTAATATTTCATTGAAGGTTAGGGTAGCATGGTTCCGGTTCAGGATCAAGTCTGTTATACTAATGATATGAACACCAACACTATCGAAGCCATCCTCGCCGACATCACCACCCTCCCGGTTGACGCCATCGTCAACGCCGCCAACTCAAGCCTCCTGGGCGGGGGCGGGGTAGACGGCGCCATCCACCGCGCCGCCGGGCCGGAACTGCTGGCGGAGTGCCGCCGTATTGCCGAAAAGCGCCGGGACGTTCCCGGCGGCCCCTGTCCTGCGGGGGATGCGGTTATTTCAGGCGCCTACAAGCTGCCCTGTAAGAAGATCATCCACACCGTTGGCCCGGTCTGGTACGGGGGCTCCCACAACGAACCGGCGCTCCTGGCGTCCTGCTACCGGAAGAGCCTCCTCCTTGCGGAAGAAGCGGGGCTCCATTCCATTGCCTTTCCCAATATCAGCACCGGGGTTTACGGCTACCCCAAGGAACTTGCCGTCGCGGTGGCCATTGAGGCGGTACGGGAAACCCTGGGGTCAACGCCGGGCATCACCAGGGTAATCTTTGTGTGCTTTGACCGGGTGAATCTCGGCTTGTATCATGAAAAGCTGGGCATCACCAATTAGCAGCCGGCAATAATTTCTTCCAGTGTCTCCTGAGCCGCCAGCGGCAGCGCCAAAGTTTTAAGCCGGGACTTTTCCCCGGTAACCAGGGTGATGTCCTTCTTCGGGCAGTCCAGCGCCTTCGCCAGAAAAGCGCGGAGTTCCGCATTGGCTTTGCCGTCCTCGGGCGCGGCGGCTATTTTTATCCGCAGCCGGTTTTCGCTCAGGCCGGCGAATTGTGATTTTGAGGAACCCGGCACGGCTTTTATGTCCAGCAGTATCCGTGCGCCGGAGACTCGAATGCAAGCTGCCAAATTACGTCCCCCCTTGGGTTAAACTTGACCCGCAGATCAAAAACGAAGAAAAAAAACCGCAAAGCCGAAGGCGACGAAGGAAGATGAAGATGAGGGATAGCTAGGTCCCGAAGGGATCTCCTTTTTCTTTCCTTAGTCGCCTTTGCGGTAAAAATTCTTAATCCTTAGTACTATACTTTGATTTGTGGGTCAAGTTTAGCCCTTAGGGTCCGCCACGCGGGGCTTCCGGTATGAGGGCAGCCACCGGGGCTTGCCGATGCGCCAGGTGAATGAATAGTTTTCCGGCGGCTCTGGTATGAGGGGCCGTATGGTCATGTTGGCAACCATGGCAGCCCGGAAAAAGGCGGGGCTTACCGGCGGTATATCAGGAATGTCCGTCAGGAGCACTGCATCACCCCGGGCTACCACGCCGGTACAGAGAACTATGCGGGGGAAGGGGTATAGCACCCCAGGGTAGGGCAGGGGAGGAGGCGACAGATCCAGGGTCGGGCCAAAAAAGCCGTGGAAGAGCGGGCAGGGAACCAGTTCCGGGGGGCCAAGGTTGATTTTGCCCCCTGCGGAGTCTTGGGCGGCAGACCGCAGGTTTGATGCCAGGGATTGAAGCGCCGCAGGTGAAAGGGGGCGCTTAACTAAAGCCAGCGGAGCGGCCTGGGGGAAAGACCAGGCGCCGGGAAGCCCTGAAGCAAAGAGGAAGCGGCTCAGGGTGCGGAGGGGGCCGGCCATATCCCGGTGGGGAATGAGGAGTACAAAATGAAAATCCTTGTTCATAATTGCGTTTCCATGCTATACTCATCCTACAAGGAAAAATAATGAAATATAAGACTAAGCTGCTGGTTGACCGGTTTGTTGAGGTGCTTTCCACCTGGCCCGGGGTTGAATGTGTTTCCCTCAATGAAGCCGCCCTTCCGGATACCCTGGACCCCTACTTTGCCCTTATCCTGGATGTGTTTTTTTCCGGGCCCATACCGGCGCCGGAAGAACGCTGTGCGTTTTACGGTGATGGGGTGGTGGTCTTTGAAACCGCCAAACAGGGCAATAAGGATCGGTTCCTGGTGGATGATATACCGGTGCGGATTGAGTATAAGTCTACCAAAAAGATCGATGAACTGATCGATATCGCCGATAAAAAGCGGGACCAACTGTGGCTCATCAAGGATTCCGGTACCTATGGGTATTACCGACTCAACCAGGGGGAGATTCTTTTTGCCCGGACCGATTGGATACAGAAGATACGGGTCCGGCTGCGGAATCTGGATATTTCATTCTGGCAGACCATGCGGGATGCCCATCAGTCCAAGATGGAACATTATTTGAGTGACCTCGGCGCCGCCCTGATCCAGGGGGACGATTTTCATTACCTTACCTCCTCTGCGGGGTTTATCAAAACCGCCTGTTTAACCCTGTTCTGCATTAACCGGCGTTTTGAACCCTCCCACCGGGCCTATTACAAGCAGATTCACTCCCTGGGAATTCTGCCCGAATCGTTTCTCACCCAGTTTGAAACCTTTCTCCGCAGCGATGGAGAAACGAGTATGGAACGGAAGTACTCCCTTGCCCAGCTTATGGCGCGGGGAATTATTGCCCTGTAGCACGATGCGGCGCCTGGTCCTGTTTTCCTTCGTTTTTTTATCCTGCGCCGCCTACAAGGAACCTGCCGACATTCCCCTGTACGGCGCGGGAGACGGCGCGGCGCTCTATGCTCTTTCGAAAGAATCCCACTCCGGGCAAATCCCCCTTGGCAATCCGAAAAAGTTGAGTTATGCGCTTGAGGGTCCGGTGATAAGGGGAGAAAATCTGTCCCTGGAAGTGGACTACCGTTTTCCGCAAGAATTGGCCGCCGGGTATCAAGTACTCGTAGAACTAAACGATACCGCCGCATGGCTGCTTCCCTTGGACGCCTCATTCCTGGGGCTTACCACATCCTTCGGGCGAATTCGTTATGCGCTGCCCCTTGCCCCTGAGCCGCTCCGCAGTATTGGTGTCATCCTGGAAAAAACGGACGGCACAAAGCCGCAGAATGTCGGTGGGGATTTCTCGTTTGCGCTGAACTCCCTAGGCATCATCAAGCGCCGGTATGGGTTTGCATTTGAAACAACGGCGGGCGGGGAAGCGGTTCTTACCGCCACCCCCTTCGTTTTTCCCGAATCCAAGGGAGATGCCCTGCGTATCGATCCCCCCGATTCCTACCGCACTCGGGGCAAGGTGGAATTCCAAACCGTCATTGAAAAAGCCGCAGGCAGTTTCCGCATTGAAGCCGGCCCGGTCCGGTATGACTGGACTTTCTTGACCGGCGCCGCACAAAAACTGGAACGGATTTTCATCCCCCCGGGCGCTTTTCCGAATGATCCCTATCCCCTGCGTATAAGCGGCGGCGCCGTTTCTTCCATAAACCTGGAAATCGCGGCGGAGCAATCGTTTCCGGTGGAACCGGTGTTGGCGGACCCGGGGCTGATCCTGAGCTATTCCCGGGACGTCTGGCGGGATTCGCGGTTTGAGCTGTTCGCTTGGGAAGGGTTTCCCTCGATACTCATCTTTGATACGGCGGATTATGCGGTCCAGGACCGGCTTTTTAAGCGCCTCGCCTTTTTTACGGAAAAGCAAGGGTTCCGCGGCCGCCTTGCCCCGGATGCGGAGATTGCGGACCTCCACGGCTGGAATGCCCACGATTACCGGGCGGAGGATCTGGCCCGTTTCTTTGAAGCAGCCCGTGCGGCGAATTTTCCCCTCGTACCGGAGGAACGGGAACTGGAGGCCATCCTGTTAAACGCGGGCATCATCCGCCGGGAAAACGGAACCTCCCGCTATATAAGCGGGGAGGGGGCCGTCATCTCGATCTCCCGGGAATCGCCGCCCTATCTCCGCAGCCTCTTCATGGCCCACGAAGGGTTCCACGGGCTTTTCTTTATCGATGAGGACTTCCGGAACTTTAG
>BNUW01000092.1 GCA_025997655.1 Spirochaetia bacterium
TTATGTCCGCTCCGCCGCTGGTCAGGCAGTTGTCCGCACACCCGCCCTATATGTTCATTCAACCTTTTGAATACTTCCCCGCCCATGCTCCCTTTTTAGCATAAAATTTTGATACTTTGAATTCCTGTGTGCCGGAGTAGGGGAGTTGACCTTCCCGTCCTTATCGGGTATCCTATAAAAGTCCCGCAGCCAGGAACCATGCAAATGGACGCCGCCTAACTCCGCCAGGTTCGGAAGGAAGCAACGGTAAGCGGATGTTTGTTGTGCCGTGGCCTCCCTGGCTGTGGGGCTTTACTATATGCGTTAACCGCCGCGCAGCGTTTTTTAGTTTCCTTTTATTTTGCGTCGGGGATTGCAACGTTCGCCAATTTCCAAAGACTGCTTTGCCAGACTAAACTAATCGGCAAACTCACCATGCCATTTCCAAAAAATTCGGGTTCTACCCTAAAGAGCAGACGGCTCCTCGCGGGTTTTCCATTGTTTTTTATACGGGAAAAATCAAAACCTAAATCTATAGGCATACTAACAAACATTTTGCCTTTTATACTTCCCCCGGGTAAGTATTCGGCTATGCCATCAGGGAAAAGACGGTCGAGTCCCGCGTCAGAAACAGGGATGTGTATTTCAGCGCCGAGACCGGTATAAAGCCATTCAACCTTTGGAATATTAAAATGGACATTAAAGGGTATGGTTAAAAATAAACCGGCTTGTACATGGACAACTTCCAACGCTTTGTTGATTGCCTCTTCTTTTGCGGCATCTTCAGTGGTCGCGCCGGTTACGGTTATACCCGTACGACCGCCTTTGGTCACCGCATTGACTTCAGGGCCAAACCCTAAGCCGGTGCCTACCGACATCCAATGAAATAGGTAATACTCATAACTTAATCCCAGGTTAAGTATCCGTGCGGTGGCAAAAAATTTCGGCAAATCTATAGATGCGTCTACTTTAAAATTGGTCCCATCCGGTTTAACGTCAAAATTCAATGAATCGCCTACCTTGCTAAAAGCGTTCACGGGATTTGTGTTCATCATCGCGCCAAAAAAACTCCAATTAAGCCCTAAAAGCATATCTCCCGCATCATGCTTGTACGTTGGGCTCTTTTCCTGTGCGAAAACCCCTCCTGTGACCAAAATCGCAAGGCCTAAACCCAAAATCCCTTTCTTTGCCATTTGTTACTCCTTTACCGTTAGAATATATACGGGGACTTCCAAAAACCCTATATTTTAACCACTAAGATTCCACGATTTAGCAAGTATGTCAAGTACCCGAATTGCGCCATCAGCAATTTCAAAACCGAAACCACAGACCTCACAGACAGATTAACGGACGATTCTTATGATTTCCGCCTTGAGAAAACCCAATTTAAGCCCGGTTGCTGCCAGATAATTCATTACCTGCGCCTAGTCTGGTTACCGCCTTTGTTTCTATCGTCTTTGTCCGTGCTGTCCGTGCTGTCCGTGGTTAAATTTTGAATTGCGTGCGTCACGTTAAAACTAACCATTGGGAACCTTTTCCCTAAATCACTGCAAATAGTTTGCCCATTCCTCCCCCTTTTCGTATCTTATTATTATAAGGAAAAAAACATGGATTACGAAAAATTGACCATAAAAGCCCGGGAAGTCCTGAACGGGGCTTCCACCATCGCCCAAAAAAACGACCATTCCCAGATTGAGACCGAACACCTGCTCCTGGCCATGCTGAACCAGGAGGACGGTCTCGCCCTGCCCATCATCAAACACATCGGGGCTAATGCGGACCAGATCATGACCGATACCAACACCTTGGTTGCGGCTGCACCTAAGGTTTTCGGTGATGCCGCACAGATATACCTTTCCGCCGCCGCCTCCAAGGTGCTGGCAAAAGCGGAAAACGAAGCGGCTTCTTTAAAGGACGATTACATTTCCACCGAACACATCCTTATCGCCATTGCCGCCGGGGAAGGGAAGACGGCGGAACTGCTCAAGAAAGCGGGGGTTACCAAAACAGCAATACTGGCGGCGCTGAAACAGATCCGGGGGAACGCCCGGGTGACGGACCAGAACCCCGAGGGCAAGTACCAGGCGCTGGACAAATACTGCCGGGACCTCACCGCCCTGGCCCGGCAGGAAAAGCTGGACCCGGTGATTGGCCGGGACGAGGAAATCCGCCGGGTGATGCAGGTCCTGTCCCGACGCACCAAAAACAACCCGGTCCTCATCGGCGAACCCGGTGTTGGCAAGACCGCCATTGCCGAAGGGCTTGCCCGGCGTATTGTTGCGGGGGACGTGCCCGAGGGGCTCAAGGGGAAGAAGCTGCTGGCCCTGGATTTAGGCGCCCTGGTTGCGGGGGCCAAGTTCCGCGGCGAATTCGAGGAGCGGCTCAAAGCGGTGATCCACGAGGTCCAGGCGGCGGACGGAAACATCATCCTGTTCATCGACGAACTGCACACCCTGGTTGGCGCCGGGGCCGCCGAGGGAGCCACCGATGCCTCCAATTTATTGAAGCCCGCATTGGCGCGTGGGGAACTCCGCTGTATCGGCGCAACCACCCTGGATGAGTACCGCAAGCATATTGAGAAGGACGCCGCCCTGGAACGGCGCTTCCAGCAGGTCTACACTGCGGAGCCCTCCGTAGAGGATACGATAGCAATACTGCGGGGCCTGCAGGAACGCTACGAGGTACACCACGGGGTGCGGATAAAGGACGAAGCCCTGGTTGCCGCAGCAACCCTGTCGGACCGGTACATCACCAGCCGCTTCCTCCCGGATAAGGCCATCGACCTGGTGGACGAGGCGGCGAGCCGGCTCAAGATGGAACTGGACAGCCGGCCCACGGAACTGGATAAGCTGGAACGCCGGTTGCTGCAGCTTTCCATCGAACAGCAATCCCTCAAGAAAGAGGAGGATGCGGCCTCTAAAGACCGGCTGGAAAAGCTGGAAAAGGAAATTGCCGACCTGACCGCCGAGCGGGACGCTATGAAAGCACGGTGGGATAACGAGAAGCAGGACATTCAGAAGATACGGGAACTGAAACAGAAGATAGAAGAACTGCGCAAAGATGAGATTCGTTATGAACGGGATGGCAATTTGTCAAAGGCTGCGGAGGTGAAGCACGGCCTGATCCCCGATGCGCAGAAGGAGCTGTCCCGGCTCACCGGTTTGATGGAAGCAAAGCGGGAAAACGCCGCGGGGAAGGGCGCGCCGGCATTGCTCCGGGAAGAGGTGAGCGAAGAAGACATTGCCCAGGTGGTAGCAACCTGGACGGGTATCCCGGTTTCAAAGATGCTCAGCGGGGAACTGCAAAAGTACCTGGACTTGGAAAAGGTGCTGGAACAGCGGGTGGTGGGTCAGCGTCCTGCCGTGGAAGCGGTGGCGGACGCTATCCGGCGCAACAAGGCGGGGCTTTCCGACGCCGCCCGCCCCCTGGGTTCCTTCCTGTTCTTAGGCCCCACCGGTGTGGGCAAAACGGAACTGGCAAAGACCCTGGCGGACTTCCTCTTCAACGACGAAAAGGCCCTGACCCGTATCGACATGAGCGAGTACGGTGAAAAACATTCCGTGAGCCGCCTCATCGGCGCCCCTCCGGGCTATGTGGGCTATGAGCAGGGGGGACAGCTTACCGAAGCGGTGCGCCGTCGTCCCTACAGCGTTATTCTCTTTGACGAAATCGAAAAGGCTCACCCGGAGGTGTTCAATGTCTTTCTCCAGATCCTCGACGACGGCCGCCTCACCGACGGCCAGGGCAGGGTGGTGGACTTCAAGAACGTTATTATCATTATGACCAGTAACCTCGGCTCGGACCTGATTCTGGCGGCCAAAAACCCCGCCGATATCAAGGATGGGCTCATGGAACTTCTCAAGCAAAGTTTCCGCCCGGAATTCCTCAACCGCATCGACGAGACGGTTATCTTCAACCGGCTGGGCAAAGGGGAAATCAGTAAAATTGTGGAGATACAGCTCAAGCGCCTTGCGGAACGTCTGCTTGACCGGAAGATCACCCTTACCCTCAGCGATGCTGCGAAGGAACTTTTGGCGGAACGGGGCTACGATCCCCTTTTTGGCGCACGGCCCCTCAAGCGGACCATCCAGGCAGACTTGGAAAACCCCCTGGCAAAGCTTATTATCGCGGGAAAGATCAAGGAAGGTGATACGGTTACTGCGGATCGCGGGAAGGACGGGGCAGGAATTGTGTTTAAATCAGCTTGTGCTTCTTCGCCGCCCGGCTGAGCGCCCCGTTCCAGTAATGGCAGGATAGAAAGGACCGGTTTGTTTCGGTATCGTCTATGCGGCTGGCCCGGCGCTGGAGCCGTTTGTAGGCCATACTGACCATGGTGTCCAGGTCTACCCCGGCGGCCCCTGATTCACCGAGAATACAGTAGTAGGCGAAAAAGTAAAACGCATCATTGGGGTCCGTGCCGGAAAACCGTTCATTTTGGACAATTCGCTCTATGGTATGGCGGGCTTCCTCCCTGCTGGCCTTACCCAAATGGCAGAGACCCAGGGCGCGGTAGGCGGAAATCATGGCGGTCCGGAATTCCTTTGGGGAAAAGAGCAGCAATTCTTCCTGGGAAAAGCCGCTCCGCCAGTCAGGCTGCTCACTAAAGAGAAATTCCGAATCCGGCAGCCCGGCGAGGAGTTTGTCCGAAAGTTCCACCGCTTTTTGATACTCCCCGGATAAATAAGAAGCTTCAATCTCAAAAACACGGGCGTCGGTGTTCGGCCTCTGCGGTTTGGGTATCCCAGTATCCCTAATGTGCCCTTCACTCGTGAAAACTGCAGCCCGATACATCCAGGCTTCCAGGGTATCTTCCGCCATGGGAGGAAGTACGCCAAAGGGATTACGCCGCTGGGCCACAAAGGTATTCAGAGATTCCTTGTACCGGCCGGCTTCAAAAAGGAGTTTCCCCCGGAGAAACCGTATCCGATCCGCCCAGGCGGGAAGGCCGACTTTGAGGGCAGTTTCCTCCGCCTTGGTGGCCAGCCGTTCCGCCTTGGATATATTGCCGAAGAGAAATTGAAGGCCTGCGGCATAATAGGAGTCCAGGGTGGATTCCTCAAAATCCCCGGATTTCTCCGCCTGCTCCACGGCAAAGCCCTCATAATCTATGGCGTCGGTAAGCCGCCCCCTGGACAGGTTCACCAGGGAAAACAAACGGTAGGCCTGGGCAAGTCCCTTGTTACCGGCCTGGTGCTGGCTTATAAGCATGGCTTCCTTTATCAATTCCGAAGCTTTCTCCGTATCGTGGACCCCCAGCATATAGGCGGATTGACAGAGGAGGATCTGTACCTTGAAGGAGGGGGTTTCCTCCGGCGGTGGCGGGTCGGAAAAGGCAGCGGCTATGTCTTCCTCATCCCCCCGGAGCAGGCTTTCCAGGGTCCGGCATATGGAAAGCAACGCCGGAATATGGTCCGGCCCGGCGAAGTCCGCAAGACGGGATTCCTCAATTGCCTTCCGCAGATTTCCACCGGTCCCGTAGATCAAATCCCGCTGCAGGGCTTCCAGAACCAGTTCCTCGGAGGCTATGGCCCCCAGGTCCGCCAGAGCCCGGAGCAAATTAAACCCCGGGCGCAGCTTGCCCGCGCCGAGCCAGGCCAGAAGACGGCGGCGCACCATGGCTTGTATCAACTCCGTTCTATCCCCCAGGTTCTTCTCCGCCAGGGGATCCTCGCCGCAATCAAGGAGCCCCAGGGAGGAGAGCATTTCCTGGGCCCGGGAAACCATGGCGGGATTTTTCCCTTCCTCTTCAAAAAGCCGGAGCAGTAATGCGGGCGGAAAATAGCGCCGGAAAAGGGCGGCCCCATAGGCTATTTCCCAGAGATCCTTCGGGATCTGCGGATCCCCCGTTAGCGCCGGTAATTCAGGGGTAAACCGCAATATCCGGGGGAAAACCGCTGCCCAAATACCCAGGGATGGGGCATCGGCGCAGGTCCCATAGAGATATACGCCGGTATTTTCAAGTTCCAGTGTACCGTAGGTATCGACAAAGACTTGGGCCGCCGCCGGATTGGCCAAATGGATATTTTCCAGGAGGATTACCGGGCTTATTCTTCCGCTGCAAGCGGCGCCGATATAATTTTCCAGGAGTATCCGCAGGAAAAGGCCGGTTTTCTGAACTGCGAAGGGGGTATACTCATCCTCCAGCCGTTCCTTAAAAATAAAGGCGCCCATAGTATCCAGGGTTTTCCGTTTTTCCGGAGGGATAAGGTTCCGGATGGAAGGGACCAGGGCATCGGTAATACAGCTTAGCCCGGCGCCGCCGGAACCAAAGCGGATAATCAGAGGAGGAAATTCGCCCAGGATGGTTTTAGAAAACCGGGAAAGGGCCTCCCGCTTACCAATAAAGCGGGGCCCCGTCAGCACCAGGTTCCGGGCAGCGTTTTGCTCTAATGCGGCCTGGATATTTTCGCGGCAGGGGAAATTTTTTGCAGATGCCGAAGCGTCAGACCCCGGCCGGGCGAAGGGTTTTAACTCCCGCAACTGCTCATAGGAGGCAAGCGGAGAGTTGCCGTCCACCGGGAAGACGCTTAAAGGCGTATCAAAAATCGCATAGGGATCCAGGAGTTGCCGCAGGGGTTCGGAACACCAGATGCCGGTACCCTGGGAACCAGCTTCGCCTGCGGTACCTTCCATCTGTCCCGGGAGGATACCGAGGGAAGTTCCTTCCCTTACGGCACCCTCCCGGGACAGATGGCGGATCAGGGCTGCCCCATCCTCGGCAATATCCCGACCAAGAATACAGGTGTATCCGTACAGTTCCGTTTCAACCCGTTGCAGGGCTCCCAACATCGCCTCCAGGACCAGAAGTATATCTATACCGAGCCCTATGGTATGCTCATCAAAGGAAGCGGTGATACCGCGATGTTCCGCCCGGACCTCCGCCCCGGAGGTTTTCGCCGCCCGGATGATGGTATCTTCCAGGAACGAGAGTATTTCCCCCCTGGTCCGGCGGAGTTGCGAATGGAATCGTATTGAAAACAACATCTGTATCATGTATTTATAGGGATAGTTCAGAAAATGAGGTACGTCAAGGCCATTATTCGTACCTTGTATAATTGACTAAAAATAAGCTGTTTTGTATACTAATATTTCACGCGCTCCATAGGGGCGTAACATTCGAGGAGGACTTCATGAGCGCCAGCATTCGGCTCAAGAGATTCGGTACTAAGAAACGCCCTTACTACCGCATTGTGGTTATGGACAAACGGGCGCCCCGGGACGGTAAAACGATTGAGGAACTGGGGTATTATCATCCCATTGAGGCTGAGGATAAGCAGGTCCTGATCAATGAGGATAGGGTTAAGGCTTGGCTCCAGGACGGGGCCATCGTGAGCGATACGGTCCACCGGATCCTGAATAAGAAAAACATCTCCGTATAATCTGTTTCAGGAGTATCTATGGAAAAGGATCTGGTTGAGTACATTGTAAAGTCCCTGGTCGATGATCCCGCCTCGGTTGAGGTAACGGTGGTTGAGGGGGAAAAGTCTACCATTTTGGAACTGCGGGTAGCGGCGGCGGATATCGGTAAGGTTATCGGTAAAAATGGCCGTATCGCCAAGGCAATACGAACCGTTCTCCAGGCCGCCTCCGCCAAGGGTGGAAAGCACGCGGTTCTGGAAATCTTGGACTAAGGTCTATAGCCGGATTTGACTGAACAATTTGTGGTAGCCTTGGTGGGCGCCCCCTTTGGTATCAAGGGTTTTGTAAAAGCAAAGCCCCTTTCGGGGGAGTTGGAGCATCTGGAGCAGCTTGAAACGGTTGTTCTTCGCAGGGAAAACCACGAATCCCTCTTCTATATAGAAGAAACACTTCGTGTAGGCTCTTCCCTGGCGGTAAAGTTCCGGGGAATCGACACACCGGAGGCAGCCAAGACCTTATCGGGAGCAGAAATGTGTACCGGCCGGGACCATGCAGCCCCCCTCGGTACGGATGAATACTATGTTGAGGACCTGCGGGGTATACCGGTTATCGATACGGCAGGCGCGGTCCTGGGACACATAACGGACGTGTTAGAGGGCGGCGGCGGCCAACTGATAGAGCTAAGGCTTACCAGCCACGGCGGGGAACTCCGGCTGGTTCCCTTCAGGAAAGAGTTTTTCGGCGAGGTGGATGTGGACAATGCGTCCATTGAAAAACGCCGGGTAGTTCTCCTGGAAAGCTGGATTTTGGCATGAAGTATACGGTGCTAACCCTCTTTCCGGAGATAATTGACGCTTATTTTGCCACATCCATCATGGCAAAAGCGGTAAACCGGGAGATTGTGGCGTATCACCCGGTAAACATCCGGGATTTTGCCCTGGATAAGCACAAAACCTGCGATGATGCCCCCTACGGCGGCGGTGCGGGGATGCTGATGTTGGCGGAACCCCTGGGCAGGGCCCTGGAATCCGTGGGCGCATGGAATCGTTTGGAGCCGGAGAATGGCGCCCGGCGTCTTTCAGGCCGTGTTATCTACCTGAGCCCCGGCGGCCGGCCCTTCACCCAGGATGCGGCGAAGGAACTGGCCCGGGAGGATGAGCTGATCCTCCTTTGCGGCAGGTACGAGGGGATAGACCAGCGTATCATTGACGCCTATGTGGACGAGGAGATATCCATCGGGGATTACGTGCTTTCCTCCGGGGAGGTGGCGGCCCTGGCCTTGATAGACGCCACCTACCGGCTGGTGGACCGGGTGATAAAGCAGGAGTCCCTGGAGGAGGAGAGCTTTTCCGGGGGTCTTTTGGAGTATCCCCAGTATACACGGCCGGAGTTATATGGTACACTAAGGGTTCCGGAGCTATTGCTTTCGGGGCACCATGAAAATATACGGCGTTGGCGTCTGAAAAAGCGGGTCGAAAAAACCCTTACCCTGCGGCCGGATTTAATCCGCCGGGGGAAAGAGCTGGACCTCTTCGATGGGGAAACCCGTAAACTTATAGAGGAACTAGGGGGAGAAAAGGATGAACGAGATACGGGCCATAGAAGCCTCCCAGATGAAGGATGAACTGGACAATTTCAAGGTCGGTGATACCGTTAAGGTTCATTTTAAGATCGTTGAAGGCAAAACCGAGCGTATCCAGGTCTATGAGGGCCTGGTTATTGCCATGAAAAATTCCCGGGTAGGAAAAACCTTTACGGTGCGGAAAAATTCCTACGGCGTCGGGGTTGAACGGGTATTCCCCATTCATTCCCCCCGGGTTACCAGGGTAGAACTGACCCGCGCCGGCAGGGTTCGCCGGGCTAAGCTTTACTATATCCGGGACAAGATCGGTAAGGCCGCCAAAATCCGGGAACTTATTGTTAAGAAAGGGGCAAAGGGTAGGGCAACTCCTTCCGTTGCTGCAACTGAAGTGGTTTCCACCGCCGCGGCCCCGGAAAGCGCCCAGTCATAGGACGCATCTCCCGTTTTGATGGGATGCTTAAAGGGGATTTCCTGCGATGAAGATCCCTGAAGCTACCGAAGGCAAGTTCGGCGGGCCAGATTTCCCGGCGAAGCATCCCATAAAACACCCTACCGCTCTTCCCGCAGAACAGGGCATCCCAGCGTCTGGAAAGACAGACAAGGGGCAGATTTCACAGACGGTGGACCTGCCATTTGCGGCGTTTACGGATATTGCCCTTTCCCTGGGACTCCCCCGTGATAAACTTTCATCATCCCTGCTTTCCTTTATGCAGTTTTTTTCGCTTCCCTTGGACCCCAAACTAATTCAACGGCTCCGTCAGGAAGTATTATCCTTAAACCTAATGCCTGGGGACCGGATTCGGTCGGGCGCCCTGGCTGCCGCCGCGGCTGCCGGTAAGGGGCTTACGCTGAGTACGGAAGCCCTGGAAAAGTATGCCGCCGCTATTGCCGGGGAGGAAAGACACGGCGGCAGTGCGGGACAGGATGGCGGCTCAGCCGACGGCGACACCGGTTCGACTCAAGGTGGCTCGGAGGGCGGACAAAGCGGGACAGGGCACTACAGCGAGGAACACGGTCAAACTAACGGGGAGGGACGCCACGGTGCGGAATATGCCGGGCATTAGGTTTAAGGATAATACTTCCTGACGGAGCCGTTGAATTAG
>BNUW01000093.1 GCA_025997655.1 Spirochaetia bacterium
CAGGAACTGCGGAAGTTTGACGCACTTCTGTTGGAAACGCCGGAAAGGCTTACGCCCCGGAGGCTCAATCCCCTGCTGGACCGGCTGGAAAAAAGGGCAATCGGAGCGGAAAGCCATCTTTCGCTGCTGAAACGCCGCCGAAACCTGGTCCGTCAAGCGAACTACGAGGCTGAATTCCAAAGCGCCTACCGGAAAGCTGCGGAACGTGCCGCCGCCGCCTTTCCCTTCTCGGAACCTTTAGCCGCCGTTGCCGCCGATGCCCTTTTTTCCAGCCGGTCCAGCAGGGGATTGAGCCTCCGGGGCGTAAGCCTTTCCGGCGTTTCCAACAGAAGTGCGTCAAACTTCCGCAGTTCCTGAAAAAAGTTCCCCTGCTCCGAAGGATCGTTCCAGCCGGTATAGTAGAGGAGAAAGGCAAGGCCCCCCAGAAGGAGCAGGAAAATTGCCAGCCCCAGGATACACACCGCCTTTAGCTTAGCAAGCTGCGGCCGATGATCCAAGGCTTGTTTCATGGGCTTCCGGCCGCTTGCAGGGTCTGCCGGATACTGTCCAGGACACCGTTAATGAACCGGTAGGAATCATCGGCGCCGTATTCCCGGGATATGCCGATGGCCTCATCAATAACAATTGAGGGGGCCATCTCTTCCTGGTACATGAGGGTATAGACACTTATCCTCAGCAGGGCAAGATCGACCCGGCTTACCCGGGAAAAAGTCCAGTTTTTTAAATGGGCGCGGATCATGGTATCCACGGCCTCAAGGTTTTCTATGGTACCCTGGATTAAAAGCCGGGCAAAACCACCGGCGCCTTCGTCCAGGGCGGCCTGTTTCTCCGCTTCGAGCCAGGAAAAGCTCAGCAAATCTTCCAGGGTGGGGGAGGCCGCTTCATAGGAATACAGGGCCTGAAAAGCCAGAATCCGCCCTTTTCTGCGTGATGCCATTTGCTACTGCACCCGTTGCCGCGTCCGTTACCAGGCGAGCAAGTTTTCGTGTACCGTTACCGAACCCTCTTTCCGGAGCTCCTCGGCCAGGGTGTTGGTCACCAATGCGGCTCCTTCGGTCAGAGCGCGCTGCATCAACTGGGAGTTGATCACATCCCGAACCGTGGCGGGGGCCCCCAAACGGTAGGTATCCTTAAGCTCAAGATTTACCGGGAGAAACTTGGCGGTTACCTTGATGATAAAAAAGCCCTGCCTGCCCTCAATTACCCCGGAAACCTTGCCTTCCGTCAGGGGCTTGGCCTGATCGATAAAGTTCACCCCAAAGACTTGCTGTATCCGGGGATCCTCGGTACTGAGCAGGATAAACCGGGCGGATCCGGAGTTATTGGCAGCCGCTGCGGCGGCGGATTCCTCATTAAAAGCCGAAACACTGGAACCGATTTTCCTGGCCAGTTCGTCCGCCCGGGTCCGTGCCGCCAGGACCGCCGAGGCATTGGAGCCGAAGGGTATCCGTATATAGTCAAAGGAAATCGTATCGGGCCGGGTAAACTCGGTTTTGTACCGGTTATAAACGGCCAAAATCTCCTCTTCCGTGGGATTGCCCCCTGCCGCAGTGATCAGGTATTTCTGTACCATCAACTGCCGCCGGATCTGCCCCCGGAGGGAGATCAAATCCATACCCTGCCGCTTGATAAAATCGTTGAACTCCGCATCCGTTGGAACCCGTCCTGCCTGGGCGGCCAACTCATCCTTTACGCCCTGAATTTCGATATCAATATCCCGGTCGGAAATGGAATCCCCGGCCTTGGCCTTTTCCGCCTGCTGTACAATGTACTGTTCTATATATTTCTGCCTGACAAGGTCCTCATGCAGGTAAGCCTGAAAGGCGGTATAATTCATGTTGTACTGCTTTTCAATACCCTCGGCAAATTCCTGGTCCGTAATCTGCCGCCCGACGCTGGCCCGTACCATCTGGATCCGCTGTTCCAGTTCCGCAGGCGGCGAAGTAATGCCCGCCCGTTCCGCCGCCTGAAGCACCAGCCGTTCGCTTACCATGGCGTCCAGGACCATACGCCGGAGATCCAGGGGCGATACTTCCGGGGGAATCTCCTGCATCTTTGACCGCCGTTCTACCTCAAGCTGCAGTTGCTTGACATAAATAACTTCTTTTTTGGTCAGGGTTAGCTCAGCTACGATATCCGTAGACAGCCCCGCCGCGCCAATGGGGGTCCCCTCGGGAAGGGACTCCGTTTTCGAATCCCCTTTGCCTCCGCAGAATAGGGAGCCGGTTCCGAAACCCGCAAACAACGCAAGGAAAAGGAACCATCTTGTAAACTTTCTCATATCCATATCCCTTAGTATACTTTATATTTACCCGTCCTGGCTATTCCAGGATCGCACGGATTCTTCGCACCCCGGAGGATGATGACTGCTCCTTCTGAATCTTGAAGGTTCCCATGGTCCCGGTATGTTCCACATGGGGGCCGCCGCACACCTCCGTTGAGAAATCCCCGATGGCATACACCTTCACCTGGGATTCGTACTTTTCCCCGAAAAGCGCCATGGCCCCCAACTTCCTGGCATCCTCAAGGCTCATCACCGTCATGGTAACCGGCAGATCCCGTTTGATCTGCTCGTTCACCATGGCCTCGACCTTGCGCAGCTCTTCGGCGGTCAGGGGAGCGCCGTGGGAAAAGTCAAACCGCATCCGTTCGGCGGTGATATTGGAGCCCTTCTGCGCCGCATGATCCCCCAGCACCATCTGTAATGCCTTTTGCAACAGATGGGTTGCGGTATGATATTTGGTGGTTTCCTCGGAATGATCCAAAAGGCCGCCCTTAAAAATCTGATCACCCCCCGCGCGGGAAAGCTCCTGGTGCTTCTTGAATGCCTCGTCAAATTCCGCCCGGTTCACCGTGAGGCCCTGTTCCGACGCCAATTCATCGGTCAGCTCAATGGGGAAACCGTAGGTGTCGTAGAGCTTAAACGCAAGCCGCCCGGACATGATTTTCTTTGGGTCCTTCAATAAATTGGGGAGGAGTTTCTCAAACTCATGTTCCCCATTCTTGAGGGTTTCCAGGAACTTCTGTTCCTCAGTATCAAGCTCTGCGATGATCTTGGCGCGGTTATCCGACAGTTCCGGATAAGGCCCCTTAAACATATCCACCACCACTTCCGCAATGGGCGATAAGACCAGCCGGTCCTCAATGCCAAGCTTCCGCCCGTGCCGCACCGCCCGGCGTATGAGCCGCCGCAGCACATACCCCGCGCCCACATTGGAGGGGCTCACCGCCTTGGGATCACCCAGCACGAAGGTGGATGCCCGGACATGGTCACAGATGATACGCACCGACTTGTCCTTCTCCGGGTCAGACCCGTAGGTATACCCCGAAGCTTTCTCTATACTCGCGATAATCGGGGCGAAGATCTCCGTATCGTACACCGATTTCTTTCCATTAAGGATGGTCACGGTCCGCTCTATGCCCATGCCGGTATCCACGCAGGTACGGGCCAGGGGTTCGTAGGTCCCATCGGCGGTCTTATTGTACTGCATGAACACATCGTTCCAGATCTCAAGCCACTTCCCGCAGCCGCAGCCGGGGCCGCAGTCCGGGCCGCAGGGCTCTTTCCCAAAATCGTAGAACATCTCCGAATCCGGGCCGCAGGGGCCGGTGGTTCCCGCAGGTCCCCACCAGTTGTCCTCCCGCCCCAGGTACTTGATACGATTTTCCGGGATACCCAGTAGTTTCCAGACCCGGGCGGATTCATCATCTCGGGGAACCGTCTCATCCCCCTCAAAAACCGTAACCCCCAGCTTTTCCGGGGGGATGCCCAGCCATTTTGGGGAAGTGAGGAACTCAAAACTCATCCTGATGGCCCCTTCCTTGAAGTAATCCCCCAGGGACCAGTTCCCCAGCATTTCAAAAAAGGTAAGGTGGCTGGAATCTCCCACGGATTCAATATCCCCGGTGCGGATACACTTCTGATAATCCACCAGCCGGTTCCCCGCCGGGTGGGGCTCCCCCAAAAGGTAGGGCACCAGGGGGTGCATACCGGCGGTGGTAAAGAGCACCGTGGGGTCGTTTTCGGGGATCAGGGACTTGCCCTGAATCTGGGCGTGATCATGGGACTTAAAAAACTCGACATACAGGGACCGCAATTCCTGGGCATTCATAGGCTTAATCTCCACAAACTATTATATAGAAAATCTTAATTTATGGTACACTATCGTTATGATAATTAAAAGCCGTTTCGGATCGGTATTGCTCACGGCACTATTGCCGCTTTTACTGCTTGCCGGATGCGCCGGGTTGAACGCCCCGAAGGAAACTTCCCAAGGGGATGCCGAAAAACCGATGGAAGCCGCTCCCCCCTTAGAGACGATACCCGCTTTGCCGGAGCGTCCTAACCCTGCGGGGATGGAATTTATTCCCGCCCCCCTTTCCTGGCCTGCCATTGCGCCGGGGGTGGGTCTTGTTAAACCGGGCGAAGCTGAAACGAACGCGCTTACCGAATCCTTCCGTACCGCTTACATTGAAGAATGTCTTCGGAATCCCTCCCTGGATGGGGTGTTGGGGGGCGATTTTGTCCACCGTTGGCCCGCGGCGGCGCCCCTATGCCGGGTGCAGAACTGGCGGGACCCCTCCCTGGCGGAGACCCCTAATACCTGGGGAATACCGTCCCTGGTTTTGGCTATTCAGAGTATGGAAGGGAACTGGGTGTTTACCGTCCGGGGGGCTATCCTCAACATCTACGGGAAAAGCGCCGGCCGCAAGGGGGCTAACGGCGCCGCCGGATACGGAGTGCCGGTGGGTGATGAATTCCTCTATAAAGGCGGTATCGCCCAGCGCTTTGAATATGGCCTGCTGTATGTTGACCCTGATGGGAAGGGGGGCTTCACACCCGGCACAGCCCCCTCCACAGTGGAAGCCGTCCCGGAAATCTTGGGATACCTAAGCGCGGAGGGAACCTCCACCGAGACGGATTTTCGGGAAGCCTGGAAGCGAAGCATGAATTCGGGCCTGCCGCCCCTCAAAGCCGATGGCCCGGCATTGAGGCTGGACTTTTCGGGAACCTCCTGGGAAATTCCGGTAGACACCGCTGCGGCGGGGACAATCCCCATTACGGCACTCTATTACCAGAGCTTCAATCAGGGCAGCGTCCTGTTCCTGCTGGCGCAAACCACGGCTGCCTCCGCACAAACATTCGGTACGGGTTTCCACACCCGCATCATCGCCGGGCCGTTTCTGGATACATTCCTGGCGGGCCGGGACCATCCCCTGCCCGGAGCGGACGCCCCCCCCTTGTTCATCACCCAACCCGGCGTTCCCGGATTGCGGCCGGAAGACGCGCCGTTTCACGAAGCGGTACTTCAGGGACTTGCCCGCTACGGCCTGCCTTTGACCGATGCCGCCCCTTCCAGAGAAGGGAACCCCGAGCGGGATGGGGACACATTTAGGGAAACCCAGCGGTTTTCCCAGGGGTGGATGGTGGTGCAATAAATTCATTCCTATCGAGCCAGTTCCAAAAAAAGGATTAACCACTTTTCCACCCAAAGAGTGGAAAAGTCGACCTCACTGACGCCACGGACTCCTGCTTTCTTATCCTTTCCCTTGTCCGTGTTGTCCGTGAGGTCTGTGGTTAAATTCCTATTTTGGAACTGGCTTAATTATTCTTTTTCGTGTGTTTCGTATTTTTCGTGGTTTTTTCTTCAAAATGAAAATTCCTGAGCTTACAGTGTCGCCGGGGCTTTCAGCACGATGCTCCCTTCAAACCCGTTGAACTCCTTGATCAACTTCTGCCAGTAATCCGCTTCATTCTGTGAGGTATAGGGGCCGACCCGGACCCGGAAAAAGTCTTTCCCCTCCACATTGCGGTTTTCAATAAGCGAGGTGATGCCCTTGGAAGCCAGGGTGTCCTTAGCCGCTTCCGCACGGGCTACGGTGGAGAAAGAGCCGGTCTGTACCCAGAAATTCTCCGGGGTTTTGGGGGCAGCCGCCTTGGGAGCGGCAACTTTCGGGGCAGCGGGTTTGGGAGCGGCAGCCTTGGGGGCAGGAGCGGGACTTTGCCGGGCCGGGGTGGCCGCCGGTTTGGGGGCAGGAGCAGGGGCGGGCGCTTCGGGAACCGCCGCTGCGGTGGGCCGCCGTACATCGACGACCAGCCGGTTACCGCCGCCTGAACCGGCTGGGTCCACGGTTACGGCGGCATCGGGATTCTCACCGTAGACATACACGATATTATCCTGGGGACCGCCATCGGGGGTCTTCTGAGGATTGAGGGAATTTTTAACCAATTCTATCGGACCCGCAGGATCCCCTGCGGGAATGGGTTTTACCGCCGGCGCCGGGTTCGCCACCGCCGCCGGAGAGGGATTCCGGGGTGAAAACACCAGGATTGAAGCTCCTATCACAATGACCAGAAACACGCCAACCGAAATCGACACAAGCAGTAATTTCTTCTTTTCCATCATTTCTACCATACTTACGCCACTCCCACCCGGGAAAGAATTTCGTTGATCCGGTTCTCGCAGACCGAAGGCCTGTAACCAAAATATCCCGGGTTTTCTATAACGTATATATCGGCTTTTTTTTCTGAATATTGAGAGAGGAATTGCCGCTGACTCCAAAAGCGGCGCAAAAGCTGGGGCAAGGGCAGGCCGTCCCGTTTTTTAGCCCGCAGAAGCCGGGTCAGGACCGGGGCCTGCACCAGGATGATGCAAGAGAGGACCTCAAAGGCGGATGAACGATGGAGCAGCGCCGCGTTGATCACACAGGGCTTGCCCCCCTGGCCGGCTATCCATTGGGTGGTCAGCGCATTTGCTGCCGGGTGAACAATACCCTCCAGGGCCGCCAATTCCTCCGGTTTACCGAAGACCTTTGCCCCCAGAAGCCGCCGGTCTATGGCGCCATCCGCCCCCAGAATATCCCCCCCAAAGCGTTCCAGGATGGCCTCCCGCCGCATTTCAATAGCCAAATGCCCCAGCTTGTCCACATCCAGCACCGGCAGCCCCCGCGCTTCCAGAAGCCGCCCAACATAGTTCTTCCCCGCGCAGTAAACCCCGGTCAACCCAATCACCTTTTGCTGAATTATATCACCCGCCATATTTCCGTACCCAAAAGATTTGCGCCGAGCGTACAGGTAACGCGGTATTTAAAGCGATTCTTCACCATCGGCGGCGAGTTCTTCAAATTCTTCTTTTTCGACCTCATCGGTTTTCTTGATAATCTGTACCGCCACCTTCTTCCCAACGATGCCGGGCCGGCAGAGGTACTTCTTTTTATTGCCGATGTAGAGAGAGAAGGGGTCCCCCACCCGGACATTGAAGAGCCGGATCACATCGCCGGTACGAAAGGAAAGTACGTCCTTGATGGGAATATTGATCTTCCCGATCTCCGCGACAACGTCAACCTCTACGGTTGAAAGCTTTTCCTTGAGGGTATTGAGGTTTTCGTTGGTGGCCGCCCGCCGCGCCGATGAGTACCAGAACTGGGCGGACAGCTTCCCGATGATGGGCTCAATAGTCAGATAGGGTATGCAAAAGTTCATCATTCCTTCGACATCCCCTATCTTGGTTTCCAGGGTTACCAGGACCACCATGTCCGTGGGGGGCACAATCTGGGCAAACTGGGGGTTGGTTTCGATTTGACCCAGCCGGGGCCGGAGGTCGATCACCTGCGCCCAGGCTTCCCGCATATTCCCCAGGATGCGGACTATCGTCCCCTCCATGACCGCCGATTCGATATCCGTCAACTCATGCTGGGACTTGGTACTTTCCCCGGTGCCCCCGAAGAGGCGCTCGATGATGGAGAAGGTGATGGCCGGGTCTATTTCCAGGATGGCGTTCCCCTTGAGGGGGTCCATATTGATAACCGCCAGGGTGGTAGGGGTGGGGATGGACCGGATAAACTCTTCGTAGGTGAGCTGATCCACCGACGCCACATGAACGTGCGTAATGGAACGGAGGTTGGCGGACAGGTTATTGGTGGTAAGCCGGGCAAAGGTCTCATGCATGATGGAGATGGTCCGGATCTGCTCCTTGGAGAACTTATCGGGCCGCTTGAAGTCGTAGATTTTGATTTTCCGGGTATCCGCAGCGGGCTTTAAGGCCTCCGGCTCGGTTTCCCCGGCGTTGATGGCGGTGAGTAACTGGTCAATTTCATCCTGGGACAGAACTTCCGTCAATTTCCACGCTCCGGTAGTGAGTATAGCATCGGCATATTATTAAATCAATATTAGGGATAGGGGTTATTTACCACTCATGACCGCCGGAGTAACCGGCTTGAGATCTGCCCACACCAAAGGAAGCCCATATTTTTTGGATATGGCTATGGCATCCTGCCGTGCCGCTTCTCCGAATTCGGCTGCGGTCATTCCCTTACGTTCATCCTGGATCATAAGCCGGGATTTTTCTGGACATTAGTACCCTCCTACCCGTAGCGCCTTCCCCGGTTTTCAGCCATTTTTCGCTGATGCCGAAGGTCAGGCATATCAGGTGGATGATCCGGTCATTGGCGATGCGGTGTTCGTTCTCCAGTTCTGCAATATAGCCGTCACTGATGAAAATTGCCCGCCCAAACTCAATTTGGGACATATTTAAGACTTTTCGAGCTTCTTTGATGCGTTTATTGACCGTCATAACCCCTACAACTAAACCATACTATAGAAAATCTCGCTAAGCAGGGCATTTTTCTAAATAATAGGGAAAAAATATATTTCCTTTATAAAAAATCCTACATTTTCTTCTCAGGCAAGGTATTTTTGGGATAATTTACCCAAAGATTGGTTAAAAGATATGGAAATATCCTTTACAAACCGGGTCATAAGCTCTTTTGTTTCATCAGTGGCCGTTTCGTCCTGCCTAAAAAGCTCATAAACCTCAATTTCAAGCACATTGGCAAGTTTTACCAGCGTTAAAGAGGATATCCAGCTCTTTCCGGTCTCAATATCAGCTAAAAAATTGGTCGAGAGGTCGAGTTTTTCCGCTAAAACAACTTGAGACCAGTCCCGAAATCCAACCACCACCCTATAATTCTGCTCTGTTTCTGGGTACATGGAATGGAACAAACAACGGCACACTCAATGCTAAGATGGAATGAAATGGTATAAAGGCGTTTACGGCTATACAATACAATTTGACACTATAACGCCAATGTGGGGCTACAGTTCAGGCCCGAGATCGGATTATCCATCAGGCTGCGTCTTTCAAGGAACATGTACCGTAAGCAATGATAGTACTTGGGTTAAGGGGGATAAGTCTTGGCATACTTTTTATCTAAGTAAAGACAATACTTCTATGCTTTATGATGATGATTATGTTGATTATGCAGTCTTCGTCAAACAATAAAAACCTTGCATTTGTTGTCTATATAATTGGCGGCGGGAAAGATCACAAAGGAGTAAATTATGGCAAGGAAAAGAATCGTTTTATGTATTATGCTATGCTGTATTGGAACTTTTTCAATATATGCACAGGCAAAAGGCCGGGCTCAAGCTGCATTATCGCAATTTGAGCAAACTTTTCCGGAGTATAGAGGGAAGGTATTCCTAAGTGAAGGCGCTGGAGGTGATCGTACATGGCAAGAGCAGATGGGCTTTATTCTTGAGCATCCCCAAAGTTATTCCAATATTTCGCAACGATTTACGCAGCAATTTGGATTGAAGTTACCTGCTTCTTCACGACAGATGGCTTCCGAAATGCTCAACTGGTGGGAACGTGAAATAATGGCACAAGCAGGACGTTTACGTTGGAAACCTTGATTCTAAAGGAAGACAATTGTTGGCAGACCTTATCCGGCAACATAATGAATTGGAAATTCTTTATGAAAAACCTCCAACATATGGTGTTTCGATGTTCGGTTTTTTATTTTACAATATTCCTTAATTCTTCTTTAACATATTCTAAATTATTATTATGCAATACTGGGATTAATTTATTTATTTCCTCTACGGGTAAATCCCACCATTTTAATTTTAACATTATTTCTATTAATTCATCATCAAAT
>BNUW01000094.1 GCA_025997655.1 Spirochaetia bacterium
GTCGGTGCGGTTCAGGTCATCGATGCCGATGCGGCAGCCCTCGCCGATGCAGGCGTTTTTGTCGATGATGGCGCCCTTCACGATGACCCCCTTCCCGATGCCCACGTTTGGGACCCTCGCTTCGACATTCTGTTGTTTTTGGATTTCCGTTTCGTAGTAGTCGGCGCCCATACAGATGACCCCGTTCAGGCTGGCCCCGGACTCGATGATGGTACGGACCCCGACGATGGAGTTGGAGATCGATGCATTGGTGATGATACAGCCCTCGGCGGCAATGGACTGGTGCATGTTGCTGAAATTCATTTTTGAGGGGGGCAGGTTCCGCACATGGGTGTAGATGGGCCGGTCCTCGTCATAAAAGTCGAACCGGGGTTTAAGGGTGGTCAGGTCCAGGTTTGCCTCGTAAAAGCTCCGGATGGTCCCGATGTCTTCCCAGTAGCCGTTGAAAACATAGGCGTTTACCTTGAGGTTGTGGATGGCGGCGGGGATGATTTCCTTGCCGAAATCGGTAAAATCATTGTCCAGGCAGCTTTCCATGGCGGCGGCGTTGAAGATGTAGATGCCCATGGAGGCCAAATATTCATCGGTCCGGGAATTTTTATCCTTTTTCAATTCATCGGGTACTTTATACTCGCCGATCTCCTTGGTGGGACCGGGTTTTTCTAAAAATTCCGTTATTTCATTTTTCTTGTTTACTTGCAGGATACCCAGTTGGCTGGCGTCCCCCCGGGAAACCGGGGTGCTGGCTATGGTGATGGCCGCGCCGGAGTCCTTATGCTTTTGCAAAAAATCCTGGAGGTCCATCCGGTACAGTTGGTCCCCGGACAGGATGATATAATAGTCCGGCCGGTGGGTCCGGAAATGGACAAAGTTCTTCCGCACCGCATCGGCGGTACCCTCGTACCAGCCGGAATGTTCGTTGGTCTGTTCCGCCGCGAGGATCTCCACGAAGCCCTTGGAAAAGATATCAAAGGCATAGGCATGGGCCAGGTGTAGATGGAGGGAAGCGGAGTTAAACTGGGTAAGGATGTATATCTGCTTGAAGCCCGCGTTGATGCAGTTTGAAATAGGGATATCCACAATTCTGAATTTGCCGCCAAAAGGAACGGCAGGTTTTGCCCTATCTTTCGTTAAAGGAAACAACCGGGTTCCCTTACCGCCACCTAATACAATGGACAACACTTCAGACATAGACGACCCCCTTTTTTGTCAATAAAACTTCTACCGCTATTATAAAAGGGAATTACCAGTTTGTCGATACTTTACCTTCAATCTTTCATGCTGTTATTATGGAATTTATGGTAAAAACAGATGGGGCAGGGCAAAATAGTACCTTGCAAAAAATCCTCACCGATCCCGGCTTTGCCCCGTACATTGTGAAAGAGCAGCTCCTTCCGGCTACGGATGGGGAAACCGTACCCTTTCCGGCGGATTTGGATTCCCGGATAGCCGCCGGACTGCGGAACCGGGGCATTACAGAAATTTACACCCACCAGGGCGCGGTCTGGGAAGAACTGCAAAGAGGCCACAATGTGGTGGTGGTAACCCCCACCGCATCGGGGAAAACCCTATGCTACAACCTGCCCACCCTCCAGGCTTTGCTGCGGGACGAAAAGGCCCGTGCCCTGTACCTCTTCCCCACCAAGGCCCTTTCCCAGGATCAGCAGTCGGAGTTAAATGAACTGGTGGGTGGGGAGATACCAATAAAGGTGTCCACCTACGATGGGGATACCCCGGATTCCCTCCGGGTGGCGGCCCGGGATACAGGGCGGATCATTATTTCCAACCCGGACATGCTCCATGCGGGGATACTGCCCAACCACCCCCGGTGGATCAAGTTTTTTTCCAACCTGAAATACATCGTCATTGATGAGGCCCACGCCTACCGGGGTGTCCAGGGCAGTCATGTGGCGGATGTACTGCGACGGCTGCGGCGGGTCTGCGCGTTTTACGGTTCCCAGCCGCAGTTCATCCTCTGTTCCGCCACCATCGCCAACCCCGGGGAACTGGCGGAAACCCTGATCGGGCAGGAAGTCACCCTGGTGGACAACAACGGGGCGCCCCGGGGGGAGAAGCGGATCATCCTGTACAACCCGCCCCTGGTGGACGCGGTTCAGGGGATTCGCCGGTCGGTGGTGACCGAAAGCCGGCGCTGGATGCTGGCCTTCCTCAAGGGGGGCATCAAAACTATCCTCTTTGCCCATTCACGGGTAAAAACCGAGGTGGCCGCCGCCTATGTGAACGAGGATCTGGCCAATATCTATACGGACAATGAGCGCATCCGGGTGGAAGCCTACCGGGGCGGCCTCCTCCCCAACGAACGACGGGAAATTGAGCGGGGGCTGCGGGAGGGAAGCATACGGGGTGTGGTGAGTACCAATGCCCTGGAACTGGGGATCGACATCGGCGGGTTGGACGCATCGGTGGTGGCGGGGTTTCCGGGGTCCTTTAATAGTTTCTGGCAGCAGTCCGGACGGGCGGGGCGCAGGGGAGGCTCCTCGGTGGCGGTGTTTGTGGCGTCATCATCACCCCTGGATCAATTCATCATGAACAACCCGGAATGGTTTTTTCGAAAGAGCGCCGAAGAAGCGCGGATTAACCCGGATAACCCTTACATCCTGACGGACCATGTTAAGTGCGCGGCATTTGAACTGCCGTTTACGAATGATGAAGTGGGCAAAAGGTCCAATGGCGTTAGTAATGATGCGGACATGCCTGCTCCAGGCGCCTTTGGCGCCGGGGCTCGGGATGTGCTGGAGTATCTGGAAGAGGATGGGGTTGTGCGGCATACGGGCGATCGTTGGCATTGGGCGGACCGGTCCTTTCCGGCGGAGGGGATAAGCCTGCGGTCGGCCCTGGCGGATAATGTGGTGATCGTGGATGTGACCGCGGGGCGCAACGCCGTCATCGGCGAGATGGATCGGCCCAGCGCGAAGGAACTGATTTTTAAGAACGCGGTGTATATGCACCGGGGGCGGCAGTACCTGGTGGAATCCCTGGATATCCCCAATCGGAAATGCCTGGTCCGGGAGGCGGAGGTGAATTACTTTACCGACGGCCTGGTAAAGACGGATATCAAGGTGCTTACCGAAGACGAAACCCTTGATTTCGACACCTGCACGGGGGTGCTGGGGGATGTGCTGGTCCGGTCCCAGGTGGCGAAGTTCAAGAAGATACGCTTCCATACCCACGAGAATGTCGGCTACGGGGATATCGAACTGCCGGAGGAGGAAATGCAGACACGGTGCCTGGCACTGCTTTTTGGCCATACTGCGGCGGGAAAGGCGCTGGCTAATTTTGGGGAGGACGAGATCGGCTCAATTCTGGGGGGCGCCGGGACGCTGATCAAGCATATGGCCCCGGTATTTCTCCTCTGCGACCCGCGGGACCTCGGGGTGGTGGAGCGGGTACGGGACCCCCATTTTGGTGTGCCCGCCCTGTATATTTACGACAAATACCCCGGCGGCACGGGGCTTGCGGAAGGCTTGGCCTACAGCCTGGCGCGGCATACGGGGGAACTATTCCGGTCCATACACCGGGTGGTTGCGGAATGTCCCTGTAAAGAGGGCTGCCCTTCCTGCGTGGGTCCGGGAGAAAACAAACAGGGAACCGCAGCATTTCTGCAAGCCCTCACCAAACCTTGACCAGGGTGATGCCGGAGAGGGTTCTTCTTGAACCGAGGCTTCTGCCGTTAGCCAGCACCATCTCCGTAAGCTCCACAACGCCCCGGATTGTCACGGTTTGCTGTTCGTAGCGGGAAAGGGTTTTCCGGTCCGCAGGATCGATGTACCAGGTATGTTCCTCCGAATCGGTAAGCACCAGGTTCGGGAAGGGCTCGCTCCCCACCAGCCGGACCCGGCCGCTTATCTCCACGAACTGGCCTGAAACCGCAGACTCGTAGAGCGCCGCATCAGAACCCGGCTGATCCGGCGCGGCCTGTGTCCGGGGCGCTTTCTCCGCGTCCCGCCTGCCCAGGGAGAAACCCTGAACCGGCAGCGCCAGGATGATCCCTGCCAATGCCAGCATCCTGAACAGCCTTAGTCCGCTCACTTCCCGATCATCCCGGCAGGTTTTGCAGATATCCCCTTGTCCTTCGGCGCGTTTTTCAGCGCCGGTGTCCCGGTGCGGGGACTATCCGGCGATAATTTGCCGTCTGCCCCGAAGTGAACATCAATCGGGTAGCTCGCGGGCAGCGGGGAGGACGGCACAGGCGCAATGCTTCTGTTAAGCGGCATTTGTACCGATGTTTGCAGGCCGCCTACGACATTGGATGCAAGTTTCCCCCTTTCATCGTTAAGCCCATTTTGCCAATCTTTATTGGAGTTCGCGTTAAACGTGAGTAAATATTTTCCGTCATATTGCGGACCTTCGGTATCTAAGTTTCCACTTTCCGGAATTCCAACATACTTTATATGCGAACCGGAAGTAAAGCCTGCGGTAGAAACGGAGACTCCGGTGATTGACGAAAACACCGCTTCACCCGGCGACAACAAGATAGAGGCGCCGGTTAACAGATACGCTGTTGTGGTAATTTGGTTCTGATACCCCAAAAGCCCCGTGCTGCTGCGAATCGCATTCGCCAGCAGCCAGTTGCCTAGCAACGTTCCCCAATCGGTTTCAGAATTACCTGAAGTAGATAAACTGCTGATTTTTGAGAAAGCCGCCTCTGTTACCGCACGATAGTCGCCGTGAGTGGACGCGATAATATCCTTATAGATCCCGACGCCGCTGCTCGCATGAATCCTGAGCCACTGGAAAAAAAGGTATGCGGTCGCATAATCGGCAAGCACATCGCCGCCGTTCTCCTCCTGTTCCCAATAGCCATTCCAGACAAAAAAGTTGTTGCCATAGGGGATTGAGGTACCCGCCGCATTAAAGTAAGCAATCCGGCTTGTTTGCTGTGCCGGGCTTCCGGTTCCATCACCGTAAATATATTCCGCAGCGGTCGAAAGCCCCTCGTTAATCCAGAGGTCTTTTTCCGCCATGCCTTTGAGGTATGTCTCGGAAAACTCGATGAGGTGCTGCAACTCATGCGCCATAGTAGAATAAAAACCTTGCATCACGTCCGGATCGGCGGGATCAAGCCCCGGATTGGTATCCATGAAAAGCATGTCCGCTACATTGGACTTAGTATACACCGAAGTACTAAACATGTGCGTTGGATCAAAATATCCCGCCACATAGCCCCCGGAACCGGTATATCCGTCAAGGATATCCAGGAGCAGGAAAATTACTTTTCCATTTCCATCCACATCTTCAATGTTACCAAAAGCGCCGGTAATTTGGGAATGAACGAAGCTATCGTACTTGGTGACAATGGCCTGGGCGGTGGCAATGCTGATCCCTTGGGTTTCATCCGCATAAATGATACAGTGGGCGCCTTCCGCAAGTTGGCGGGCATTAACGGTATACCAGGAATTATCCACCGCGCTCTGTGCGTTGAAGGTTTTAGAGGGAGTATACGGCGCCCACTGGGCATAAAGAGTTATCGCTACCGTTCCCATGGTAAAGGTATTCCCTGCGGTATAAGAGGAGCCGCTTCCATCTGCATGGGTATTCCACCCGGCAAAGGTATCATTACCATTTTTGGAAAGATTTCCCGGCTTCACCGCCACCGTAACACTTGCTCCGACTTCATACTGTGCGGCCGGAGGGACGCTGCCAATACCGCCATTGGCATGATAGCTTACGGTATTGGGGGGAGTCACCGGCGGAATTGTAGGGTCCGGGCAGCCAACGAATATCAGGAGCGCCGTCAAGGCCATAGAGGCCACAAACAGTTTTTTAAAACGGATAATCAATGCAATCAATGCAATCATCATACAAGTATAACCCAAATCATCGGCGATGCCAATATATGGGTGGATTGTTTTCCGCATATAATGCTGTCATACTGGCGAAGGGGACAGGGGATGGGGCAAAATTTACGGGCCCGGCTGCAGCGGATTCGGGATTCCGGTACTACAAATCGTACTATCCATAACCCGTCTGAGAGCTCGACCGCACTATTCTCCGCAGTACCCCTTCCCGGCCCGGACTGGGTGACCGTAGGCCCCCTGGTGGTGAAGCGATCGATAGCCATGCCCTCCCCCGCCCTACCCGTGGGTTTGCCCCGATCCCTGGGCATCCTTGTTCCGGACCTCCTCCGTTACCCTGGTTCCCCGCCCCGTCTTGATGACCTGCTTTTCTTTGACCTGGAAACCACGGGCCTTTCTACCGGTCCCGGTACCCTTGCCTTTTTAGCCGCCTTTGGCAGGGTGGTAAAGGGCGCCCTTCGGATAGATCAGTACCTGC
The DNA here is from genome assembly GCA_025997655.1 of Spirochaetia bacterium. Taxonomy (GTDB): domain Bacteria; phylum Spirochaetota; class Spirochaetia; order Treponematales; family Breznakiellaceae; genus Termitinema. The sequence goes on from BNUW01000094.1 coordinate 6,295, forward strand.
TCCTGGACTATCCCGGAGAAAGTGATTTTCTGAAGGCCGTTCTGGGGGAATTTACGGGAACCCCGCTTGTAATAAGCTATAACGGCAAGAGTTTTGATTCCCAACTACTCAAAATACGCTGCATTATGAACGGCATCCGGCCCCCGGACTACTATCAGGCGGATCTCCTCCACCCCTGCCGGCAGCTCTGGAAACGGGTTCTGCCATCCTGCTCCCAGGGGGCGATTGAAACCGGCATCCTCGGCATAGACCGTATCGGGGACACCCCCGGCTCCATGGCGCCGGACATCTGGTTTTCCTTCCTGAAAACCGGCGATCCCTCGGCGTTGCCGGGGGTCTGCGATCACAATGCCCGGGATATCGCCGGTCTCTCGGGTATCCTGGGCGCCCTTTGCGGGATTGCGGAGGACCCCCACGGCGGGGGTGAACGGTTCAAATGCGATCCGGAAAACCTTGCCCTCCGGTGGCGCAGGGCAATCCTCCGCCATGGGGAAGCGGCCTTTGAACCGGGGGTGGCAAAAACCGGGGAAGAACTGTTACGGGCCGCAGCGGAGGCGGGGTATCAGCGGGCCGCCTATACCTATTACCGGGAGCGGGCGATTGCGGCGGAATGGAAACGGAAGGACCCGGAATCGGCTTTGCGGTATGTCAATGCATTCTTGGCTTTACCCGCAATTCAGGGTATTATGGAAGATGAGATGTTCCATCGCCGGAAACGGTTGTTGGAAAAACGGGAACAGAAGAAATAAACGGGGAGAACGGGATATGAATATCCGGCTTTTGACGATTGAAGATTACGATGCGGCATATACCTTATGGAAAGCTTCTGCGGGAATAAGCTTACAGACCCTGGATGATTCGGAAACGGGGATCCGGAAATTTCTGGAGCGGAACCCCCTTACCTGCTTTGCGGCGGAGGAAGAGGGGGAACTGGTAGGGACCATATTGGGGGGCCATGACGGACGCCGGGGCTATATTTACCATGCGGCGGTAAAGGAGCATTTCCGCAGCCGGAACATCGGACGAGCCCTGGTTAGCGCGGTAGAACAAGCCTTCATTCAAGAAGGGATCAACAAGGCCGCCACCGTATCAATCAGGGCTAACGGGGGAGGCGGCAGGTTTTTAACGGCCTGCGGATATCCCGTTCGGGAGGATCTCGTCTGCCGGACCAAGGACCTCAACCCCGAGAACACCTAAGGGAAGGCCGATGTTTAACAGTATCCGCGGAACCATTACCGCAAAATTTGACGATACCCTGCATATCCGTACCGGGGGCATTGAGTGGGACATCACCGTGCCCCATACGGACATCGGCATGCTTCCCCAAGCCGGCGAGGAAGGGCAAGTCTTTACCTGGCTGTACCACCGGGAGGATCAGATGCGGCTCTACGGTTTTGCCGATGAAAACCGCCGGGCTACCTTTTTGGAACTCCTCAAGGTTGACGGCATAGGCCCCCGTCAGGCGGTGAAGATCATGGGGGGGATAAGCCAGGCGGAATTGCAAAGAGCCCTGGACACCGGGGATGTGGGCCGCCTGGAAGCGGTGCCCGGCCTGGGGAAGAAGACCGCCCAAAAGATGATCCTCACCCTCAAGGGAAAGCTTACCGGCGATGGCGGCAAATCAAAGACGGCATCCCCCCACGCCGACCTGGTGACGGCCCTGACGGAGATGGGCTACGACCAGAGGGCGGCGGCGGACGCCCTGGCGCAGGCGGAGGCCGCAGTGCCGGCGGACTTGACCGGGGCGGAACTGGAAAAGGCGCTATTCAGGCAGGCCATATTGTATTTGAGCGGGGCTTGAGAAATGGGAAAAAATTCGCTTGACATTTCTTTAATTCCGGATTAACCTGGATATGATTTTCAGGGCGGGGTGAGTGTGGAAAAAGCTGAGGCTTTTTCTGCGGCAATTCCCGACCGGCGGTTATAGCCCGCGACTTCGGCTTTCTAAGAGGAAGCTTGAACTGAACCGGTGAAATTCCGGCGCCGACGGTATAGTCCGGATGGAAGAAAATTGGATTGCGTCTTTTCCTATTTGGGGAACCTTGGTTCCGGGGAAAAGGCGGTTTCAGTTTCCAAAAACAGCGCCCTTAAGGACCATTGTCCTTAAGGGCTTTTTGTTTTTCTACCCCTCCCCTGCCCCTCTCTGAAAATCCAGGAGCGCGTAAGATGGAGCGGGGACACGAAAGCTGCCACACAACCCTTACTAATTTCTCAGACTTCGACCGCTGCTGCATGAAGCGGGCCCTGGCCCTGGCGTGGCGGGGGATAGGGAAGACGTCTCCCAACCCCATGGTGGGGGCAGTTATCGCCCGGGATGGCCGGATCATCGGTGAAGGCTGGCACCGGCGCTACGGAGGAAAACATGCCGAGGCGGAGGCGCTGGGCGCGGGTCCGGCGGCGGGGGGAACCCTGTACTGCACCCTGGAACCCTGCTGTTTTACCGCACCGGATAAACATCAGCCGCCCTGCGCGGAACTGGTTATCAAAAGCGGTATCCGGCGGGCGGTGATTGCCGGCATCGACCCCTTCGGGCGGGTAAACGGGGCGGGCATAGCGATGCTGCGGGAGGCGGGGATCGTCGTGGAGACGGGGCTCTGCGCAGAGGCGGAGGCGGAACTTAACCGGGGGTATCATACCATGCAGCGGCAGGGGCGGCCCTTTGTTCACCTGAAGATCGCCCAGAGCCTTGACGGGAGGATCGCTGCACCTGAAGGTGCTTCGACCAAGGTCGCGGCGGGGGACCGGTGGATCACCGATACTGCGGCGCGGAAAATTGTACACCGGATGCGGGCGGAATACGATGCGGTACTGGTGGGCCGGGGGACTGTCCTTGCGGATGATCCCGAACTTACGGTGCGGCTGGTCCGGGGGCAGAACCCCCTGCGGGTGATACTGGATTCGCGGCTGGGCTTGAGCGATGGGGCGAAGGTCCTGGGACTGCCTGACCGGGAGAAGACGGTGGTGGTGTGCGATCAAGCGGCCCCGGACAGAATAGCAAAACTGCGGGGCATGGGGGTGGAGGTGATTTGCCTGCCCGGACTGCCGCTAGGGGCAGTGCTGGATGCCCTGGGAGCGCGGGGGGTCAGGTCGGTACTGGTGGAAGGGGGGAGCAGGATTTTCAGTTCCTTCCTGCGGGAAGGGCTTTGGGACAGAATTACGGTGTTTATTGCTCCCATCATACTGGGAGACGGGGTCAGCGCCGTGTCGGGGCTTGGGATTGGGACGATTCGGGACGCGCTGCGGCTGGGGAATGTGTCTTTCAGGCGGGTCGGGGATCAGTTGTTATTTGAGGGGAACCATGTTTACGGGAATTGTTGAGGAAACGGGGACCGTTTTGGCGGCGATCCGGGAAACCGGCAGGACGCGCCTTACCATTGCTGCGGGGCGGGTGCTGGAAGGGACC
>BNUW01000095.1 GCA_025997655.1 Spirochaetia bacterium
AGAGGCGGCAGGCTTTGTTCTCTCCCCACAGAATCCGGCGCGGAGGCAAAAAAGAATATGCCTCACATAATAGAATTGGGGGGGGAAGAGGGAAAACAAGGGAATGACCCTCCGGGAGGGGCCCGTGCTTTCTCAATGACAGGACCCCCCACTAATCTATGAGGCATATTCTTTTCTGCCCCTATTGACAAAACCCATGAACCCAGCCATCTGGGGGGGGGGGGCTACGATACCGCCCGGGAGAGCCTGTTACGGGCGGGGTATACGGAGACCGTGGAGTTTGAGGGGCCGGAGCAGGGGTGGACGACAGTAACAATTGAAGAGTCCACGGATAGACACAGATTACACGGATAAGATAAAGAATTTTAAATTCCTATCCGGGGAACCGAAGATTCCATTCATCTGTGTAATCCGTGGACCTCTTCTTTTTCCTATCTATTCCTGCGTTCTTCCGCCGTTTTACACTCAATACACATAAGTGCGTAGGGGATGGCCTCCAAGCGTTCCTGGGGGATGCGTTTGCCGCACTTTACGCAGAGGCCGTATTTGCCCTGCTGTATCCTGGTGAGGGCGGAATCTATCAGCTTGAGGCGTTTTAGCTCCTGGGAGCCCAGGGCTTCGATCGTTTTCCGGTCTATATCGTCGGAGGCGATGTCCGCCAGGTCTTTGGGGTCCATCCCCTCAACGATTTCCTTAAAGTCCTTATTGCTTGCGACAAGATTCGCAATAATCTCCACTTTGAGATCCGTCAGGGATTTTTCCATACGCGTAACCAGTTCTTGATCCATGAAGCCCCCTTAAAAAGTTATTTAATTGGGGTACATTGCCGGTTATCCTGGGTTTTGTCAATAGGGGCAGAAAAGAATATGCCTCATAGATTAGTGGGGGGTCCTGTCATTGAGAAAGCACGGGCCCCTCCCGGAGGGTCCTTCCCGTGCTTTCTCACTGCCACCCCCAATACTATTATGTGAGGCATATTCTTTTCTGCCGACGCGCCGGATTTTGTGGGGAGAGAAGAAAGCCTGCCGCCTCTATGCCCTTTATTGGGGCATATTCTTTTCTGCCGGCGCGCAGGATTATGTGGGAGTTCCCCATGTTTCCCACGGGTACCCTTATGCCTTTATTGAGGCATATTCTTTTGTCAATTACAGTTATGCGCACAGAGGCAGAAAAGAGATGCCCCAATAAATGATATTGGGGGTGGCGGTAGGAAAAGAATGGGGGGACCCTCCGGGGGGTCCCATTCTTTTCCTACTGACAGGACCCCCCACTAATCTATTCCGGGCATCTCTTTTCTGCCGAGCAATTCAACCTTGAAGATTAGGGTGGAATTGGGGGGGATGAAGTTTCCGGCGCCTTGTTCGCCGTAGGCCAGGTCCGAAGGGATGAATAGGCGATAGGTGCTGCCTACTTCCATTAATTGGATGCCCTCAGTCCAGCCGGGGATAACTTCGTCCAGGGGGAATTCTGCAGGCTCTCCCCGGGTGTAGGAGCTGTCAAAGACCGAGCCGTCCAGGAGGGTTCCCTCATAGTGTACTGAAACCGTGTCGGAAGACTGCGGTTTGGGGCCGGTTCCGGGGGTGATAAGCTCGTACTGGAGGCCGCTTTCGGTGGTCTTAATTCCCGGTTTTTTGCCGTTTTCAGCCAAAAACTCGGCGCCCTTTTGCCGGGTTTCTTCGGCCTGCCGGACCATGGCCTCCTGCATGGCGGTCTGGATCAGGGGAATCGCCTCTTCCAGGGTGATCCGGGTTTCCTTTCCCTCCAGGGCTTCCTGGAAACCCTTTATCAGGGCGTCGTAATCAAAACGCAGGCCGGCTTGCTTGAAGTCAGCCCCCAGGGCGACACCAAAGGCATAGCTGGTATCCGCATCTGCGGCATTTGCGTCATTAGCCTTAGATTTTTTGTCGGAGACTCCCTCGGCGCTGCAGGCGAATAATACGTTGACGGAGAGGAGCAGGGTACAGAGAATTTTGTTTATCATCGTTTGTTCCATGGGTACATAAGATTCCGGGATATACATTCCCGAATATCCCTGGAAAGACCGCGCAACAGGAAACCGGGGATGGTAAAAGCATACCGGAAAAGCCTTAACACCGCAAGTGAGCGGAGCTCCGTCCAAGGGCATTGTTTACAAGCGGCGGCATATTATAGTAGGTTTTTATCATGAGTAAGGGAGGTTTGGGGCTTAAACAAAAACTGGGGTTTGGCATCTTCGACCTGGGGGGCAATATGTTCTTTACCCTCATGGGATTCTGGACCCTGAATTTCCTGACCGATACGGCGGGTCTCGCCGCAGCTCTGGCCGGCGTGGCGGTCATGGCGGGCAAGGCTTGGGACGCGGTTACGGACCCGGTGATGGGCTATATCAGCGACCGCACCCTTTCCCGCTGGGGCCGCCGCCGTCCCTACCTCCTCTTCGGCGCACTCCCCATGATGCTGTCCATGTGGTTCTTCTTTACCAAGCCGGGGTTTTCAGGCGCCGCGGCCCTGATCATCTGGGCAACCCTGGCGCTGATGCTCCTCAACACCGCCGCCACGGTGATCAATATCCCCTACGCGTCACTGACACCGGAACTAAGCGATGATTACCACGAGCGGACAAGCCTGAACGGCTACCGTTTCGGCTGCGCCGTCTTCGGCACCATCCTGGGGGCCGCCGCAGTCCAGCCCCTGGTGGACCGCTTCCCCTCCAAGGCGCAGGGCTTCTCCATGATGGGGCTCATCCTGGGCGCCATAATGATGCTCACCACTCTGCTCACCTTTTTCGGCACCAAAGAAAAACCCCGCACGAAAGCGGATCTTCCCACCGGAGGCCTCATCGCAACCTATAAAACGGTTTTTTCCAACAAACCATTCGTGCTGCTGCTCCTCACCTACGCCTTTCATATGATGGCCCTCACCTTCGTGCAGAGCATCCTGGTCTATTACACCCGCTATGTGTATAATGCGCCGGAGCTTACCACCACAGCAATGCTGTTGCTGCTCCTGACAGCGATGGTGTTTATCCCCATATCGGTACTGGTTGCAAAGAAAATCGGGAAAAAGCGGACCTACCAAATCTGTTTTGTGATTATCTCAAGCGCTTGCCTTATCATATTTGCCTTTGGCCATGTACTTGGCCCCAACTTTTTTCTGGGGATGATGGTCTACGCCGGTATCGGGGTCGGGTTCAGTTACGTGGCCCCCTACGCCATGATCCCCGACGCCATAGACTTTGCCTCCGTCACAACTGGGGAGCGGAATGAGGGGGCTTATTACGGGATGTGGACCTTTGTTTCCAAGCTCGGCATGGCCCTTTCGGTGTTTCTTTCGGGGGCAATCCTTTCCCTGGGGGGCTACATCGCCGGGGCGGTTCAGTCCGCAGAAACGCTGCTGGCAATACGGCTCCTGGTCGGGCCAATCCCGGCGGTGATTTTTATCGGCGCACTGGCGGCGGTACAGTTTTATCCATTGGACGAAAAGGCTGTCCGGGAAATTATGGGACGGTAATCAATTATTTCCTGCTCAATTCCCTTACCGGTTTCTTTGATCCGCCGGATAAGCCCTTCCATAGCCGGGATTACCCTGACTTCTTCATGGATATACTCAAGTTTTTGAATCACCGTTCTCTCCAGTGTCCTGCCCCAGGGGAGATAGTTATCAAAGGTAGGGGCATCCATCCGCACCGGTACAACTTCTTTTCCCGCAATTTCCCGCAGCTTTTGCAGAATGAGGATGCCGTCGGGGTCAAGGTCTCCGGCATGATAAAAGACAAAACCGGAATTCGAGAGGATTTGTACCAATGCGCTCACCGCGGGGTTCGGATATCCGGCGGTGTAGAGGCAGCAATCATACTGCTGCGGGTCATCTCCAAGGGCATAAAAAGTTTCCTTGTTTTCGATCATGAGTACCGTGGGGTGCTTCCGCACCCCTGGCTGCTCTTTGTCCCGCAGTGTCCTGATACGCCGTATTCTCCGGACACTTCCCAAGGGGAGGCCCAAAATAATACCTGCGGAGTTGACCAGGGGCGTTTGATTTTCTGCACACCCCGGATCATATTCCAAAATGATTCTGCCTGCGATCATGGTTTCGGGAAAGGAACGGACCAGAAAGGCAAAGTCCGGTATCGCAATCCCCTGCCTCTGCGCCTTTTCAAACAGGGGGCTAAAGCTGTCGAGCAGATGTTCCAGACGTTTAGAATCGCCGTACAGTTCTATTGAAAGGGAACGGGTGGTCATTTGTTCCGCGCCCCTTGTTTCAAGCGCCTCCGTAAGACGGGCCAGCTCCAGCACCGAAGCGGCGTCAATGTCCCGCACCGTATCGGCGGAATTGATATGTTCCGATAAAAACGCAAAGAACACCGATGGGCGCCTGATTCCCCGGGCCGCTTCCCGGGCTTCTCCGACAATCGTTTTTGGAGAAGCTCTCCCGGCAATCGTAAAGAGCAGTTCCGTATTGTTGCAGACAAGCGTAGAAAGGAGTTCACCCTTACGGCGCTTGACCCAGGTCAGAACAAGCAAGCCTTGGTTTTCAAGTGCCTCCGCCGCCTCAAGATAGGATTCCCGATCATCCGGCGAAGAAGTTTCAAAGTCAGGGAAGATGGCGGAGGATCGAAGCCGGAGAAAGGCACGCTCCCTACCTGCGGCTTCCGCTACAGCGGCGGAAGAAAAATACCGTTTGATAAAGGCGTCAATAATACGCGTTTCCCAGGAGGTCATGCTTCACCGGACCTTTGGTCCGCAATGTCATCAATAGCGCAATCCCGAATCTTCACCGCATTACCGTAACGGCTCACCACATTGATCCGGTCCATAAAAGGAGCGATGGCTTCGATTTTTTCGGGGGGCACCGAGGTAATGATCTGAAGATTCAGATCCTTGTAAAAGGTAAGTATCTTTCCAATCCGTTCGTCGTCCATGCGGTTAAAGGCTTCGTCAAAAATAACCAGCCGCACCGTTTCTTCCGGACGGCTTTTATAGAAACGGTAGAAACTGGCGGCGATGGCCACATAGTAGGGGGTTTGGGTTTCCCCGCCGGACTTTTCCCGGATCACCTTTGTCAGGGAAAGCTCAACCGGTTTGCCCGTGGAAGCGTCCAGGGAATCCATTTCCCGAATCCGTATATCGTAGTGAAAGTAAGTCCGGTAATCGCAGATCTCCCGCATCTCTTTGGAGTCAAGGTTGGAATTGAGAATCCGATCAAATAAATCCTGAGCGGCTTTCCGTTCGTCCGGGTCCGCCAGTTGTGAAAAAAGGCCGTCCTCGGCGGAGGGAATTTGCGCGGCCTGCCGGATAACCTCAATCTGCCCCTTCCGTTCGTTGAGCTCCTCCAGGGCGAAGCGGTACTGATCCCGTCCGAAATGCAGGGTGCGGAGAATATCGTTTATGTCCCGGAAACTTGCCCGGGCCTCTTCAATGTGCTCATTGAGGCGGGAAATAAAATGTTCCTTAAATTCCCTTTCCGCATCCTGATAAGCCCGGGCGATCTTTTCCCGGTATTCGGGAAGCTCCGATGTTTCCAACCGCTTCAACATGGTTTCTGCTTCCGCGTTTTCCGCCGGGTCCAATGGCAGGTAGTAGTGAAACTCCCGTTCATACTGTACCGCAAGGATACTGTATTGTTTCTTGTATGTCTCAGCGGTACTGCGGAATATTTTAAGGGTAGTCTCATAGGTGTTGGTTAGTTCATCTATGGTTGATTTCGACAATTTATCTTCCGCGTAGGATTCACATTCCCCAATCATCAGGGGATTGGCCTCCCCGAATATCTTAACCGCAGTTTCCTTAAGTTCCAGGGAGCGGGTGGTTTCTTCAATTTGATCCCGGCTGTCGGAAAGGGTCCGGTTCAATCCACCCAGTTGGGTATGCAGCCGGTCATTATCCGCCTGCAGTAACCCTAACTCTTCCGCAAGCTGTTTCCGTTTTTCTTCCAGGTCCCGGAACGACCGGGTATCCACCGCGGCAAGTTCCTGCTCCGCCTTTTTCAGGTTTTCCCGAAGCGCCAGGGATGCCGCAACTGAGGGCAAAAGCGATGCCAATTCCGGCAGGGTCCGTAACACCCGGTAGTAACGCTCTTTTTGGGCTGCCGCGTCTTTTTCCTGTTTCTCCGCAACATCCCGCTCCCGGCTTAAGCGCTCCTTTTCACCGGAAAGAAATTTTTTCCGTTCCTCCAGGGCGGCGCGGCCCAGATAATGCCGGCGATACACCTCTTCCCTAATCCGGGAGGCGGTATAATTACTGTAGGTCATGCACTCCCGGGTTACCGCCACCTTGTACTGTTTAAGGCTTGCTAAATCGGCGCGCATCACCTCGCCCAAAGAATAATCAATGTAAATCCGCGCATACCCTTCCGCCCGCACAAACTCCGCCAGGGAGCCTTTCTTTGTTACGGCGCCCCGCATCTTTTCCAGGTTCGGGATAAAGGCGCCGGCAATTGAACGGGGAAGGCTATTGTAAATTTCGACGGCCCGCTGGAAGTCTTCGGGCTTTACCAGGAGGGCAAAACGGCGGGTGTTGAGCCAGCCTTCCACCGCGTCCACCCACTGATGGTCGGTAATGTCCGCCGCCTCCGCAAGGAAGAACGCCTCTATCCCCGCCTGTGTCAGGGCGGCGCGGAGGGCCATGGGCGCATCGGGGTACCGGAGTATGCCCCGTTCCAGATCCGCCAGTTCCGAAAGGGTATCCCGCAGTAATGCTGCGGCCTCTTCCTTTTTACGGCGCGCAGCATCGCTTTCATCACGCCAGCGCTGTTCCTCCGCTTCAAGGACGGCGTTTTCATCATCCGGGTTTTCTTTTAAGGGACGGCCCAGCATAGCCTCGCACTGGTCTTTAAGGAGGCGGTATTTCTCCGCGCTTTGTTCTTCACGGACACATTCCAGCTTAATCCGTTCAATGCGCCCGGTAATACCCTCATAGAGCCGGTGGGCGTCATTGGCGGCAAGGCTCATGTCGGTATCGTGAATTGTTTGCTCGATGTCCAGGCGCTTTTGTTCCAGGGAGCTAATCTCCCGCTTAATAAAGGCAAGTTTGTTTTCCGTATCCGTAAGCCGCTTTTGAACCGTATCCTTCCGCTGTTTATTGATATCCAGTTCTATCCTGAGCTTCAGGTATTCCTGCTTCAGAATAAGGCCGTCGTAATTCCGCCATTCCGTAGCCTTGGCATGGATGTTTTTCAACACCGCGATTTTTGCTATCGCCCCCTTGGCCTGACGATCCGCCTCTTTATAGCTCTCCAGATTTTTCTTCATGTCTTCAATAGATACGGGGTTATCCTCAAGAATATAATTGCAGACAAATTCGTTGATCGAGATGAGGGGGACAAAGCCGATGGAACGGGTCAGGGAATCCAGGTAGGGGTTCACCTCGGTGTGCCGCTTCCAAACCCCAAGCCTGCCGGTCAAATCCCGCAAATACTGTTTCTTTAAATCATACACTTCGATTTTCTGTGTAGTAAGAATGTTTTTGAACTGCCGAAATAACAACGGCTGCTTTAGCTGCCCCGGTAACCCATCTTCCGCCCTGACCGCAATATCCTTAATTGAAACGGCGGCGCCTATCCAGAAATGTTCGGTGAAACGGTTATCACTATAGGCTTCTATACATACACCGGCGGCAAACCCTTTCGCAGCATCGCTCCACTCCAGCATCACATGGGCCACTGTGTCGCCACGGAGGTATTCGGTGGTCTCGCTGCCCAGTTTGCGGCGCACATAGCCCATCAGGTCCCGGCCGCCGCTCCGGTGTTCCCCCGCGGCGGAATTAAATTTGGCCATCCGCAGATTTGCCGCCATGGCGTATTGGATGGCGTCAATGATGGTAGACTTGCCTGAACCGTTATCCCCCGCAAGGAGACAGTGGTTACCGATCTCAATTACCGAATCCTCAAAGTTGTGCCAATTAACCAGCCTGATCCGTTCAAGGGTAATCATGATTCATCTCCGGAAGATTCTTCCACCGTTTCCCCACGCCCCAGGGCGGCGATGGATTCATCTATCCCTTCCCGGTCAAGGCTGAAGGGGATGCTGGGATACAGCCGGATAAGTCCTTCGCTGTCCGCAAAATCCGGGGAATCCACCGCGATAAGCCGGCAGCCGCTGAGGCGGTGGAGCACATTGATAAGGGAGGTCTTTTTGATTTCCCCGCCGGTCATGGCGTTAAACTTTCGCTGAAAATCGGCAATAGTAATCACCGGAAAAGCGGTGAGGGAAATTTCCCGTTTCTTATCTTCATAGAGCTGTCTGAACACTAACACTGCGCAGGTTTCATCAAGGTTCAGCCGTAGCCGGGTATCCCCTGCGCCCCGGAAGCTGATCACCCCCAGGCTTTCATCCCGCACCAGAGCTGCGTCCATGCAGGAAAACCAGGCGTCAAAAAGGGCAATGTTCCGGATGGTAAAATCGTAGAGTTCCTTTTCCTTGTCTATACCCCGGATGATAAAGGTTTTTGACAACAGGGTATGCAGGGCGGTTTTGAAGCTTTCAAACTCATCATTTGAAAGTTCCCGCACCAAGGTAAGGGCGTCCAAATCCCGGTTCATCCCTTCCTCCGGAACCCGACATCGGGGATCGCATACCCGCCGGCAGACACCGTATTACTGCCGTTATCTTCCAGGAAATCTTCTATGTCGTAATCAAAGTTAGGCCGGGAATCGGCATAGAGGATGGAATAGACGAAGCGGATAAAGGATGCTTCGTCACGGACAAGATCACGGGAGGAGAGGATGCGGTCCCGGCCCCCCTGTTCATCAAGCCATGCGCCGACCCGTTTCATACCAAGCCGCCGCCGCATACGGTCAAAGAACTCCGCCTCGGCCTGCTCCAGCGCCGCCGTGTCCACCGCAGTCGCCGTGGGTTTGAAATCCGCTTCTTCCCGGCGGCGCCTGCGGTACAGGGATTCCTTCGCAAAAGAACGGACGCGGTGCAGCCGGTGTGACAGTTTTTCTGTCAGGGCCGGATCGCCGCCGTACAGCGCCTTTACCAGAATACCCAGTTTCCCCGCAAGGGTAGTATCGGGTTCCAACAGGGCCTTTATCTGTTCAACGCTGGAGGTGGAATAGTCGGCGTTACGCCGGTCTATTTCGTCTTGAAGGGGATCAACGGCCCGGAGGTCATCCCGTATTTCCTCCAGCATGGATTCCAGTTTTTTTCTGCCCTCTTCACGGCCGGTCGCCCGCACCCGTGAATATTTGCGGGCGCTTTCGTTCAGCCATTCCTCGTTGCGCAACAGTTCTCCTACCTGTTTAAATATCTTGAGGCGGTAACGGGAAACATTATCCGAAGTCTTAAGCCGTTTGTAGGCGGTATCAAGGACTTCCCCCGCGTAGAGATCGTAGTGTTGGTGCAGAATTTCCTGAACTTGCGCCGCGTTCACATCGGCGTTTAATTTGTCATAGTACCCCTTAATGCTTTGGGATAATACTTTAAGGGAGTCGATGAGGGCCTGGGTTTCT
>BNUW01000096.1 GCA_025997655.1 Spirochaetia bacterium
GTCTACTTTCCATTGTTGCCGGTCATCTTCCAAGCTTTCTAGAAATGATAATACCTCTTCCATTTCTTTAACCCCTCCCAGGTCTTATGAAAAAGTATATCACTTTCCTTTCATGCGTTTGTCGTGGGAACCCTTTAGGGTTCCTTGGACAAAGTCCGCTTTTAGGGGTATACTCTCCTTTGGGGGCAAGCCATGTTATTGACCGTTCAGGGCTACTTTGAAGGTGACCGCTTTATTAGCGCCGACCCGGTACGTATACCGGAGCGGAAGAAAGCAATCGTAACCATTCTTGATGAGGACCGGGAAGAATCGGCAGACGACAACAAGATGAGCCCGGCTGAAATCGAGCGCAGAATGAAAGTATTAGACGAACTCGAGAAACTTCTTGATGAAAGTGAACGTTTGGGCGAAGAAATGCCGGAATTCACCCGCATGCATTTGCGTGGGGGTGAAATATGATCTATGCCCTGGATACCAATATTGTTTCTTACTATATGGCAGATGACAAAAAGATATGGGATAAAATTCGTTCCTTTTCCCGCGAAGGGAATCAGTTTATCATCCCGCTTATCGTTTATTATGAAATAAGGCGGGGATTATTATCAGTCTCTGCACCAGTAAAAAGCAGGTTTTTCAACGATCTTTGCAAAGAGTATGATCTTGGTGTCATGAATAAGAAAACCGGTGAAATAGCCGCCGCAATCTATGCCGGCCTCAGAAAGAAAGGGGCATTATTAGAGGACGCCGATATACTCATTGCCGCATCCTGTATTCAGCATGGATACCCCCTGGTAACAAATAACACGGACCACTTTAAAAATATTGATGGACTGCGACTGACAAACTGGGCAGCATAGGTCCCCATGTTTATTCCAGGATGGTAATCTCTACCCGCCGGTTAATTCTGCGGCCCTCATCGCTTGTATTATCCCCCAAAGGTCGCGTCCCGCCCCAGCCCTTATAGATAAACCTTTCCGCCGGAATTCCCCGGCTTACCAGTTCGTCTACCATCCCCTTGGCCCGCTGTACCGATAGCTCCATTTCACCGGTGGGCCTTCCTATCGCGGCGGTATGTCCTTCTACCAGGAAGGTCCGGTCCGGGGTTTCCTTTAATACACGGGCTATCATGTCCAGCCGGGGGCGTTCTGCGGCAAGCATTTGATCCGAGTCCGGCTCAAAACGAATATCCTTAACGGTTAGCTTAACCCCTTCCGGGACGGCGGCAAGATCAATGCCGGACTCAGCGATTTTATCTATGCCGGGATCGGTGGACTTCTTAGTCCCGGAACCGGTGGGCAGGGTCCGCTCCGTGGTTTTCACCGTGGTAATAAACGCTTCCCTGTCCAGCGGGACAAGCCCGTCGCCGAAGGTCAGCGTGAAGCCCCGGAAACGGATCGTGGAACCATTAGGCCAGGAATAGGTTTCGTCCAGGGTATCCCGCATCAGGAGGGGGATGCCATCAGAAACCCGGAGCAGGATGTCCACATTATGGGTCCCCTGAACCTGAAACGCTTCCCCCTGCCCTTCGTACCGTGAAGCGTATTTTGCAACAATCCGGTGTACCGGGATGTTCCGGTAGTCCTCGATTCCCCGGTATTCATATTCGGCAACCAGGGGTATCACCACAGGCTTTCCCTCATTCAGGGGGTCCACCGCGCGTTTCCCCTTGGCGATCCATTTTGAGCCGGGCTTGATCGCATCGGCGGGAATAGCCGGAAAATTCCTGAGCGAAGGGAAGCCGCGGTCATCCCCCGGCGGATCAATGGCAACCCTTTCCCCGTCAATACGGAAGCTAACGGGGATTACCTCATCCACCGCCCGGGCGCTTTGCCGCATATCCCGGAGGGTCTCTTCCATAACAAAGAAGTTGCCCCGGTATTGCTGCATCGCCTGGGGTATAATGGAGGCCCGGACTTCCCGGTATACATGCCCGATATACTTCCCATTGTCGTAGCGGGACCAATCGGACTTCTCAACGATAGAATAGGGGCCCTGAACTTCCCGGAACAAACGTACCGTCCCCTCCTGCGAAAAAGCCGGAAAAAGGGGGATGAGAAGCAGGACCGCGGTGAGTATCCACATAGTTATAGTATCTGTCAATTTTGCCGGAAATATTATACAATTCTGCTATGGAACAGCTTCCGGAAGACCTCAGCGGCATGGGCGCTGCGGACGCAAAAGAATATATCTTCCATTATATTACCACGTTAAAACTTACGGAGAAAAAGTACGGAACACTGAAGGGGGAGCATGAAAAATGGCTCGCCCGGCTTAACCTGGCCGCATCCAGGGGCGCAGAGGACCTGGCCGCAGCGGCCCGGGGTGAGGCGGACAGGATACGGGCAGAACGGGACGCTATAGAAGCGGAAATTGCAACGTTAAAAGCCCAAATACAACGCATGAGGGGCCAGCTCCCCGGTTTGGCGGCCAGGGAGCGGAGCATCGATCCGGACCTGCTTGAACAGGAACTGTTGCTTGCCCTGGGCCATACGCCGGGGGAGGAAAAGACGCCGGAGCTTGAGCGTCAATTTGCGGCGGCAGAAGCCGATGCCGCTCTGGAAGCCCTAAAGGCTAAGCTTAAAACAGATGGGCAGCCATGACCGTATCCCCCTTCTTCCCGACAGGCCGCGTCCCCTGGTCTTTGCCCACCGGGGCTGTTCCTCCCTGGCCCCGGAGAACACCATGGCCGCTTTCCGCCTGGCCCGTGACCTGGGCGCGCCGGGGCTTGAACTGGATGTCCATGTCTGCGCAACCGGGGAACTGGTGGTGGCCCACGATGATACCTTAAACGGCCGGGACATAGGGGAACTCACCTTAGCGGAAATTCGACGCATTGATGTGGGTTCCGGGGAGCGCCCGCCTCTTTTGGAGGAAGTGCTGGAAGAATTTTGCCCCGGCATATATATCGATATAGAACTGAAAAGCCGGAAAATCAGAAACGACCCGCTGCCTGGTCCGGTGGCGGAAACACTGAGGAGTTTTGGGGACCGGACCAAAAATGCGGTGACCGTCTCCTCCTTTAACCCCTTCTGCCTTGCCGCTTTTAAACGGCTTTGCCCCCAATGTTCCGCCGCCATTATATGGAGCGCCGATTCCGAAGTCCCCTTCATTCTCCGTTATGGCCTGGGCCGTTTTCTCGCCCCCTGTGACTATGTTAAACCGGTTTATACCCAGGTTAGCCCCCGTTCCTATCGCCGTATGGCCTGCGGGGAAGGCCGCCCCCTGGTGCCCTGGGTCCTGGACGATCCCGTCACCGCCCGGCGTATGCTGGACATGGGCTGTGAGGGGATCATCACCAACCGGCCCCAGGACATGGGGATCGAACGGCTTGACCACTTCGAAAAAAGCCTGTTAAAATCTCTGAAAAGTGCACGTTGAAAAACCTGTATTTTGCCTGTTATAAAACCTGTATTTTGCACGTTATAAAGGGAATAGGGTGATGCTGAGAGAAAAAGGGTATAAACCACGGCTCATTGACCCAAAAACGGCGGATTTACTGAAGGAATTCGGCGCCGTGGCAATTGAAGGCCCCAAATGGTGCGGTAAAACCTGGACCGCCCTGAACCACAGCAACAGCGCGTTCTTTATCGCCGATCCGGCGGGAAATTTTCGAAACCGGGAAATGGCGCGGCTGGACCCGTCTTTGATACTGGACGGTGAACCGCCATTGGTGATCGACGAATGGCAGGAAGTACCGGGGATATGGGACGCCGTCCGCTTTGCGGTAGATCGGGATCGCTCAAAGGGCCGGTTCATCTTAACCGGGTCCGCCACACCGCCGCGGGAATCCTACGTACACAGCGGCGCCGGCAGAATAGCCCGGATACGGATGCGGACCATGTCCCTGTATGAGTCCGGGGAGTCCTCCGGGACCGTATCTTTGAAGAGCCTTTTTTCGGGGGAAGCAACCGGTCCCAAAAAATCTTCCCTGACCCTGGATCGCATTATCGGCTGTATCCTGCGGGGCGGCTGGCCCGTCCTGGCGGGAAGTGACCGCTTCTCCTCCGAAGTTCCGCAGCAATACCTTGAACGTATCGCCGACAGTGAAGTTTCCGGTGTTGACGGCATTCACCGTAACCGGTCAAAGGTCATGGCCGCATTACGCTCCCTGGCCCGCAATAACGCCACCCTGGTCAGCAATAAGACCCTGCAAAAGGATATTGACGCAGATGATCACGAGGAAACCGGTATTAACCGCAATACGGTATCCCGGTATTTAACCCTGCTTAAAACCCTTTATGTGCTTGAAGAAATACCCGGATGGGCGCCGGGCCTCCGTTCCTCCAAGCGTTTACGGGTAAGCCCCAAGCGGCTCCTGGCGGACCCGTCCCTCGCCGCCGCCGCCATCGGCGCGACACCGGAGAAACTCAAAAAAGATCTAAACACCCTGGGATTTTTATTTGAAGGATTGTGCCTGCGGGATATCCTGGTTTATGCGGAATCGGTTGGAGCTTCGGTATACCATTATCGGGATGAATCGGATCTTGAAGCGGATGTGATTCTGGAGCTTGCGGATGGCCGGTGGGCTGCCCTGGAAATCAAGCTGGGAGCCCATCAAACCGATACGGCTGCAACAAATCTGTTAAAGCTTAACAAAATAATGATAAAAAACGATATCCCCCCTGCGGCGTTTCTGGCGGTCATAAACGGCCTGGGCGGATTTTCCTGCCGGAGGGATGACGGAGTCTATGTGGTTCCCATCGACTGCCTGGGACCGTAAGGGCTAAAACACCGGGAAGGACTCAAACCCCGCGTCTTTCAGCGCGAGCATGGTCTGGTTGGCATTCTCCCCCGCGGGAATGTTTACCGTCCAATGGGTAACGCCGTTTATCGGCTTTTGGCTGAGCTCTGCGGTAAAGCCCCGGGACACAAGCCTGGCCGCCATAGCCCGGGCGTTTTCTTCCCGGTTGAAAATACCGGTCTGTAAAGCCCTTGGCCCGGCTGATGCGGATGCTGCGGCGGCTGTCGGCAGGGTTTCGCCGGCACGTACCGATGAAACCGTCGGGCCTAAAGTCAAGGGACCTCCGGCCGGCGAGGCAGGGACGGCGGCTCCGATGGTCACGCTGCCGCGGCCGGGGTAGAAGAACCACAGGGGGCGGTTAAGCGCGGAAACCCGGACGCCGGAAACCGTGTTGCCGACAGCATTGCTGTTTGCGGTCATGGTCATTTCACCCTGGAGGATACCCGCTTCGGGACTCTTGGGGAATTCCGACAGTATCTGTGCTTTATAGGCGCCGTCACCGAATAGCCGCCAGAAAGTATAGTAGATAGCCGGACGATAATCATGAAATTCAGGTTTCCCCAGCAGGGTGTATAAAGCGTCGGGACTGCCTCTGCGGAACACCTCTATAAGAGCGGCGATGTAGTAGGCGTCCCGAATGGCGGCTGTATCCCTGCCCCCCGCAAGAATACCCCGAAGGGCATCGGCGGCGGCGTCAAATTCCCCCAGGGTCAAGTAGCAAAGGGCGCTTTCCAGAAAACACCGGTCATCCCGGTTTTCCGGATCAGAGAGCCCTGCCTCCCGCCATGCCCGGGCCGAAACATCGACGTTCCCCGAAAGCCGCTGTAACTGGGCCAGCCTGATATACGATTCCCGGCGTTCGGCGGCGGAGAGGGCGCTTGACCCCAGTTTAGTTTCAATATTCCCGATTTCTGTTGCCAAGCCGCTCTGGGCAGACACCGTTCCCGCCAAAAACAGTATTAGTGCCGGGAGAACCAGGGGACGGAAATTAATCAATGCCATAGGGACCTCCGGCGGACAAATCCTCCGGGCCGGGTCCCGGGGCGGGATCGCCCTTACCCAATTTCTTCTTGTCTGGTTTGGATCGTTTCCGGTCTATGGAAACCGCGAAGGGGATAGCGCAGAGCAGCCCTACCACAAAGGACGCAAAAATCGGCAGGAATACGGGAACCTCCTTTACCGTAAAAAAGATAAAGGAAATATTACAACGGTTTCCCAGGTTAAACCCGGTAAACGCGAGAAACACGACAAAAACAAGGGCCAGTCCAATCAGTCGCCAGGGCATAGGGTTAACTCCTTTGCGCGGAATGTATTGCCGCAGAGGGATGAAAGGCTTACCTGGGCAAAGCGGCCTATGGCATCCGCCTTGCCGCTTACCGCCGCCATTTCATCCCGTTCAGTGCGGCCTATTAATTCATCGGCATTTTTTCGCGAAATTCCTTCAATTAATATGGTTTCACGGGACCCGATGCGTTGTTTCAGCAGTTCCTTGGTGTGTTTTTTCTGTAACGCGATAACCCGTGCCAGCCGCTCTCGTTTGACCGCCTCCCCGATACGTCCCGGCAAATCGTAGGCCGCAGTACCTTCCCGTGGGTTGTAGTGGTACATATAGGCGTAATGGAACTTCACCCGCTCCATCAGATCCAGGGTAAGCTCCAGGTCCGCCTCGGTTTCCCCGGGAAAGCCCACCAGGATGTCCGTGGAAAGGGTGATGCCCGGTATGGCCTGCCGGATTTCGTCCACCAGTTCCAGGTACCGCTCCCGGGTATAGCGGCGGTTCATGGCGGTCAACACCGCGTTGGACCCGTGCTGCACACAGAGGTGAAGGTGGCGGCAGAAAACTCGATGCGCCGCCATAACCCGGATAGCATCTGACGACAGGTCCTTGGGGTGGCTCGACAGAAACCGGACCCAGCGTATGGGGCTTTTTTCCGTTTCACGGGCCGCCAGTTCCAGGAGCGCGGGAAAGTCCGTCACCCCCCCTGCCTCATCTTCAAAGCGGTAGGAATTGACATTCTGCCCCAACAGGGTAATGGCGCGGACCCCCCGCCCGGCCAGGAGCCGAATCTCAGCGGTGATAGAAGCGGGACTGCGGGATATTTCCCGGCCCCGGACATAGGGCACGATGCAGTAGGAACAGTAATTGTTGCACCCGTGCATGATGGGAACAAAACTGTGAAAGGACTTTAGTCCTAACCGGCCTTCTTCAAGGTGGGATGCGAAAAAGGAAAACTGCGGCTTTTCGTCGGTGAGTATTGCGGTAAGGGACTGCCCCTTTTCCAGGGTTTCCAGGATTACCGGAAAAACTGACCGGGCGGCGGTACCCATCACATAATCCACCGCGTCAAACTTTTCTTTAAGGCTGTCCCCCAGACGCTCCGCCATACAGCCTGCCACGACAAGTGCGAAGGTTTGCCCCAGACTGCGGCGGCTTCTTTTTAGCGCCTGGTACTGGGCCAGCCGCCCCATGACCCGCTGTTCCGCAGTTTGCCGGACGGCGCAGGTATTGAGGAGCACCAGGTCGGCGCTTTCCCCGTTTTCCGCCGGGGACCAGCCCCGTTCCCGCAGCACCAGCGCCAGGGCCGCCGATTCGGCGCTGTTCATCTGGCATCCGTAGGTTTCAAAAAAATAGGTCACGATACGCTAGGATCTGCCCTTAAGGCCCCTGATGAATTTGATGCCGTTCCAGACCCCGACGGCCAGCAATCCCAGGGCGCTAATTCCCAGCAGGGTTCCCGACAGCGCGGCAAGTGGTTTTATCGGGATACGGGAAAGGACGGCAAGCCCCCCCGCCACCGCCGTCAACAGGCCGAGCTTCCGGTCATCCCTTTCTTTGGACATAGCCCCGCCTATACCGACCACGCCGACAATCACCCCCGCAATAAGCCCTATGAACGAAGGAAGAGCCCGGATTATCATCAGCACAACGCCGCCCACGATGCCGCCAATGGCGGTTACGCCCTGCTTAGCCAGTACATTGGTGGGGGTATTGTTCCCGCCGCCGGGTATTAAATCACTCATAGCGTTCCCCTTTATCTAAATATACCAAATATCCAAAAAGAAAGAAGAGGAATATTTAACCACCGACCTCACGGACAGGAGTCCGTGGCGTCAGTGAGGTCGGTGGTTAATCCTAGTCTTTCCCAAAAGGCACAACCACCAAGAACCGCCCCCGTATGACACGAACCTCAAAACAGCCATCCAAAGCCACGTTGCTCACCCCGAAAAAGCCCCGTTTCCAGGGAAGTCCCGCCAGCGGCCACTTAAGCCCCTTGCTTTCCGCCTCCCAAGGCCCGCATCCCAGGGGAAACACCGATACCAGGCGATTCCCTGAACTTGCCGCTGCGTTCAAGATACGCCCCTCCCGAACCTGGCGTATGTCCTCCCCGGCGGTGATCCACCGGTCGGGGCTCCGTTCCCGCTCGAAAAGGGCATGAACCGCCAAAAGGTGATCCGTCCTGCCGCCGCCGCCCCCGGCCAGCCACACCTCGTCACAACCCTGTTCCCACAATAGGGAAAGAAGCAGTTCCGTATCGGTTTCATCCTTGTCACGGGGGCAACGGATAACCCGATCCGGAGGGTACGCGCCAAGCCGCTGGGGATCCTCCAGGGAATCCATGTCCCCCACTATCCAGTCAGGCGCCAAACCCGCAGCCTCGGCGGCCATGAGCCCCGAATCGGCGGCGGCAATAAGGTCCGCTTCCTTTGCCAGGGCCGCACTCAATGTTGCCCCCGGCCCTTCACCGCCGGTAAACCCGATTCCCCGCACCGTTTCTCCCATTACCAGAATCAATTGATTATAGTATAGTAGACTTCTATGGGCAATGTAGGCATCCATCCTATACTGAAAGAAGTTTCCGCCATATTTAACGGGGTAGGGAAGCAGGTATTCCTCGTCGGCGGCGCCGTGCGGGACCTCTACCTGGGCAAAGAAGCCGAGGACTGGGACCTTGCCACCGATGCCCGTCCCGAGGAAGTCACCTCCCTTTTTCGCCGGGTTATCCCCACGGGGATCAAGCACGGCACCGTTACGGTCCGGTACAAGGGCTATTCCCTGGAGGTAACCACCTTCAGGACCGAATCCACCTACAGCGACGGCCGCCGCCCCGACCATATCGAATACGCCTCTACAATTGAGGAGGACCTTTCCCGGCGGGATCTGACCATGAACGCCATCGCCCTGGCCCTCCCCGGGGGTGAACGGGTGGACCCCTTCAAAGGCCTTGAGGACATCAAAGCCCGGCTCATCCGCTGCGTGGGCAATGCCGAAGAACGGTTTCGGGAAGACGGCCTCCGTCCTCTGAGGGCCCTGCGTTTCGCCTCCCAACTGGGCTTTACCGTGGACGAGGCCACCCTGGCCGCCATCCCCGGCGCCCTGTCCACCACCGCCAAGGTGAGTCCCGAACGTATCCGTGACGAACTGGACAAGACCATCGGCTCCCCCCGCCCATCCCTGGCATTACTGCACATGGAAAAAGCCGACCTCCTGCACCTCATCCTTCCGGAATTGGCGGCCTGCCGGGGCATCGACCAAAAGGGCTTCCACCGTTTCGATGTCCTGGACCATTCCCTCCTGGCCTGCGACTACGCCGCCCGTATAGCCGCCCCCCAGGAAGTACGACTGGCCGCCCTCTTCCACGACATCGGCAAACC
>BNUW01000097.1 GCA_025997655.1 Spirochaetia bacterium
ATAGAGGTAAAAAATAAAAAACGGTTTCAAATGTACAACTGGATTAAGCGTCCGATTGAAAGGGATGCCATGCACTATGCGTTAAATGATGTCGCCTGGCTATTTCAACTGAATGCTGCTTTAATGAAACGGATACTGGATGAAAATAAATATAACGATCTCCTATTACAGATAATAAGGAGCGATTTTGATTTTGAAAAAGAGAGGTCCCCGGGAATATTTAAGAAATTTGAATACAAGAATTTATCCAAGGGGAGAAAAAATACATTTACCAAAATCTATACTATGCGGGATGCAATAGCAAAGGAATATGATTTGCCGCCGAATAGTTTGTTAAGCAATGACGCCATGTTTAATTTGGTAAATGGAAGGGAATCGCCGGAAAGGGTACGGATCAGCGGCGCGGTAACAGAAAAGGTGCGGGGTGAAATTATTAGCACATTACGGGCGCTGTTGACCGGCGGGCCGGATCATTTATAGGGCAGCAGTACCGTAAAGACACTCCCCTTGCCGGGCTCACTTTCCACGTGTACCTGCCCCCCATGGGCGTCCACAATGGTCTGCGCAATGGTGAGCCCTATCCCTGCCCCGCCGGTATTTCTGCTGCGGGATTTGTCGGACCGGTAAAACCGTTCAAATATGTGGGACAGTTCCTCCGCTTCCATGCCGAGTCCGGTATCCGCCACGGTTATCCCGCAGTATTCCTGCGCTTCCGTAACGGCAGCGGCCGCCGTCACCGTAACGCTCCCCCGGTCCGTGTATTTAACCGCGTTTGAAATAAGGTTGATAAACACCTGGGTCAGCCGGTCATAATCACCCTGAACCATCAGCGCCTCTGTGTTAGCAACGTTAATTGCAATACCCTTTTCCTGCGCCGCCGGCCGAAACCGCTCCGCCGCAGCGTTGATAAGTTTCGTCAAATCAAATTCGGTCCTGTGCAGTATCAGATTTTTCTGTTCCAGGATAGAAAGGCGGTTCAGATCCTCCACTAGCCGGTTAAGCCGGACAATTTCTTCATAGCAGCTTGACAGCCGCTCCGCCGAGGGCTCCCATACACCGTCGATCATGGCTTCCATGTTTCCCTGGAGACAGGTCAGGGGGGTGCGCAGTTCGTGGGCAACATCCGCGGTCAGCCGCTTCTGCCAGCGTTCCCCGTTTTCCAGGGCCGCCGCAAGGTCATTGACCGACCGGGACAGCTCCCGAATCTCCCGTGTCCCATACCTGTCGGGTACCCGCACCGACAGTTCCCCCCCGGCAATACGCCGTGCCGCCGCCGCCGCCCGGAGGACGGGCCGGGAAATCTCCGCGGCCAGAAAAACGGAAAGGAGTATGCTCAGGACGATGAAAACACCGCCTGATATCAACAGGAAGCGGTTAAGGCTGGAGAGAAAGGCGGACTCAGTTTTACTGTAAAAAAACGGGCCGTAGGTATCAATGTTAAGATATCCAATGGGGATATTCTGAAAGTTCAGGCGAAACTGGTTTGTCTGAAAAGACCCGCCCACCCCGAACTCGTTTTCCATCCGCCCGGAAATTTCGTTAATCACCATGGCGCACTGCTGCATATCGCAGGCCCGGGCATCCCAGACTATTTCACCGTTGATATCCTCAACGGATATGATGTACCCCTGATGAACAAAGTACATTCCCATGGCCTCCACACTGGTCACATCAAAACTGCGGGCCCAGGGATCGTACTGCTTGGCAATAGTATCGGCAATCTCCCTGCTTTCGGTGTTGATATTTTCGGTAACAAAGACGGAAAATAGTTTTTCTGCGAACCGGTTGATGACGATGCCCATAACCAGGACGGAAACGCAGATAAACAGGGCGTAGGTCAGGGCCAGACGGTTCCGGAGGCTTAACATCATACTACATCTCCCCCGAAGCGGTATCCCATACCGTAAACCGTAAGCACATACCGGGGATTCCGGGTATCATCCTCAATCTTCTGCCGGAGGTTTTTTATATGGGAATCAATGGTCCGGTCGAACCCATCGTACTCCTCGTTCTTGATATTTTCGATAATCTCATCCCGGGTAAAAATCTTTTGGGGCCGGGACATAAGCAGCGCCAGTATCCGGTACTCGTTGGGGGTCAGGGTTAGGGCGGCGCCGTTCTTGCTCACCCGGCGATTCTCCGTATCCACCGAAAGGCCGTTCCAGGCAAAGACACCCCCCCCCGCAGATCCGCCCCCGGCCCGGCGCAAGGCCGCCTCCACCCGCGCCATAAGCTGCCGTGGGCTGAAGGGTTTCGTCACATAGTCATCCGCCCCAATCCGCAGCCCATGGATGATGCTCTCCTCGTCAACCTTGGCGGTCATCATGATGATAGGCATATCCGATTCTGCGCACACCGTGCGGGCCCGCACCCGGCGGCAGAGTTCCTCCCCCGACAAGTCCGGCAGCATTAAGTCCAGCAACATGAGGGCAACCTTGTTAGCCTGCAACGCAGCCAGGGCTTCCTTCCCGGTCTTGGCGATCAGCGCCCGGTACCCGTTCTTTTCCAAATAGGACCGGACAATGTCGAGGATTTTCGGTTCGTCATCAACTACCAGGACTGTCGCGGTTGGGGATGCCGTTACGCCACCTCGTAGCCCGCGTCAACCACCGCCGCCTTGAGCGCGTCCAGGGTTACGGCATCCCCGTGATCCACATCGGCGGAATTAGTCTTCAGGCTCACCTTGGCGGACGTAACCCCCGCCACCGCTTGCAGGGCATTGGTCACATGCTTGACGCAGTGTTCACAGGACATACCGTCAATTTTCAATGTTGTTTTCATGGTTTTCTCCTTCAGGTTTGGTTCTAAAGCCTTATAATAGAATGATAGCAGAGAAATGTGAAGATGGTATGGAGATCACGACAAACGCATGAAAGAATTTAACCACAGACCTCACGGACAACACGGACTAAGGAAAGGATAAGAAAGCAGGAGTCCGTGACGTCAGTGAGGTCGGTGGTTAATCCTTGGAAATTCTATCTTAATCAGTGAAAATCCTTAAATAATTTTTTTCATGCGTTTGTTGTGAGATTGACTGTTGTGCGTAAACACCCACGACAAAGTACCAAAAATCGCGTATGCTTTTGCTCATGCAGACTCTCGTGCTGGTTGACGACCATGTGATGATACGCCGGGGCTTGGCGGCGCGGCTGGCCGCTGTGGGCTGTTTTGCCATCGCTGGGGAAGCGGCTTCCCTGACGGAGGCGCATGGGCTGCTTGCAGGCCTGGAAGATGCGCCGGACCTTATCATCCTGGACATCGAACTGGGGGATGAGAACGGGCTTGAGCTTATCGGCGCCGTGCAAGAGCGGGAGGGCAAAAAACCGGCGGTCTTGGTGTATTCGGTGTTCGAGGACCCCTTCCGCATACAGTCCGCTCTGTACTTGGGCGCCCGGGGCTTTGTCTCAAAGGCCTCGGGGGAAACGGAATTACTGGCGGCAATTGACACGGTTCTTGCAGGGGGCGTCTGGCTCGATCCCCGGCTGGAACTGAAAAACTCAGGCGCCCCGGACCTCTATGCCCTGTTCACCCAGCGGGAGCGGGAAATCCTGGAACTGGTGCAGAAACAGTACGATAACCAGAAGATTGCCAAAACCCTTGCCTTGAAAGTGCGTACCGTGGAAAACTACCTCAGCCGGATCTACGCCAAAACTGGGGCAAGATTTCGGACTGATTTGATGAATTGGTAGGGGTGGTCGACATAGCCGGGAGGGGAGGGGCATGCCGGGCGCTCATGCGGTTGGGGGAATCCACTCCGGGAGCCCGGCCCCAGGGGGCCCGAATAGGTCTCCCTACGCGGGGAAACCCAAATGCATTCGGCCCGGCACGCCCCTCCCCTCCCGCTGCGCCGCCATTATATCGCCGAACTGTGCGCCCCGGGGGTTAGTTCACTGGGTGGGCGGTTATTATATTTGTATATGCTTTTTCTAAATCTTGTATCGCTTGGGTGACGGCAGAGGATGAAAGGCCGGGGTATTCTAAGTGAAAAGAGGAAGAGCCTAGTAGGGGATCATTTTGTCCGGTTTCAAAAGTTACTCTTTTTGCAAGTATCTTTTCGATGTCCGCATTTATTGGCTCATACCGTTTATAGGTCTCTATAACATTATTTTTATTGGTTAAGAGCAGATCCCGAGACGCCCTTGATGGATTTTTTATAAATACATTTTCTTCTTTTTCATATGATTTTTTTTGTGTAGTGACCGCATTTGATACCGCGCCTTCCCGGTTTTTTATATCCTCAAGCCATTGTTGGGCGCTTTCCCGATCCGGGAAACCGTTTTCCCAGCCTGCTATAGCGAAATAAGTTAACCCCGAAAAAAGAGCGCGCGTATAAACCAGGCGTTCTGCTTCCGTTTGCCTTTTGGCTTCCCTTTCCTGGTTTTTCTGTTGTTGCTGTTCTTGTTACTGCAAGCGGTGCTCTTGTACCGCCTTTTCTTCTTTAACTGCGCCGGAAGCACAGGCTGTTGATACACTGATAATCAGTGCCGATAAAACCACAAATCCACAAACCGTTCTTTTCATGTTATTTTCCCAAAACGAAGGATGTCAAAAGAACCCAATGGGTTCAGACTCATAACTATACCGGGGGGAATTTGTTTTGTAGTCAGTGTTTACGCACAAAACGGATTTTCGGCTTCGCTTAGGAGCTTCGGCGATCCCCAAGGACACGGCGAAACCAAAAAGTTCGCTGCAAAAGCACGCCCAGGCCATAGCCCCCAAAGGCGGTGATGAACCGGTCAACGATATTCACCGGGATACGGGAAAGAATATCCGCCGCTAAAAGGGGCAGTTGGTTCCGCAGCAGGCCCAGCTTGAAAAAGGTGTGGGGGTACAGCGCATGATCCGGGGTTTCCAGTGGAATCGTGATCGTAAAATCAATGATACCCCCAAGGATGCTGACCACCATGCACATGGCGATATATAACAGGAACAACGCCGCCCCGGTACTGACAAGCGAATAGGGTTCCCCCTGTTCACCGTGACGGCGGCTCGGCGGTTCGATGCGGCGGGATTGTATGCGGCGGAATCCGCCTATCAACAGCACTTCTGCGATACTGCATAGGATAAAGAGCCCATCCCACAGGATCCCCGGGTGGTAATGGACAATAAGGTTAATGGCGCCGCTCAGGATTGCGGTGAATGTTCCCGGCAGGGTACCGGCGGCAAAGGCCACGGCGCAGGTAAACAGGGTGTCGAGAAACAGGGGCAGATGAAGGATGTCTCCCGCAAGGTAGGCGAGCAGACAATTTGCCGCCGCCGCTAAAACACATGCCGCTACTATTTTTACGGTTTTCATAGTAATGGCGCCTCAATTTTCACCATGGTCCCCTCTCCTTCTTCGCTTATAAAACTAAGTTTACCCCCAAGAATGGTGATACGTTCATACATCCCCCGAATGCCTAAATGACCGGAGGGAAAGCGGCCTGCATTTTCGGCGGACAGGGGACGGCGGCCGGGGGGAAACCCTTTGCCGTCATCGGAAACACAGATCAGCAGCCCTTTTCTTGTTTTGTCTCCGCCAAAGTCGGCGTTGCGCAGTAACACGGTGGCCTCGGCAGCCTCCGCATGTTTTCTGATGTTGCTAAGCGCCTCCTGAACCAGCCTGAAACACTGGAGCTGCATTTCCGCCGACAGGGGCCCGGAACTGAAGCCCTCCTGCACCGTTAAACGGCACTCGATACCCGCGGCTTTTCCGAAATCGTAACAAAGTCTGCGCAGGGCGTCCGCCAAGCCCTGGTGGCGAAGTTCCGGAGGCACCAGGCCGTTACAGATAATCCGCACCTTTTCAATAAGTTCCCCATGCCCGGCGCTCAGTTCCGTACACAATTCCTGTATACCGGCACGGCCGGCTTCAGTGGCATCGCCCCCAATGCGGCGTATCGCCTGAACCCTCATTTCCAGGACACCCAATTCCTGGGCAATGGAATCGTGCAGTTCCCGGGCGATGCGGGAACGCTCCTGTTCCTGGGCGAGTACTACCCAGCGGGAAAAGGCGGCGCTCTGTTTGCCCCTGGCCCGTGAATGTTCCAGCGCCCCGTAAAGCCGCCACACAAACAGGGTCATTATGATGATGATCGCAATAAGAATAAAGAACTGGGAAAAGTACGCCATGTGGATATGATCCGCCATCTCTGAATCCAGAAACTGCCACCGGGCAAGCTCCCGGTGGATTTCAACGGAAAGCTCCAGAATCGCGGACTCCCGGACTTCGGTGGTTTGTCCCTCCCGTACCGACCGGGACAGTAATTCTGTCAGGTCTGTAATGTTTCGGGTGAGTTCCCCCGGGGAAAAAGCGGTAACTGCGCCGCTTACATACAGCGGGGACCGGTGAAAGGCCTCCACCGTACGGCTGAATTCGTCAAGGGCGGTCAAAAGGTCCGCCGTATCCTCAGGCATCCCCGCATTCACATAGTACAGTAATGCTATTTCAACCGCCAGCCACTTTTGCGAAACCTCATATACCGGCACATCCGCGGAAGGAACCGCAGCAAAGGCGCTTCCGGGCAAAAGGCAGAGGAACAGGGCAACAATACGAATATTGTATATCGGAGAATGTTTTTTGTCTATTGGCCTATCAGCGCTTACAATACTCATCAAAATAATTCTCCATGGCGTATGCTATTGTCCCCATGATGAGCATCGGAGTATCCCGGGAGGAAATGAGAAAATACACGCAGCTCTTTGATCCGCGCCCTCAATAGCAGGCCGCACACCTTTGCCATGCCCGGTCAGGGAAACCGCCATAATATCACTGCCCGAGAGCCCCGAGCTTTCGAGAGCCCCTTTTATAGCGTCCCCGGCGGCCTTCCATACATCATCCAAATCCCGCTCATACCAGCTGATTTTTGGAGAGACAACATCACATTTGCGGGAACAAACACTTTTTTCATCACCATTTATGCTGAAGATGCCGGCTTTAATCATGGAATAAATATTCTGCCATTGCACAGCTCCTTGCTACTTATAAACGCCGAATTCGTGCAGGGTATCCAATAAGGCCTTGTAATTATCCGGCTTAACCTCAGAATGAAGACTGTTGGAAGAGGAAAGAATATAACCATACCCCGGCATGCCTATGCGAAGGCATTCCTTTGTCTCCTGTATTGTATCCTCCACCGTCCCGAAGGTCAGGGTTTGTGCACAGTCCACGTTACCCTTGAGGCAGATCCGTTTTCCGTATTTTTCCTTAAAATACGAAAGCTGCATCCCCGCAGCGGGCTCTATGGGATCGTAGCAATCAATGCCGGTTTCAGGATCGACAATCATGTCAATAAGCGACATCACATCCCCATCGCAATGCTTAATCACCATAAAACCCATGTCTTTATACGCGCGCATCACCTTCTTGTACCAGGGGAAAAAGATTTCCCTGAATGCTTTCGGGGAAAACATCGGCCCCCTGGTATAGCAGTAATCGTCACCGGTCATCACGATCCGCAATCCCAAATCCCAGGCACGCTTGGCCACCTTGATATTGTAGTCCACCACAATGCCGATCAGTTTATCCACCATTTCCGGCTCGGTGTTAATCGCCATGAGGAATTCCTCAAAGGGCATAATCCGGCTCGGCAGGGAAAAAACGTCATTCAGATGGAGGATCACCGCCCGTTTTCCTTTAAAGCGATCGAGGGCCTCTTTCACCGCATCCAGGCGGTATGGCGCGCAGGGATCCGGCGGAGTATATCCTTCAAGATCCTCCGGTTCCTTTACCGGACCGTCGGCGGTAATGTCCGTTTCTTCGGCGGTAATTTTTTTCGTTACCCCCCATTCATCACGGTAGGTAACTTCATCAATAAAATCTTTTTTATACTTCTGATGAACTACAATACCGTCAATATCCATGCGCTCAATAAATTCCGCCATGTCCGCGCCGGGCGTCATAGCTTCGATCAGTTTCCGGCTTATCTCCCATTCAAAGGTTGGAACCCGGTCAATGGGTTTGTGCGCCAGAGCATTCATAACTCGTTCTTCACTGTTCATATACACCCCTATTATGTATGTATCACCTTAAGAATCGGTTTAGACACGTATTCTTCAATTTCTTTTTCGGTTTTAGGCATTTTAATATCCCGGAACAAATACCATTCCTCCGTATGTTCCGTATATTCATTCCTGGCAATGGTTCTTAATGGTCCCATGGATTCCAGTTCCGTCATTTCATTATCCGTGTATATTTCAAAGGTGGAACCAAAGTCGGGATACTCTTCTCCGGCCCGGGGAAGAGCGGTCTTTACAAACATATAGCCATTCAAAAGATAGGCGCCCCAGCCTTCAGTATTGTTGAACCCGATCTTAAACCACTGTTTATTATTCTGATCCTGCTGAAGGGTCATATATTTTTCACCAATACTAAAGCGGCTGTCATTCGGTTTTGTCCAGGGCCAGTACACAATTGAAAAGTTTGGGTAATAATCCGGTGTTTGCTTCCGGGGAATGGGGAGTATTACCTTCCCGTCTTCCCTCATTACCGACATGGCCCAGGTTCCCAGGTTAATGGGCCATAAGCCGCAGTTGTAAATTCGGTGACCCACCGTAACCCGGGGTTCATCAGCCGCCATGGTGATGCACAGTTGTTTCCGGATCCTTGTGGCTTCCTCTTCAGGGCAATCCATTTCAACGGAATTGCCGCTGACTTTATAGGAAACCGGCGCATTGTCAACCTGATTCGGCCTGAATCCGTCCTGAGGACTGTGCCACAAGCGGTGGCCCCCATAGATATGCCACTCCTTTGAATTAACAAGGCCCTGCTGACCCTTTCTCTGATGAAACATATTTTCACCATTAACGGCCCCAAAATAAATTATCCTTGGCCCCACATCGGTTGTAACAATGAGCTTAACCGTATCATTGCTCATTTCAAGACAATGCTGCCATCCGTTATAGGCAATTTCAGTTATTTTAACCATTATTTTTTTCTCAGAATTAACTGAGACCTCCGCTGTTTGTTTCCTAATACGTCAACTAACACCGCAATAAGCAGGGTTAGGCCCATAATAAAGGTTTGCCAATACACATTGACCCCAAGCAGATTAACTGCGTTGGTAACCAGGGCCATTAATATGGATCCCAAAAAAGCACCCAGGATGGTCCCTTCACCACCCTGCAGGCTGGCCCCGCCGATTATGACCGCCGTCAGAACCCGCATCTCCATGCCTTCCCCGGAGGTTACCATCGCCGAGCCCAGACGGCCTGCCTGCACCACCCCCGCAAAACCAGCAAACAAACCCGCAAGCATGTAATTGAATATCTTCATCATGCGCACATTTATTCCCGAAAGCTGGGCCGCCTTTTCATTTCCCCCAATGTAATAATTTTGCCTGAAAAATCGTATGCGCCGTAACTCAGGGGAAAAGCATTGCGGGGCTGCCGGCGGCGTTCCGGTTTTTGGGGCAA
>BNUW01000098.1 GCA_025997655.1 Spirochaetia bacterium
CGGGTTTTATGGTAGTTTGATACAGAACTTCCAATTCCCCGATGATCCTGCGGGGGTTAAGGTCGGGCTCGAAAATTCCCGCGATTCGGGTATTAGCGTCAAAGGAAATATATACCGAATTTTCAAAACAGGTCCGGCCAAAATATTTCATAAGCCAGGTCTTGCCGGTTTGCCGTGCGCCCCTGATTATCAACGGTTTGTGATTCGGTCTGTTCTTCCATGCAATAAGCTGCTGTAAGGCGTTTCGTTCCATATCAGCATGATATTACCGTTTTAACGAAAGTTCAATCCCTTTTCGTGCATTTTTTCACGTTTTACGTACGTAATTCGTGCATTTTACCACATTATTGGATGGAAAATAACCACAGACCACACTGACAAAACGGACTAATAAAGGGTCAATATATTCAAATGAAAAAAACCAGCCTGAACACCGCCCTCGCCCCATAAGGCAGGACTGTTCCAGGATGATGCCCTTTGCCGTATATTCATTTATATCAGGGTGCCTTGGGACTTGAATATACTCATGGGTGCGGGGATTTTCGTATATATCGTGCTTCTTTCCATACCGCACAAAAATCACCCCGTTTTCATGGATTTTTTCAAGCAATTTTTCTTTTTTCACGCAGGTATTTTCAGTTTTCCGGTTTTACGGATGGCGGCAAGATGGTTTTTTTCTTCCTGCCGTATTTCATAGACCTCGGCGAGCGCTTCTTCTAATTCGGCCAGGGTAACTCCCTGGGTGGAATCATCGGGATATGCATTGAGAAAACCCACA
This sequence comes from Spirochaetia bacterium, assembly GCA_025997655.1. GTDB lineage: Bacteria > Spirochaetota > Spirochaetia > Treponematales > Breznakiellaceae > Termitinema. Next base: position 779 of record BNUW01000098.1, read on the forward strand.
AAAAACGCGCCATCTTGCCAATAAGTGTATTCAAGTTCCATATTGTAATACTACTCCTTTATGGCAAAATTTGCAAGCGGTGTAAACGTGTCCATCTAAAGACTACAAGAATTCGACGGTAGTGAGTAACCGGTAAAGACAGGTATTAAGATACCCATTGTTTAGAGAGCGAGGATGCCCCGTCGGTAATGGCGGGGTGATATACTGACACTCGTTTAGCTAAGCGAATCTTTTTTTCAGAAGAACTGGATGTCTTCTTTGGTCCGGCAACAAACTCAGCGCATACAGGGGCAAATCAACAACCCGTTCCCCCGCATGGTAATCCGCGGGAGATGTCCGCACTGCGATAGCGGGGTTAAATTTGTCAATATATACCTGCAAACTCTTTGCCCGGAGATTTATCCCCGACTTCACTTCGATGGGAATAATATTCCGGCCCGCCTGAATAAGGAAGTCCACTTCGGCACGGCCATTATCGTTGCTCCAATAAAAAGGCTGATACCCTCCATCCGGCTGCGGAAGGGCGATAAGTTCCGGTCTTGCCGGTTTGCCGTGCGCCCCTGATTATCAAGGGTTTGTGATTCGGTCTGTTCTTCCATGCAATAAGCTGCTGTAAGGCGTTTCGTTCCATATCAGCATGATACTACCGTTTTAACGAAAGTTCAATCCTTTTTCGTGCATTTTGCCACATTATTGGATGGAAAATAACCACAGACCACACTGACAAAACGGACTAATAAAGGGTCAATATATTCAAATGAAAAAAACCGGCCTGAACACCACCCTCGCCCCATAAGGCAGGACTGTTCCAGGCCGGTTTCCGCAGCTTAACCCACCACGGCGGCGTTGGCAGCGTTCTTCCGCTTATCCGCCAGGCTATCGCTTAAGGCTTCTTCGGTCACCACCTTCAACGCCTCCGTGGGGCAGACCTTCACGCAGGACGGGCTGTCCGCCACCCCAATGCAGAGGTCGCACTTGTTGGCAATCTTCTTGGTCGTACCATCGGCATTGACCTCGGCGGTTTCCACAATTTCTACCGCGCCGAAAGGACAGGCTACGACACAGTTCTTGCAGCCGATGCATTTCTTCGGGTCGACAACCACCACATTGTCCTTCACCGAGATAGCCCCGGAGGTACAGGACGTCCTGCAAGCAGCGTTTTCACAGTGCCGGCACTGGACCGGCGAGCTGACCCGTGCGGTCTTTACCATGAAGAGCCGGGGGTTGAAATCGTAGGCATCGGGATCAATTTCGAATATCCGCTTGCCTTCGTGGGCAACCACGCAGCTTATCAAACAGGTTCTACAGCCGATACAGCGAATCGGCGTTGCTTGTACAAATGAGTTCATGCTCCTACCCCCTCACGGACTGCGTCGACGCGCATATTGGTACGAATATCGGACAAGGTTTTATTGACCGCTTCCCAGGCCGCTTTCTGGTCGGAAAGTTTTTCTACCTTGCACGCGCAGTACTTGTATTCCGGTGTCTTGCTGCTGGGATCCAATACGGAAATCGTCAGCTCGTTACAGGCGCCGACCCACCACTGGTAGGTCATGTACACGGCGCCTTTTTTGACACGCTCGGTGACATTGGCCCGGGTTATGACACTGCCGCGTTTTGACGAAACCCGCACCAGTTCCTCGTGTTTGATGCCCAGTTCCGCGGCGTCTTCCGGCGAAATCTCCACCCAGCCCGGCTCGTCTTCCAGGTTCCTGAGGGTCCGGCAGTTTCCGGACATGGTCCGCACCGAGTAGTGGCCTACCTCACGGACCGTGCAGAGGGTAATGGGGTATTCCTTGCTTTCAACCTCCGCAGGCGGATGATAGGGGGATGTTTTAAGTATCCCGATGCCGTCCGGGGTGGCGAAAACCCCGTCCTTGTGGAGGAACATGGTGCCTTTGTCCTCCATGCTCTTGTCCCAGCACGGCCACTGGATGCTGCCCAGTTTTTCCAGTTTTTCGTAGGTGACCCCGGCAAATTTCGGTGAAAGGCTGGCCATCTCGTTCCAGATTTCCTCGGTGTTCTTGTATTCAGGCATGGGGTAACCCATTGCGCGGGCGATGCGGCAGGTGATATCCCAATCCGTCAGGAGATTGCCCGTGGGCTCAATCACCTTGCGGATCCGTTGGAAGCCCCGGTCGGAACTGGTGTAGCAGCCGTCATGCTCGCCCCAGGCAGTGGCGGGCAGAATGGCGTCCGCATGTTGGCAGGTCTTGTTCCAGAAAATATCCTGGCAGACCACAAAGTCGATGGCGTCCAGGCTTTCCCGCAGTTCTTCCAAATCCGGATCGGACTGGGCGGGATCTTCCCCGGTAATATAGTAGGCATGGATACGCTTTGCCGGATCTTTTTCGTGGATAACGAATTCGGGGATACGGGTAAGCTGAATACCCACTTTGTTATCGAGCTTAACCCCCCATGCTTTCTCGAACTTAGCCTGAACGGCGGGATCGGTAACACTCTGATAGCCCGGATATACATTCGGCAGGTCGCCCATATCGCAGGTACCCTGCACGTTGTTCTGCCCCCGTACCGGACCGGTACCGCAGGCATAGTGCCCGAAGTTGCCCGTAAGCATGGCCAGCGAACAGCAGCACTTGACCGTTTCCACCCCCTGGCTGAACTGGGTGATGCCCATTCCCCAGGTGATAACCGAATGTTTGCTTCCTGCGTATTTGCGGGCGGCCAGGCGGATATTTTCCGGCGATAGCCCGCAGATTTTCGCATTGCGCTCCGGGGTATCCTCTTTTACGATGGCCCAGAATTCATCAAACCCCTTGGTGTGGGCCTTTACAAATTCGTTGTCCATCAAATTTTCGGTGATGATGACATTGGCCATTGCGTTCACCAGGGCCACATTGGTACCGCCCTTTAACTGGAGGTGGAGGTCGGAAATGCGGGCGGTCTCGGTGATCCGGGGATCGGCGCAGATGATAAAGGCCCCTTTTTCCTTGGCCCTGACGATCCGGCGGGCCACGATGGGGTGGGAAGCCGCCGCGTTATACCCAATATTGAAGATAACTTCGCAATCCTCAATTTCCGGGATAGAAAGGGACATGGCCCCTTCACCGATGGTCTGCATGGAGCCCACAACCGATGCCGCGTGGCAAATGCGCGCGCAGTGGTCGATGTTGTTGGTTCCTATAACGGCCCGGGCAAATTTCTGGGTGATGTAGCCCGCCTCGTTTCCCGGCCCCCGGGCAGAAGCGGCAACCAGGACTGAATCCGGCCCCCATTTCTCTTTTATTTTCTTAAAGTTGTCCGCGACGAACTGAATCGCCTCGTCCCAACTGACCACCTCCAGGGGTGATTTCCTCCCGTTTTTGCGGATCATTGGTTCCCGCAGCCGTTTGGTAAGAATCTGGGGATCATTCAAATAATCCCAGCCGTACCAGCCCTTCAAACAGGCCTTGCCATCGTTCGTTCTGCCCTGAACCGGGTGAACATCCAGGATCTTGTTCGCCGCCTGGTCAACCGTGAACAAGAGCTGACAGCCCGATCCGCAGTAACAGCAAGTGGTCTGGATTTCTTTTATAGAACCTGCCATATAATGCCTCCTCGCATATGAAACTCCTTGAGAAAATATTTTTTGCGCTGGGTTCCGAAAAACCGGCGCATGATACCATGAAGAGTATTTGCGATGTTTTCATGAAGTAATTTCCACAGAAAGAACGGAGGGTTTTGAAAAAGGAGCCCCAATACACGCTGCATTGGCGATAGGTTCAAAAATCGGTAATTTTTACAATCCAAGACCCTCCAGGCCTTCAACTGATTGGCCATTCAGGGTACCCCCATGGGGGAAGCGGCGATTCCGCCTTTAAATAGACGTGTCACAATATGCCTCCAACATCTTCAAGATGTTAGAATTATAACACCGGGAATCGGGAACGGTCAAGAGAATTCGATAAAAATTTATCGAATAACTTTTTAAAATAAGTCGGCGTGAATACTCCCTGTATGGGGAGCCTTTCCCAAAACCCCCTGGGTTAAAGGACGAAATACTGAATTGTCCGCAGGGCGGCATCTGCCCCGCCCATTCATATATATCATCAAATATTATTTTATGTATTTTATATAAATTAAAAAAATTGAAGTCTCCTATTATGGGCATATTATAAAGCATTAATAATTTTAAACTGGTTATTTCCCGTTCCGCGTTTGTTTATTAGTACATCGGTTCCCGGGTGACAATAGCCCTCAGAACCTTTATAAGTATAGTCATATTTTTCCATGTTTATACTTCCACCAATGTATACCTTTTTATGGTTTCCTGTAAAATTTTATTAATATCGTCTTTTCCGTTTATACAATTCCTTAAACGGCTTTTATCCTCTTCCGTAAGGGGCATATCCTCCATTGTTAGCCCAAATTACGTATAGCGTACGTTAATGTGCAATATTTTTTGAAATTGTCTGTAGATTCTAACTAAAATTCATAAAAATAGGGCCTTGACATAATGAAAAAAATGAATTAGTATGGAATTATGGGTAATAATATACCGTATATTGATAAAATTCTTCCCATTGTTGTATCGCTTGCATCACCGGATCAGATTATACTTTTTGGTTCGTATGCACGAGGGGATAATACGCAAAAAAGCGATATTGATTTACTCATAATAAAAAAGAACCTAAAGAATGGCCGTGCTATTATTGGCACTATTTATCGGGCTCTTTATGAAAACAAAATTGAAATTCCTGTTGATTTACTTACAATTGATTATAACAGATATATAGAATTGAGCAATGAAATTGGATATATTTATAAGACAATAAAGAAAGAGGGTAAAATAATATATGGAACGTTCAGACCGGAGGTCTGCTGAATCATGGATTGGCAGGGCAAAAAGCAGTTATGATCTGGCAACAGTTTCCATAACACCTAATATGTATTATGAAGATTTGTGTTTCCAGATTCAGCAGTCTGCCGAGAAGGCTTTAAAAGGGCTGTTAATATATTATGGCGTTGAACCTGATTTTACGCACAATATTGGTATATTGTTAGAAGAACTTGAAAAATTGACGAATATTCCTTCAAACATAAAAGAAGCATCAGAGTTGACAATGTACGCTGTTCAAACAAGGTATCCCGGAGAATACGATGAAATTACAAAGGAAGAATATAAAAAGGCAGTAAAAATCGCAAAAAATTGTATTGAATGGACTGAAAACAAAATCAAGGAAAATGAAGAAAATAAAAAGCAATAATAAAAGCAAAAAATACTGCACATAGCGTACGTTATGCGAAAGAAATACACTTTAGTACATGTGAAGATATTGAATATTTCATCTAAAATTAATATTTGATTTGCTGATAACAATTGGCTTATTGGGGATATTAAATTTTTCTTCAAATACATGTTTGTATTTCTGAAAGGTATTATTATCAACTTTTGGGCCAAATTTTATTTCATAGACATCTTCTTCATTTTCATCTGCTTTTTTATTTAATTTTTTTACACCAAATAACACATCCTCAGTTTCAATGAAAATGCCATCTTTAAATGGATTTTCCTGAATTTTAATATATTTTTTGCTATTTTCAATTGTAGTTGTATAAATGTATCTAATTTCGTTTTCATGTTGGTAGTATCTTTCTTTTACAAGATGTGCTATTATTGCAAAGAGTTTTGTAAGTAATTTCTTAAATTCATCATTTTCATAATCATGTTTTTCTATATTTGCTAAAGATTTTGATATTTCTTTTAATTTTTCCTTTTCATAGCAAATTTTATACAATCCTAATTTCGTAATATTAATTTTTTCTTTTTTCTCAACTTTATCTTTTTCACCCAAAGACTCTTCCTTAGATATTTCTATTATAGCAATTCCATCGCTTACTTCTTCCGGATTAGTCAGAACACCAATAGATACACCCTCACCATTTTCTGAATAGCTGCTATTCCACATAGAAAGATTATCACCATCAGTAGAAAAACAAGAAGTAAATGCAATGATTTTATCTGATATTTTATCTTTTATTTCATCAATTGTTTTTTTTATATAATCGTGATCTTTATGCGTGTTACTTGATAGATAATTAAACAATACTTTACCCTCATCAGGATCATTTTGGTATAGTGCAGGACGTAAATATAAACATGGATTCATATATATTTTTTCTAGTGTTGAAATATTTGTATATTTGTACACGGGTATTTTATCAGTAACACGATAGGATTTCCAAAACAAATAGAATTCTCGTATTAACTGTTTATAATGATCTTTTGTCCATCCGTTTTTCATAAAGGAACCAACAAGGCTAACAAAAACGTTTTGTACTTTTATCAAGATGTCCTGATATTTAGTAAATTTCCACAGAATATCAATTCCGGAAAATTGCAATATTGAATCGATCTGTGCCCTTATATTTATAATAGCTTCTTTCTTATTTTCTGAATATTCATAATAGCCAAGCACATCGGTAAAGCTTAATTCATACTCACCTCTTATTTCATAAATAATACTGCGCAAATAATATTGATGAGCATCCTTTGGGTTTCTCGTTATATCTTCAGTTTGGTCATTCAATGCTTTTTCCCATTGTTTCTTTTCAAGGTTATGCCTGGATCTTAAGCTATAATTATCCGCATGTTTTTTTAGCATTATACATTCACTCTCATCTGCCATTGCTTTTTCTTTTTCGCCAATTCTTTTATAGATATAATGTCGTGATAAATACAAATCGGAATATTTTGGTTTTATTTCGATTGCTTTACTAAAATATTCTATTGCCTTTTCATAATCCTTTTTCTCATCATATGTGCTTCCAAGATTTTTGTATGCAGGAAAAAAATCAGGCTTAATACGTATCACTTTACTAAAATCTTCTATTGCTTTATCATATTCATTTTTATTTGCATAGGATAAGCCCCGGTTATCAATAGCAATACAATAATCAGGCATAATGCGTATCGCGTTACTATAATCTTTTATCGCTAAATCGTATTCACCCATATTATTATATGAAAAAGCCCGATTGTTTAGAGCACAAGGATAATCAGGCATAATGCGTATCGCGTTATCATAATATTTTATTGCGGCATCGTATTCTTTGGCCTCATGATATATAATACCAAGCCGTACTAAGGCTTCCGGCATATTTGGTTTTAAAAGCAAAGCCTTTTTGATAGATTCTTTACTTTTCTCGTACTCTCCTAATTTCTGTAGACATTGCCCTTTTTTTAGATATGCTTCAATTGTTTTCGCTAAATTAGTATGGGTATCAAAACTTTGGGTTATAGTATCCGCTTCTTCTATTATTTCTTCCAGCTCTTTTACAGAAATATCAGTATCTACACTAAGATAATCAAGATTAGACTTATACTTACTCATTAAGGTCTCCATGTTTTTAATTTATTGTTTCCGATTTATCTTGTCAAGTATTTTCCAGAAAAAGGGCTTTTTTTGATAAATTGATTGAATTTGAGTTGACTTATTTTAAATAAATGAAACAATCTCTAAAAAAGCAATTAATCTAATGGAAGAATATAAATTAAGTCATGGGTTGGAATTAGGTAAACGTCAAAAGCAGCCACCCCCGAAAAATCAGAGGGTGATGTTCCAGGGCAGCAGTTGTCCCCAATCATCGCCGGGGGCCAAGGTTGGCACTTTGTCAAAAACGGTTTTCAGGTAACTGTAGGGGTTCAGGTTGTTAGCCTTGGCCGTCTCGATAAGGGAATAAAGAGCGCAGGCAGTTTTAGCGCCCTCCGGAGAGCCGCACATGACCCAGTTTTTCCTCCCCATAACAAATGGCCGTATCCCCCGTTCGGCAGCGTTGTTGTCCGGGGTCAGTTCCGCATGGCAGAGATATTTGATCAGGGTGGGCCATCGGTTGAGGGTGTATTTTATCGCTGCTCCTAAGGCAGAGCTGGGCAATACTTCTTCCGACTGTTTTTCAAGCCACTTATGAAAACTTACTATTATTGGTGCGCATCTCCGGATCCGTTCCTCAAGGAACTCCTCCAATGATATGACGTGCTTCTTCACCTTTTCCCGTAAATCTTTTTCAACGGTGTACAGCCCCTTTATGTATGAGATCGCCTGTGCTGCGCCGCATGTTTTTTCAGTCTCTACTGCCCCCGCCGCTTTCATTGCTTCAAAGAACTTTCTTCGGGCATGGGCAAAACAGCCGACATGAACAACATCCGGATATCCTATAAGAGCAGCATTATAACTGCCCCATCCGTCCGTTTGCAGGTATCCCTTGAAACCCTCAAGAAAGGGGATCACATTTTCGCTCGCACGAGTTTCATTGTATTCATAGAAAAGCGCCGGTTTGTCGGGCGGCCCGCCGCGGGCAAGCCACATATACGATTTGCTGGTGTTGTTTCGGCCCGGTTCACGCATCACCTTCATGGGGGTTTCATCCATCTGCATCACTTCGCCGCTTTTCACATGGGCTTTTAGTTTTTCTATCAGGGGTTCCAGCCGGTTCCCTGTCTTCATCTGCCAATTACTCATGTCCTGCCGGGATATATTCACCCCGATTCGTTCAAAACCCGCTTCCTGACGATAATACGGCACATGATCGTCATATTTCTTCACAAATATAAAACTTAACAATCCCGCCGTCGCTATGCTTCCCGGCATAATGGTTTCCGGTACTTTCC
>BNUW01000099.1 GCA_025997655.1 Spirochaetia bacterium
GATGATGCCGGCGCTCTTCAACTCCTTCAAATTCGCCACCAGCACATTCCATTGGGTGAGGGGAAAGAGTTCCTTACCCTCACCGGCAATTTTCAACACCCCCAGGGCGTTCTTCCAGGCATCATCGAACTCATCGGGCAGTACAGCTCAAAGAACCCGGTGTGGCAGGTAAAATATAAGGCCGCCGAGGCGCTGCTGGCGGAATCCTGGCTTGAGGCAAAGAGCGGCGAAGTCCAGGCCGTGATCGACCGGGTGCTGAACAAGCAGAAGAACGGCCAGATTGAAGCCCTGGCCGCCGCCGTTTTTGGGGCGCCGTCGGTCACCAGGCTGCAGTTTTACAATCCGGAAATCAGTAAAAACTGCGTTGCCCTGGGGCTCGACGGGTTTGCCTATGCCGCCCCCCTGAATTATCTCCTGGCCTTCATTCAGGATTTTGTCACCAAAGAAATGCAGGAACTCTGCGACATACTGCTGGTCCGGGGGCAGTGGGTTAACAACAGTCTTTCCATGGAAATGTCCAACGCCGTCCACACTATTACTGATGTCACCGATCCCATTGAAGCCCTGGATAACACCCTTGCCGATACCGGTACCCGGGGACTCCGCTTCAGGAGCGCCCTGACACGGGCGGGGGGGGACAAGGGTCAGGCCAGGTTTATCAATACTACTACGGAGGAGATGGACGACGAGGCTCTTGCATTGATCAACGCGGCGGTCCAGGGGCTGGTGGCGGTGGGAAAATTCATGAAGAACCTGTTGGGGGATACCCAGAAAAGCCCCCCGGAGGTGATCATCAACTGGAAAGAGCTGGGGTACTTTACGAAGGTCCCCATGAACCAGCGCTTAACCGATGCGTATAAAAAGATTAACTATTTTGTGCAGTTAATGATGCTGCAGACCGAGGGATCATGTACCTGACCAAACGGACCACTATCCACAATATAGGTTTTGTTTCAACCCGCTTTCAGGGGACCGATGGGGTATCCCTGGAAACCGGCAAGTGGCGCTCGGTACTGGAAAAGATGGGTTACGAATGTTTTTTCTTTTCCGGCCTCTCCGATTGGGATCCCACAAAATCCATGGTGGTGGATGAGGCTTTTTTCGGCCACCCCATCATTGAGGACATACAGAAACGCTGTTTCGGGACCACTACCCGCAGCGAGGGGCTTACCGGGGAAATTCAGGCCCTCCGGTTCCGGCTGAAGCGGGCGCTCTACGAATTTGTGGAAACCTTTAAGGTCGATCTCTTGATCATCGAAAACGCCCTGACCATTCCCATGAACATCCCCCTGGGGCTGGCCATCACGGAGTACATTGCTGAAACGGGGATCCCCGCCATTGCCCACCACCACGACTTTGCCTGGGAGCGGCAGCGCTTTTCCGTAAACTGCATCGAAGATTACCTGTCCACCGCCTTCCCTCCCCGGTTGCATACCATCAACCATGTGGTGATCAACTCCGAGGGCCGGCGGCAGCTTTCCTACCGCTGCGGCCTTTCCTCCATCATCATCCCCAATGTGTTTGACTTTGACACCCAGCCCCCCGAGTTGGACGACTACGGCCGCGGTTTACGGAAAACACTGGGGATAGCGGATGACGAAACCCTGCTTCTCCAACCCACCAGGATGATCGCCCGCAAGGGTATTGAGCACGCCATAGAGCTGGCAAACCGGCTGCGGGGCCATGGCAGAAAAGCAAAGCTGTTGATAAGCCACCAGGAACGGGACGAGGGTTCAGAATACTATGAGCGGACCATGGACTACGCGAAGATCCTGGGGGTGGAAGTGATAGTCAGGCCGGACATCATCGGCGCCGAACGGGGACTCACTGAAGAAGCGGACGGGCGTCCGGGGCAGAAAAAGTACAGCCTCTGGGATTGTTACCTGAACGCCGACTTTGTCACCTACCCCTCCACCTACGAAGGGTTTGGCAACGCATTCCTTGAGGCTATCTGGTTCAAGAAACCGATCCTGGTAAACCGCTACTCTATTTTCCAGCAGGACATTGAGCCCCTGGACTTCGATGTGGTGGTGATGGAAAACTACGTGACGGGCGAAACCATAGAAACCGTGGAGGCGATCCTAAAAGCCGAAGGAGCCGTAGAGGTGATGACCTCCAAAAACTATGCCCTGGGGCAGAAGTTTTTTTCCTTCAAGTTACTGGAACAGCGCCTGCACCAGGTGATGATGAACTTCGGGCAGCTTTAGCGCTTTGCTTCTTCCCAGAACATATCCATGGCCGCGAGGTTACCCGGCTTCATTGTTTGGTTTGTTTCCTTCATCCGCTTTTCTACGTGCTTAAACCGGCTGACAAACTTAGCATTGGTGCGTTGAAGGGCCACCGAGGGCTCCACGTTGAGGAATCGGCACAGGTTTACGGCGGAAAAGAGCAGGTCCCCCAGCTCTCCCTCAAGGCTTTCCTGATCCCCTTCCGCTATGGCGGCGGTGACTTCCCCCAACTCCTCCTCAAGCTTGCCCATGACCCCTGGAATGCCAGGCCAGTCAAACCCGGCCTTGGCGGCTTTTTTCTGCAGCTTATAGGCCCGGTCTAAGGGCGGCAAGGAGCGGGACACCTGGTCCATGAGGGAATCCTTGGGTTTACGGCCCTCCTGCTCCACTTTGATCTTCGCCCAGTTGTCCAGCACTTCGGCGCTGTCCTTCACTTTCACTTCCCCAAACACATGGGGGTGGCGGCGGATTAGTTTTTCTGTGATACATGTCAGGCTATCTGCCACAGAGAAAAGGCCCTCCTGTTCGTGCATGTAGGAAAGCATGGTTACCAGCAGGAAAAGATCCCCCAGTTCTTCCTTGATATGGGCGGGATCTTTTTCGTCAATGGCCTCAATACATTCGTAGGTTTCTTCAATAAGGTCGCCGCGCAGGGTGACGGGGGACTGTTCCCGATCCCAGGGGCAGCCGTCGGGGGCACGGAGCCGGGCTACGGTGTCGTAGAGGGCTTTAAAGGCTTTTTCGGTGTGGGACGATGGCTCGCGTATCACCTTTAGTCCACCGCCGATGTGAAGGTTTCCTTGTTTAAATCGGTCCCGGAGGGGTTAATAGTAAGCATATCCACATAAGCGCCATACGTGCCGGTACGCCAAATCAAATAAGGCACACTTTTTACGGAGCCCGCATCCTTAATGAACAGGGTTCCTTTTTTTTCATAAGAAATTCCCCCTCCATCCGAGGAACTTTCTTCTGAATACCCTTGAAGATTGAAGCCCTTGGTATAGCCGGTATTAAAAGGCCGCACCGAACCGGTAATTTTAATGGTGTCATAGCCTATTTCCAGGCGGCCCTTTTCCTCTGTTTCCCACCAATCAGGCTCTCTGATGGATACCCAGGTCCCCCGCAGGTCGTAGTCAAAGTTTTCAACCGCAGTTTCGTCCCAGCCGCAGCCGGAAAAAATGAGTAGTACCAGGGCAAAGATACCAATGCCGGGTTTCATGCTATATTTCTCCAACATAATAGCCCCCATCATGTTCATAATTTAGTTCATCAAGTTCGTCCTGGTCAAGAGGTACCTTTAAAGGTCTTCCAAAGAAACCCAGCGGGAAGGGTCTTTATGGTATTCCGCTACCCGCTCGTCAACCCCGGCGTAGAGTTGCTTTAATCCACCGCCTTCATAGATTCCGCCATCGTAATGTTCCTGATCTTTCCCAGCATCAGAAGATCCACCAGTGCGGAAAAGACCATGGTTATCAGTGCGGAAAGAACAAAGCTGAGAGGGGCGATTTCCCGGCCAAACATGAGGTCCGTGTTTTCCGCCACCGAAATGATAAACCCGTGCAGGGGGATGCCAATGAGCAGCCCCGCAAGGGCGCCAACAATACTGAGGATGGTGATCTCCCGAAAAATGTAGGCCGCCGCCTCCCCCTGGTGGAACCCCAGCACCCTGAGGGTGGCCAGTTCCCGGCTACGCTCGTTAATGTTAATATAGGTAAGGTTGTAAAGCACAATCATGGCGAGCCCCCCGGCGGCGGCGATGAGGATCAGCACCACCAGGCTGATGCTTGCCAACAGGTTGTTGTAGGAAGTCTGCACATGGGCGGTAAATTCAGCGCCCGTAACCAAATCACTTTCCAGAATACGGGTTATGATAGCATCGTAGATGCCGGCATCCTGGGCGGCAAGGCCTTCTACACCGGTTTTTACCAGCAGGGTATCAAAGCTGAGACTGCCGCCGAAAACCGCCGGATATGCCGCCGATCCCAGGTAGCAATAATTGCCCACGTAGTTTTCGGTGATCCCCGTAAGGACAAAATCCCCCCTTCTCCCATCGGCGTTTTCCAGGGTAAAGCGGTCACCCGGCGTAAGCTTCAAAACGGCGGCCATTTTTTCGGTCAGCACCGCAGAGTCCGCAGTAAAACTAATGGGCATGTTCGTCGTTCTGTTCGCAAGCCTGATAAAATCCCCCAGGGTTTCCGGGGTTTCGGGAATATACAGCACGGCGCTGATCCGCTGCTCCCCATGGATGACATAGGCGTTATTGATATGGAGCGCCGTATAGCCGCCGGGGTGGATCGCCTGCGTATCGGAGAGATAGGTATGGATGATTTCATCCCTGGAATCAGCAGTACCATTGTCCAATTCAAGGCGCAGATCGTACTTAAAGATGTCTTCAAACTGGGTGCGGGCTATGTAGACCAGGGAATCCCGCAGGCCGAAACCGGTAAGCATCAGGGCGGTACAACCGGCAATCCCGGTGACGGTCATGAAAAAATGTTTTTTATACCGCATAAGGTTGCGGGCGGTAACCTTGTAGGTAAACTTCAGGTGCTTCCAGATGAAGGGCAGGGATTCCAGGAATATCCGCTTCCCCGCCCGGGGTGGTTTTTGCCGCATAAGCGCCGAGGGTTTCTCCCAGAGGGAACTGTAAGAGGCATAGACCGTGGCGCCCATGGTACACAGCAATACTGCGCCGCAGGCCATAAGGCCGAAGGACCAGTTTAGTTCCAACACCAAAGGGGGCAGCCGGTACATGGTCCCAAAGGCATTGTAGATGATCATCGGGAGGCCCCAAAAGCCCGATATCATCCCTACAGCGGAACCGAGGATGCCGGTGATCCCGCAGTAAACCAGGTATTTGGCGGCGATTACCCGTTTTTTATACCCCAGGGCTTTAAGGACGCCGATTTGTGTCCGCTCTTCCTCCACCATCCGGGTCATGGTGGTCAGTACCACCAGGAGCGCCACCAGCAGGAAAAATAGGGGGAACACCCGGGCAAGGTCGGCAATCTTTTCGACATTGGCCCGGTAGGTTGCGCAGCCCACATTGGCATTACGGTCCAGCACATACCACTGGGGCTTGTCGATAGCGACCTGCCGCCGGGCCGCACGCAAATCCTCCTCCCCCTGCCGGAACTGCCTCTCCGCATCATTCAGGGCCGCCGCATACTCCGCTTCCCCCGCCGCAAGCTCCCGCCGGGCTTCCTGCAATTTGAGAAACCCGGCGGCAATCTCCGCCTCAGCCGCATCAAGTTCCGCCGCCGCCCGGGCGAATTCCGCATCCGCCTGGGCCATGCCCTGTTCCAGCAATACCCGGCCCTGGCGCAGTTCCGCTTCCTTCGCCGTAAGCAGGGCGCTCCCCTCTTCCCATGCCTTCAACCCCGCATCGTATTGGGCCACCCCTTCCCGCCCCCGTGCGGTACCCATCGCAACACGGGACCCACGGGCTTTCTCCACCTCATCCCGCGCCGCATCAAGCTGCGCCTTGCTTTCCGCCAGCTTCCGCTTCCCCGCGGCGATTTCGGTTTCCCCACTGCGGAGGCGCGCTTCATTGTCCGCCAGTTCCTTCTTTACCCGCTCCTGCTCTTCCGCAAGGGTAAGGCGGCCCTTCGCAAGACGGTCCTCGCCGTCCTTCAGTTCCGCCTCTCCCGCCGCTATCTCCACCGCCCCGTCGTCCAGCTTCTTCCGGCCCGCCGCCAATTCATCCCCCGCGTTCATCCTGGCCTGCTCATAGTCCCCGGTTCCCCTATCGACTTCGGCAAGGATATCCTCATGTCGGTAACGTGAACGTTCATTCCCCAGGGTTTCTATTTTCGTTACGGCGGCATCAACAAATTCCTGATAGGGATCGGTAAAGGCGGTAAAGCGCCTCGTCCCGGCCAGGGTCAGGTAGACATCGGTGTAGACCGGCAGGGCAAAGCTGCTGTCCCGAACGTAGAGCGCCGTCCCCAGCCGGCCATTACCAATGCCGGTGGGTTCCCGGTCAAAGGAAATAAACAGGGGGCTTCTCACTATCCCGGTGACGGTATACGTGCCCACCCGGTAGATTTCGCCAAGGGCGGCATCGACCAGCGAAAAGGTATCGCCGATGCTGAAATCACCGAAATACCCACCGCCCTGCTGCACCAGACATTCATCGTCCCCTTCGGGAAGCCGACCCGCCACGACTTCTATCTTGTTTACAAACATTGGATCATCTGCATCGTCCAGGGGCAGCCCGTAGATCCGGGCGGCGAGCACCTCATCCGCACGGGTTCTGACCAGGGAATCCATCACATAGGCAGGGAGTACCAGGGCGGTTTCATCCAGGGATTCCAGGGCTTCAAGATCCCCGGCGGTGATGCCCATGGTTGCCTTGATGAAAATGTCCATCATATTGGTTTCCCGAAAGTAGCGGTCCATGGATAGCTTCATGTCCGGGGTGGTCGCCAGAAGCCCGGCGAGAAACCCTACCCCCAGGGCTACGATGGCGAAGATAGCCACAAAGCGGCTCAGGGTGCCACGAATCTCTTGGAGTATGATTTTAATATATGTTTTACCGAAGGTAACCATCATTACCACTCGATCATTTCTACCGGCAGCGGGTTAGGGTTCCGTTCAATTTTTACGATTCCCCCGTTTTTTAACTGAATCACCCGGTCCGCCATCCCCGCGATGGCATGGTTATGGGTAATCACGATCACGGTCTTCCCGGTTTGCCGACAGCTCCCCTGTAAAAGCCTGAGTATGGTCTTCCCCGTTTCGTAATCCAGGGCTCCCGTCGGTTCATCGCAGAGCAAAATCTTGGGGTTCTTCGCCAGGGCCCGGGCAATGGCGACCCTTTGTTGTTCCCCTCCGGAAAGCTGGCCGGGAAAATTACCCATCCGTTCCGCCAGCCCCACCGCCGCCAGGGTACTCCGGGGGTCCCGGCAGTCGGTGCAAATCTCCGCGGCAAGTTCCACGTTTTCCAGGGCGGTAAGGTTCTGGATAAGGTTGTAAAACTGAAACACAAAGCCCACGTCATACCGGCGGTAATCCGTTAGCTGCCGTTCGGTCAGTGCGCTGATCTCCCGGCCATCCAGGATAATCGTCCCTTCATCACAGGAATCCATCCCCCCCAGCATATTGAGGAGGGTGGTTTTTCCCGCGCCGCTGGGCCCCAGGATCACACAAAATTCGCTTTTTTCAATCTCAAAGCTTATATGGTCCGCCGCGTGGATCCGGGTTTCGCCTGTATTGTAATACTTGCATACCCCCCGAAATTCGATATAGCCCATACCGTATCCTATCCGGAAAATCCCATTTTGTCAGTATTGCCACAAGCGCATGAAAGAATTTCTTAACCACTGACCTCACGGACCCTCACCGACTAAGGAAAGGATAAGAAAGCAGGAGTCCGTGAGGTCAGTGGTTAATCCTTAGAAATTCTACCTTAATCAGTGAAAATCTGTGAATAATTTTTTTCATGCGTTTGTCGTTTTGTCAGTATTGCCATAAGCGCCCGGATAATGCAAAATGGGGGATATGAAGTGCCTGCGCCTCCCCAGCATCCTGTTTTTTATCCTCCTGGCTTTTTGCGGGATGTTCCATGCGAACGCCCTTCCCGGCTCCTTGTCGATACCCTGGCCGGAGCCTGACGATGATGATCTGACCATCAGGGTCAGCGTGGCGGGCCCCGGGGATGAACTGTACGTGTGGTGGGGGCATATCGCCCTGATTATAGAAGACCGGCGTACCCAGGAAAGCAGGCTTTATGATTACGGTCTCTTTTCCTTTGAGACCGATCATTTTTATACCAACTTTGCCAAAGGACGGCTCCTCTTCAGTTGCGCCGCTTCCCCGGCGGTACGCAATATCGCCCAATTCATCCTGACAAACCGGGATGTAACCTTCTACACCCTGGACCTCCCCCCGGAAACCAAGGAACTGGTCCGTGCCTTTGCGGAGAACAATGTCCGGCCTGAAAACCGGAACTACCTGTACCACCATTTTAAGGATAACTGCGCCACCCGGATTCGGGACATCATCGACCTTGCCACCAATGGCCAGTTCTCCGAAGCTTTCCTGGATGCCCCCGGCCGCTTTACCCTGCGTCAGCACGTCCTGCGGCATACCTGGTTCGCCCCCATTCCTGAATGGTTCATGAGTAACTCCATGGGCCAGGATATCGATGTCCTCACCACGGTCTGGCAGGAGATGTTTCTCCCCTCGGAAATAGGCGCCCGCATCGAAAACTTCCGGTACCGGGATATGTATGGCCGGGAACGGAACCTGGTAAAATCCGTGGATGTGATCAACCGGGCGGTAGACCGTCCCCCGGTCCTGGACACACCCCGGCGGCAATGGCCCCGGCAACTGCTCCTGTCCCTGTGTATCGCCGGCATCTTCGCCCTGCTCCTGGCGCGCCGGAGAAAGCCCGCCGCCGCAATTGCCCTTGGCCTAAGCCAGTCGTTCCTGGGGATCTTCTTTGGTATCGTCGGTTTCCTTGACTTTTTTATGTCCTTCTTTACCCAACATGACTATACCTGGCACAACATGAACCTCCTCTTTGTTAACCCCCTGCTGCTTGCCGCAATCCCCCTGGGCATCCTCTACGCCTTTAGCCGGAACACCGCCCGCCGCCATCTCTGCGAATTCCTGTTAAAAGCCCTGTGGTCCCTTGTCCTCCTGGGCGGTATTGTTTCCATGCTCCTCCAACTCCTCCCCCAATTCTGGCAGCAGAACCAGATAAGCCTGGCCCTGGTACTCCCCTTCGCCGCAATGCTAAGTTTTGTCCCGGATATTGCAGGCAAGGTTAGGCAGCGGTATTTCCCGCGTTCAAGCAAGCGGCCAAATAATGAAAAAGTACAAAAGTACGGCAACCAAGGTTATTCACGAATCGGCCATTGACCTCTATAAAAGACGGTATAATCACCGAGGCGTGTATGAAAGAGTTTGACCAGCCCTGTCTTGTATCAACAGCCGACAACGCCGAGGACACACGGCCACAACGTCAAATAGAGAAGCCCAATTATTCATAACCGGAGCGGCAAATACGGAAACCCAGGCTGGAGGAGGAACTAGTCGCTTGCCGGGGCCAAGCGA
>BNUW01000100.1 GCA_025997655.1 Spirochaetia bacterium
AAATCAAGGAAGGAAATTAGAAAACTATAAAAAGATACACGATGACAAACAAGGGGAATTGTTTCCGTGGTTGGAGTAAGTTTTCTGATTAAAAGATACCGCAGAGCTTGCTCTGCGGTATTTCATTCTAAAAAATTATCTTCTGCTGAATATGAATTGGAATAAAACTAATTATTCAAGGAGTTTAAAATGAATATACCGATGTTCAAAAAAATCTACTGGTTAAGTCTGTTTGATGGAGCAGATACATTGATGAAATTAAGAGACCGATATGAAAGATATGCAGAAGAAAATATAGCAACTGCGGATCATAGATTCTTAAAGATTTTAGTTGGGGCAAATTATGACCCGGCGGATGCAAGGATTATCCTTGACAGGATAAAGAGTCGGCTTAAAATAAGCCCTTCATTGGATATGACATTAGATTAAGGAATATAATAAAATGTTGATATAGTTATTGATTGCAGAATTGATTAAAAAATAAAGTGCATTTTAACTTGACATTCTGCGACTAATAGATATAATAGAAACTTGTGATGGATTAGGCGGCCGTCCTTGGTTCTAATTTCATCACAAGGAGTATATTATGACCGAATTGGAAAAGTTTAATTCCATTTGGAAGTTTAAAGGACAGCGGGCAAAACAAACACAAGAACAATATGAGAACGTTTTGTTTTCAATTTGGAAACATCACAAAGAAGAAGATGATGATGAAACAGGTTTTCAAATAAGTTGTTTTGACAAAAGAACAATTTACAAGGTTGTAGAATTAGCCCTGAATAGCGGATTACTAATCAAAATTAAAAATTATTCCACCGGGCACCATACAAGGTTATATCAAAAAAATCTTATCTTATTTGATTTGATATTTAGAAATGCAGAAAACAAATATGGCAAATGGTTGGATCTAAGTAAAACAGATCCCGAAACTGATATAATTCATAAATTAAAAGAGGAAGAGTTTAATAAGGCAGATATTTCTGCTATATGTAGTAAAAAATTAACTCTCAAAACATTAAAATCAAAAAAAACAAAAAGTTTAAATTATGACATTGTAAAACTAAAAGACAAATCTAATCAAATGCTTTCACATTATTTTCAGTTATTACAAAGATTAAATAAATCAGTAGCCCATAATGACTTGAAATTATTTAAGTTCCTTTATTTTGGTAAGGATGGTCTGCCATCGGGGAGACCATATTCATATTTTTGCTTGACATTAAATCCAAAAAAATCACATAAAAAAATAACAGCAGAGTTAAGAGATGTTTTTTTGACAAGGATAGGCATACCAGATTATTATGAGGTCTATGATATAAAATCACAAATCCCAAGGATTAACTATTTGTTTCATACCGGGGAATGGAAAGATGATAGTTATGATTTTTATGCTGAAATCATAAAAGATACTAAAATGTTAGAAGAAACCGGGGATGCTATTGCAAGAGGTGAAAATGAATACTCACATTACAATGATAGTATGAAACAAATATTTATGAGGATTTACTTTGGAAAGGGGTCTGTTTTGCAGGCATGGAATGGATATTTGAAAGAAAAATTAACAAGGGAAAAACTTGCAGAGTTTAAAAACAACAAAGAAGTCATATTAGACAAAAAAAATTATGACTGGTTTTTTGCTATGTTAGATAATGGTGAAGGTTTAGACTTTAAACTTTGGGAAATTATATCTGCTTCCACCAGAAAAATCTGCGGCCCCTCCATTGGAAATCTTGTTTTTTGGTATGCTTTCTTTATTGAAACCGAAGTTAAAATTGAATTACTAAAAAGAGGGAAGAAAGTCTATAATGTTTATGATGGATTCTATTACAATGAAGATATTAAAGATGAAATTATAGATATATTGAAAGTTAAATCAAAATATGTTTATACAAAATATATGAAGCCCATACAAAAAAAGATTAAGGAATAAGGAATTAAGATAAAGACAATAATCCCCTATGTTGCACCGAGTTTTAGGGCTTCACCTTTCAAATGCTTTTCTGCAATAAATACAACTATAAAAAAAGGCTTTGACAAATAATAATGATAAAGGTAAAATGAAGGATAAGTAATTATCCCTTATGTTGCACCGAGTTTCAAAAACCAAACAAGGCCATCAATTGACGCCAGTATTTAGAACCATCCCTGCCCACCCAAAACTAAAATAACGCTTACATAGTTGGTGATTTGAAACATAACCTTATATTATGTTTCATTGAAAAATGACTAATTTTGGGAGAGTAAAAATGACTGGTAAAAACCTGATTTCTGTTAATTCAATACCGCACAATGTGGAAGCCCTTGCCCGGAAAATCAAAAGGGAAGCCCCCAAACTACAAGAACTGGACCAAGAGACCTTGGAAGCCATTGCCAAAATAGTCATTACCCAAAGGCTGACCGATGAACTTAATGAAAAGGTCAATCTTGCTGATATTGATTACAAAATGGAAAAAAATATATTCATTATGGCTTGTGGAAAATCCGGGAGTGATTATACCCATACAGCATATCTAAAATCATTAAAGAGTTTAGAAACGTACTGCAAGAAAAACAATATCAATATCCTCATAATGAATTATGCCCAGGCTGATGATTTTATTTATTCATTGAAAGGCTCCCCCAATTCTATAAGATTGACAATCGCTGCCATATCTTCTTTTTATTCCTACCTTGAAAGAAGATATTCCACTATTAAAAATCCCATAAGGGGAACAAAAGCCCGGCCAGAGAAGAAATCTATTAAATCCATTGAAGTCCCTGATGACAATGAAGTCAATATCATTCTTAATTCAATCCCTGAACCTGAAAGGTTGGCAGTCTATATTATGGCAGTCCGGGGCTTGAGAATTGGTGCTTTGAGGTCATTAAAGATTTGTGGAAACAGATATACCGCAACCAGCAAGGGGAAACAGATTTATGGTGAATTATCTAATGACATTCTAAAAGAAATTAAAAAATCTAACTTGAATAATAAAACCCCATTTGCTGAATATTCGGTCAATGCCCTTAAATTAAGAATATATCGGCAAACCAAAAAACTATTCAATGAAGGGAAAATTAGTTCAGCCTTTTCAGCCCATGATTTTAGACATTATTTTGCAAAAACAGAATATCAAAAAGATAAAGACATTTACAAACTTTCAAAATTGTTAGACCATTCCAATATATCAATTACAGAGGTTTATCTTAAATCCCTGTAATTGATATTTGAAAGACAATGGATGAATTAACAAACTTTTATTGTTTGTTAAATGTTCCCCACACATATGCACCTGTCCAATTTTGCCGCTGTGGTTCATTCGGAATGTTTAATTTATCACCGGTGACCGAGTAGGTTGCTGACCATGTACTCCCATCAGTTCCATTCAGCGTCAATTTTAAACTTCCAAGTGATTTACTGATAGAGTAAGTCCCTTGAAGAGGAACATCCCGGTTTTTGGCTGTATAAGTGAAGTTGCTACCAGAAAAAGTAATTGTAGTATCCACATCGTTATATGGATTCATCCAAGAGCCCTGCAACTCGCTCTGTGCATCCGTCGGGTCAAATGGCGTTGTAGCACACCCGACTAAAACCATTCCTAACACCAGCACCATTGCCAGCATTCCTACAAGTAATTTCTTTTTCATAAGAAACTCCTTAAAAAGTATTTAACAATCATAGGATTGTTATTTTTAATAAGAGGGATGCCCCCTCATTATTCCAAAGTAAATTAATCCAGTTGCTTTTCCTTAACCGAAAAAGCCTTTACATCTTCCTCATTGTCAATCAATACCTTACTTGTCCTTTGAACCTTTAAGAGCGTTTTAGCGGTTTCCAAAACCTCTTTTTGCCTATCAGTATTCAAACCAGAGAAAACCTGACCAAAATTGTCATCACCACCACCTTTGGCTTCCATTCTCACTATCCTTTAATTCAAATTGACTAGCAAGTCAATAGTAACTTGCCATGCAACTTTTTGTCAAGCCCTATCTGGCATAAATTTGATTTTTAGATTATTTTTAAGGTAGGGGTCAAATATGGCGGGGTCTTCACTACGGGAACGATTACAGGCACTCAGAAAGGCTTTGGATGTCAATCAAAAAGAGTTCAGCAAGGGTATATTCCTCAGTAGCAGTTTTTATGCCCAAATAGAAAGCGGGACCAGAAACATCAATGACCGAATATATGAGTTAATAAGTCAAAAATACAATGTCAATAAAGACTGGTTAAAAACAGGGAAAGGGGAGATGTTTGAAAGTCCTCCTCCCAATATGAACTTGGAACAAATCATGGCGATTTATGAGGAACTAAACCCATTGTTTAAGAAATACATAACTCTTCAAATGAAGCAACTTTTAGAAGTCCAAAAAGAAGAAGAAAAACAAAAGGGCAATAAATCATAAGTGCCCCCTACATCTGACTTGTTTATGTCATTGGTCCAATTATAAGTAATTCTTTACCTATCTTCATTTTTTTACCTTTTAGATTTGCTGGTAGAATGTCATTTGAAGAATCAATACCAAAACACCCTGATGATTTTTTATATTGTGACCCACCCTATATGGATGTAGTGCCAGATTATGGTGAAAGTGATATTGACCACAAATTACTTGCTGATATTCTTAATGAGCGTGAGAACTGGATTCTCTCTTACAATGATATTCCCAAAGTTAGAGAACTATATGATAAATATACAAAGATTGAATTGAATGTGCCATATCCATTAGCAAATCAAAAAGGTAAAAAAATGAAGATAGGTAAAGAATTACTTATAATTGGACCAATGACATAAACAAGTCAGATGTAGGGGGCACTTATGATTTATTGCCCTTTTGTTTTTCTTCTTCTTTTTGGACTTCTAAAAGTTGCTTCATTTGAAGAGTTATGTATTTCTTAAACAATGGGTTTAGTTCCTCATAAATCGCCATGATTTGTTCCAAGTTCATATTGGGAGGAGGACTTTCAAACATCTCCCCTTTCCCTGTTTTTAACCAGTCTTTATTGACATTGTATTTTTGACTTATTAACTCATATATTCGGTCATTGATGTTTCTGGTCCCGCTTTCTATTTGGGCATAAAAACTGCTACTGAGGAATATACCCTTGCTGAACTCTTTTTGATTGACATCCAAAGCCTTTCTGAGTGCCTGTAATCGTTCCCGTAGTGAAGACCCCGCCATATTTGACCCCTACCTTAAAAATAATCTAAAAATCAAATTTATGCCAGATAGGGCTTGACAAAAAGTTGCATGGCAAGTTACTATTGACTTGCTAGTCAATTTGAATTAAAGGATAGTGAGAATGGAAGCCAAAGGTGGTGGTGATGACAATTTTGGTCAGGTTTTCTCTGGTTTGAATACTGATAGGCAAAAAGAGGTTTTGGAAACCGCTAAAACGCTCTTAAAGGTTCAAAGGACAAGTAAGGTATTGATTGACAATGAGGAAGATGTAAAGGCTTTTTCGGTTAAGGAAAAGCAACTGGATTAATTTACTTTGGAATAATGAGGGGGCATCCCTCTTATTAAAAATAACAATCCTATGATTGTTAAATACTTTTTAAGGAGTTTCTTATGAAAAAGAAATTACTTGTAGGAATGCTGGCAATGGTGCTGGTGTTAGGAATGGTTTTAGTCGGGTGTGCTACAACGCCATTTGACCCGACGGATGCACAGAGCGAGTTGCAGGGCTCTTGGATGAATCCATATAACGATGTGGATACTACAATTACTTTTTCTGGTAGCAACTTCACTTATACAGCCAAAAACCGGGATGTTCCTCTTCAAGGGACTTACTCTATCAGTAAATCACTTGGAAGTTTAAAATTGACGCTGAATGGAACTGATGGGAGTACATGGTCAGCAACCTACTCGGTCACCGGTGATAAATTAAACATTCCGAATGAACCACAGCGGCAAAATTGGACAGGTGCATATGTGTGGGGAACATTTAACAAACAATAAAAGTTTGTTAATTCATCCATTGTCTTTCAAATATCAATTACAGGGATTTAAGATAAACCTCTGTAATTGATATATTGGAATGGTCTAACAATTTTGAAAGTTTGTAAATGTCTTTATCTTTTTGATATTCTGTTTTTGCAAAATAATGTCTAAAATCATGGGCTGAAAAGGCTGAACTAATTTTCCCTTCATTGAATAGTTTTTTGGTTTGCCGATATATTCTTAATTTAAGGGCATTGACCGAATATTCAGCAAATGGGGTTTTATTATTCAAGTTAGATTTTTTAATTTCTTTTAGAATGTCATTAGATAATTCACCATAAATCTGTTTCCCCTTGCTGGTTGCGGTATATCTGTTTCCACAAATCTTTAATGACCTCAAAGCACCAATTCTCAAGCCCCGGACTGCCATAATATAGACTGCCAACCTTTCAGGTTCAGGGATTGAATTAAGAATGATATTGACTTCATTGTCATCAGGGACTTCAATGGATTTAATAGATTTCTTCTCTGGCCGGGCTTTTGTTCCCCTTATGGGATTTTTAATAGTGGAATATCTTCTTTCAAGGTAGGAATAAAAAGAAGATATGGCAGCGATTGTCAATCTTATAGAATTGGGGGAGCCTTTCAATGAATAAATAAAATCATCAGCCTGGGCATAATTCATTATGAGGATATTGATATTGTTTTTCTTGCAGTACGTTTCTAAACTCTTTAATGATTTTAGATATGCTGTATGGGTATAATCACTCCCGGATTTTCCACAAGCCATAATGAATATATTTTTTTCCATTTTGTAATCAATATCAGCAAGATTGACCTTTTCATTAAGTTCATCGGTCAGCCTTTGGGTAATGACTATTTTGGCAATGGCTTCCAAGGTCTCTTGGTCCAGTTCTTGTAGTTTGGGGGCTTCCCTTTTGATTTTCCGGGCAAGGGCTTCCACATTGTGCGGTATTGAATTAACAGAAATCAGGTTTTTACCAGTCATTTTTACTCTCCCAAAATTAGTCATTTTTCAATGAAACATAATATAAGGTTATGTTTCAAATCACCAACTATGTAAGCGTTATTTTAGTTTTGGGTGGGCAGGGATGGTTCTAAATACTGGCGTCAATTGATGGCCTTGTTTGGTTTTTGAAACTCGGTGCAACATAAGGGATAATTACTTATCCTTCATTTTACCTTTATCATTATTATTTGTCAAAGCCTTTTTTTATAGTTGTATTTATTGCAGAAAAGCATTTGAAAGGTGAAGCCCTAAAACTCGGTGCAACATAGGGGATTATTGTCTTTATCTTAATTCCTTATTCCTTAATCTTTTTTTGTATGGGCTTCATATATTTTGTATAAACATATTTTGATTTAACTTTCAATATATCTATAATTTCATCTTTAATATCTTCATTGTAATAGAATCCATCATAAACATTATAGACTTTCTTCCCTCTTTTTAGTAATTCAATTTTAACTTCGGTTTCAATAAAGAAAGCATACCAAAAAACAAGATTTCCAATGGAGGGGCCGCAGATTTTTCTGGTGGAAGCAGATATAATTTCCCAAAGTTTAAAGTCTAAACCTTCACCATTATCTAACATAGCAAAAAACCAGTCATAATTTTTTTTGTCTAATATGACTTCTTTGTTGTTTTTAAACTCTGCAAGTTTTTCCCTTGTTAATTTTTCTTTCAAATATCCATTCCATGCCTGCAAAACAGACCCCTTTCCAAAGTAAATCCTCATAAATATTTGTTTCATACTATCATTGTAATGTGAGTATTCATTTTCACCTCTTGCAATAGCATCCCCGGTTTCTTCTAACATTTTAGTATCTTTTATGATTTCAGCATAAAAATCATAACTATCATCTTTCCATTCCCCGGTATGAAACAAATAGTTAATCCTTGGGATTTGTGATTTTATATCATAGACCTCATAATAATCTGGTATGCCTATCCTTGTCAAAAAAACATCTCTTAACTCTGCTGTTATTTTTTTATGTGATTTTTTTGGATTTAATGTCAAGCAAAAATATGAATATGGTCTCCCCGATGGCAGACCATCCTTACCAAAATAAAGGAACTTAAATAATTTCAAGTCATTATGGGCTACTGATTTATTTAATCTTTGTAATAACTGAAAATAATGTGAAAGCATTTGATTAGATTTGTCTTTTAGTTTTACAATGTCATAATTTAAACTTTTTGTTTTTTTTGATTTTAATGTTTTGAGAGTTAATTTTTTACTACATATAGCAGAAATATCTGCCTTATTAAACTCTTCCTCTTTTAATTTATGAATTATATCAGTTTCGGGATCTGTTTTACTTAGATCCAACCATTTGCCATATTTGTTTTCTGCATTTCTAAATATCAAATCAAATAAGATAAGATTTTTTTGATATAACCTTGTATGGTGCCCGGTGGAATAATTTTTAATTTTGATTAGTAATCCGCTATTCAGGGCTAATTCTACAACCTTGTAAATTGTTCTTTTGTCAAAACAACTTATTTGAAAACCTGTTTCATCATCATCTTCTTCTTTGTGATGTTTCCAAATTGAAAACAAAACGTTCTCATATTGTTCTTGTGTTTGTTTTGCCCGCTGTCCTTTAAACTTCCAAATGGAATTAAACTTTTCCAATTCGGTCATAATATACTCCTTGTGATGAAATTAGAACCAAGGACGGCCGCCTAATCCATCACAAGTTTCTATTATATCTATTAGTCGCAGAATGTCAAGTTAAAATGCACTTTATTTTTTAATCAATTCTGCAATCAATAACTATATCAACATTTTATTATATTCCTTAATCTAATGTCATATCCAATGAAGGGCTTATTTTAAGCCGACTCTTTATCCTGTCAAGGATAATCCTTGCATCCGCCGGGTCATAATTTGCCCCAACTAAAATCTTTAAGAATCTATGATCCGCAGTTGCTATATTTTCTTCTGCATATCTTTCATATCGGTCTCTTAATTTCATCAATGTATCTGCTCCATCAAACAGACTTAACCAGTAGATTTTTTTGAACATCGGTATATTCATTTTAAACTCCTTGAATAATTAGTTTTATTCCAATTCATATTCAGCAGAAGATAATTTTTTAGAATGAAATACCGCAGAGCAAGCTCTGCGGTATCTTTTAATCAGAAAACTTACTCCAACCACGGAAACAATTCCCCTTGTTTGTCATCGTGTATCTTTTTATAGTTTTCTAATTTCCTTCCTTGATTT
>BNUW01000101.1 GCA_025997655.1 Spirochaetia bacterium
CTGATACTTGGCCTGACGTATAAGCATGTCATGGCCGTTCAAAACCCGGCAGCCCGCCGCAGCAGCCCTTGAGAGGAAGTGGGTGCGTTCCGGTTTGTAGATAAGGTCCATCACCACTTCTGTCCCCTTAAAGGAATATAAATCCAGAGGATCGCCCTCCAAATCCGGGGCCATCCCCGCAGAGGTGGTTTGGACGATAATATCGTTGTAGTCGTTCATCTGTTCCGCCCCCCGGTCGTCCAGTGCGCCCGAGGCAAAGCGGTAGGGCGCAGCCAGTTCACGAGCGCGGAGTTGGGTGCGGTTCAGGACCAGGGCCTTCCCCTTGAGGCGGAAAATCTCCGCCGCCACCGCCTTTGCCGCACCCCCGGCGCCAAGGATGGTGATCCGCTTCCCCTTGAAATCCTTTTTGCCGATAAAATCCAGCAGGGAATCGGAAAAACCCCGGGCGTCCGTATTGGCCCCGGACCAGCCGCCGGGACCCGCTACCAGGGTATTGCAGGCCCCCAGGGATTCGACCTCCGCAGTTTTACTGTTTAGATAGGGGAGTACCTTTTCTTTATAGGGAACGGTTACCGAAACTCCCTGCAGGTTTATTTCCGCCGCTAAATTCATGAAGGACTCTATGGAATCCGCGGGGAAGGGGACATACACGGCGTCGGTCATTTCGGAATTGAAGACCGCATTAAAAAACTCGGGGCTGTAGGTTACCTTGAGGGGCCAGCCGACGATCCCGAAGAGCTTCGTCCGGGGAGTGATGCTCCTCCACCGGTACAGTTTTACTAAGTCCCGGGGACTTATCTGGCCGGGCGCTCCGGCGGGGAAATCCTCCTCCTCCGGAGCGGTGGTATAACTGAGATGGGACCCCAGATACGCCGCCAATATGCGGGTATTGACCCCCATGTGCCCCATACAGAGGAGTATCTTTTCCCCATCCGCCGTCTCCCGGGCGGCTTTATACAGGGCGCGCACATCCTCAAAGGTGTGGGGCATCACCGCCACCTTGGCGATTTCATCCCCCACATGGTAAAGGCTCCGCAGTTTTCCTGCAATATCAGCGTCAATGCCCTGGGTGTTGTGGTAAGAACGGATGATCCGGGTACGGAAGGTCCGGGCCGCCTCCTCAAGGCTGGGAACCTTAAGGTCCTCCTCCAGGTCCACGTAGGCAAAATTATGCCGGCGGTCCGCTTCCGCAAAGGCCAGGCCCTTGGACAAGAGCGCGATCCGGGACCCCTCTCCGCCCACAAAGTTGCCGCCGTCCATGTGCCGCCTGATGGTGAGGATCACCGGCAGCCCCGCCAATTCCGGGAAACGCCGGATCTGGAACCGCTCATCGGGCTCAAGGAAATCCACCCGCAGTTCCGCCACATCCACATATTTCCGGTACTTGTCCAGCATCTCCAAATCCTTGGCGATGGTTTTTCCGGTTAAACAAAGGCATATCTTCGCCATAACAATCCCTAAAAATCAGAACGGTATATAAAAATTGCCGTCACTTTCCCGGCGGTATCCAAATCAAAGCGCATCTGCAAAGGCCAGGCGCGGGAGGGGAGCGTGTAGAGCATATACCCGTTATAGGCTATGACCCCCTCTCCCAGGAGCAGGGAAATCACCCCCGAGGGGTCTCCCAAACGTATGCCCTGGGCGGATTTCACCCCAACCTGCCATACCCGGTCCTTGTACACATACAGATCCCACTCATCATACACAAAAACCACATCGTCCTGCCATTCCTCGGCGCCCCGGACCGCGTAAACCGAGCCGGGAACGCCATATTGGGAATATACCATGGCCAAGGTGAGGCCGATGGCGTCAACCGGGTCCCGAAGAGGCACTTCCCCCCCGTTTGCCTGGGGCCACAAGGGCAGTGCCGTAAAAAACAAACACAGGCCTAGGAGGTAGACACGAACTAAATTGTGTATACCGGCGAAAGAATAATTAACCACGGACCACACTGACCACACGGATACGGACGGGATGGACTGGTTTTTGCCTGTCATTTTTTTTTGTCCGTGCTGTCCGTGAGGTCGACTTTTCCACTCTTTGGTGGAAAAGTGGTTTACCTTCTTCATTAACATTGTCAATAACATTGTCAATGGTGTCTACCTCCCAGAAGCCTGTCGGGCTTGAGGATTTTTTTCAGCGTCCGCAACCCTTTCCGCAGGGCCTCCGCAACGCTGAAGAGCCGCCATGCCAGGGGCTTATAGGTAAAGTCCCAACTACCGGGACGATGGATGATGGTCCCGCCAAAACCGGTCTTAAAACGGTAAAGCCCCGCCATGGGGTGATTCGGGGCCGCATGGGGAGGTATGCCGAAAAGGTCGTATTGGGTACAGCCCGCGGCTTTGGCATCAGTCATGGCTTTCCATTGGAGGGCATAGCCGGGCATAAGGTTGCGGTCTTCATTGGAGGAAGCGCCGTACAGGTAGGTCGCCGCATTTTTGCGGAAAAGCACAATAATAGCGGCCAGGGTTTTCCGGGAACCTTCGGCTTCTTCGTGTTCCGCTACATAAAGCCGGAGTTCCTGGCCGGGATATTCGGCGCAATGGGCAAACAGGATTTGATAGTATCCGATACTATGGATGCTTATACCGTCCCGCTTGGCGGTCTCCCGGAAGAGGGCATAAAAGATTTCTAAGCCCTCCGCCCCGGTATACCAAACCCGCACTCCCCGTTTTTCCGCCAGCCTGATGTTGTGGCGCCAGGTGGGTTTCATCTGTTTAAGAATATCCTCTTCGGCGGGACGCAGGTCCACCAGCACCGTATCCGGGGGCTGGACATCCGCAGCGGAACGGGAGAAGGGGGGATAGATGGGGGGAGCCGGTGTTTCCGCCCCGGCCGTATACCAGGGGGGATCGAACCGGATAAAGGCGGTATTCTCCGGCAGAAGCGCCTGAAGCGCCTCCGCAAGTTCCCGGAGGAATTCATTTCGTTTCGCATCATCCGTATCCCCCGGCAGTTCCGGTCCCCAGGGCACGTAGGCAAAGGAGAACCCAAAGGCCAGGGGCCGCCGTATCACCAGGAGGGGCCGCTCAACCGGGACGCCGCTGCAATCCCACCCGACCAGGAAAGCCCGGGCATTCCAGCCGAACCGGGCCTTGAAGCTACCCCAAAACCCCGATTGCAGGAAGGACGCCGCCTCATCGCACCGGGCGATATCTGCGGGAATGATCCCCCGGTACCGCCAGGAAGGTTCTTCCGGGGCAGAGGACATCAGTGAACCTCACCGGAGGAGATGATCTTTGTCGTCAGGGGAACCGCCCCCGCCAGCAGGGCCTTGCCGCCCACACAAACACGGTGATCACTAACCAGGATGGGTATGGTAAAGAAGGTATCGATGGTAATTTCCCCCGGGACTTTAGGGTCTCCCGCTTCGGGAAGATCCAAACCTTCAATGCCGATACGGGTTCCCGTGGGAATATCCCCGGCGTCCAAGACTTCCACCCGTTCATTGCCCTCTGCGTCTTTATCGGAAGCGGCCAGGAGCATACCCCGGCTTTCCACCCCCCGGAGCTTGGCAGGCTTGAGGTTGTAAGCCGCGATGATATGCTTGTGCAGGAGTTCCTCCTCCTTATAGAAGGGAACCAGCCCGGAAACGATGACCCGTTCTTCCAAAACACCTTCGGAGTTCGCTATATTCAGGGTTTCTATGTAAAGCTTATCCGCCTTGGGATGGCGTTCTATCTTGACGATTTCCGCAACCCGGAGATCCAGGGTTTTGGCAAATGCGGCGGGCAGTTCCGCCGGGGGTATCGCCGACGGCTCCGGTACGGGCATCGGACCTTCGGTCTGCGGCTTGGGCACAGGGGCAGTATCTTGGCCAAGGGCAATTTGGCCAACAGCCATGCGCTCCTTCTGGCTCCCGGAATACCGTTCCCGCAGTTCCGCTATCAGGTCATCCTCCAGCTTGGTAAAGAGGACCTCGCTCCGTACCACCTCATGGAGCCCTCCATCGGCGGACGCAGTAGGTCCGGCGGACGCAGTAGGTCCGTGACCAATATCATTCCAGGTAAGTTTGCCCAGGCCGAAGAAAGCGGCAATCCGTTCCGCCGCCCGGGGCATATAGGGCTCAATCATCACGGCAATGTCCCGGACCACATGGCAGAGGTCCCGGATCAGGGCTTCCGCCGCCGCCGGACCCTCGGTGTCGCCGTTTTCGCCCTTTCTTCGCCGCCAAGGTTCGCCGTCCTGGAAGGTCTTGTTGGCAAAGGATGACAGCTCGAAGATGGCCCGGAACGCGTCCCGCAGATCCGCCCGCTCCAGCTTTTCCGCAATATCCGCCTCGTATGTACGGACCGTATCCCAGAAAGCAGTATTTTCAGAATTAGTGCCCGGCACCTTTCCGCCGTAGTAGCGGGTCACGAAGGACAGGGTGCGGTTTACCAGGTTGCCCAGATTACCGATCAGCTCCCCGTTAACCTTTTCCTGGAAATCCTTCCAGGTAAAGAGGGCATCCGCCTTTTCCGGGCGGTTGTAGAAAATGTAAAAGCGCCACACATCGGCGTCGATCCCGGTTTCCATCACGTCGGTGCCAAAAACCCCCACCCCGCGGGTCTTGGAAAACTTCCCACTTTCGTAGTTGAGGTATTCCGTACTGGACATGTGGTGGAGCATGGTCCACTTCTCCCCGCTTCCGAGGAGAGTCGACGGGAAGATCACCGTGTGGAAGGGAATATTGTCCTTACCGATGAACTGGTACAGTTCTACCTCATCGGGGTTCTTCCACCAGTTGTCCACAAAGGCGTGCCAATCAGTCGTCTCCGCCCCCAGGTTTCCGGTGATGGAGATATAGCCGATGGGGGCGTCGAACCAGACATAAAAGACCTTGTTTTCGTAGCCCGGCTTGGGCACCGGGATGCCCCACTTGAGGTCACGGGTAATAGCCCGTTCCCGGAGGCCGTCCCGAATCCACGCCTGGGTCATCTGTACGGCGTTATTGGCCCAAAAGCCCTTGACCGAAGCCTCCTTGATCCAGACTTCCAGCCGGTCCTTGAGCTTGGGCAGGTTAATATAGAGGTGTTTGGTGGATTTTAATACCGGTGTGGAACCGCAGGCGGAACAGCGAGGCTCCTTCAAATCCGTGGGGTCCAACAGCTTTCCGCAGGCTTCGCACTGATCCCCCCGTGCATCAACGGACCCACAGTGAGGGCAGGTACCCCGCACATACCTATCCGCCAGGAAACGGTCGCAGTGCCCGCAATGGAGCTGCTGGGTAGTCTGCTCGGTGATATAGCCATTGGCGTCCAGCTTTTTGAAGAGCCCCTGGGTGATTTCGGTCTGGATGGGCGTGGAGGTCCGTCCAAACTTGTCAAAGCCGATATTGAACCAGCGGTAGATCTCCGCGTGGATAGCGTAGTAGCGGTCGCAGAGTTCCCGGGGGCTTATCCCCTCCTCGGCAGCCCGGTTTTCCGTGGCGGTGCCGTATTCGTCGGTGCCGCATATATAGAGGGTGTCATAGCCCCGGAGTCGGCAGAACCGGGCAAAGGCGTCGGCGGAAAGGACCTGGATAAGGTTGCCCAGGTGGGGGACATTGTTCACATAGGGCAAGGCGGAGGTAATCAATCGTCGCTTCATAGGGTCATACTATAGTAAAAAGGAGGGATTTTACAAGGGGACGAAGGTCCCCGGGAAACCCCTAATATGCCCGGACGTGACCGGTATCGGCTTCAATGGTATCGCCTTTTTGGCGGAGAATACCAATGCCTAATTCATGGGCTTTGCTGCGTACCCGGTCGTCGAAGGACATGCTGCCGATACCTAAGTAGATATCGTGGTCCTTGTACTGGGGAAAGAGTGCGCGGAAATCCGGCAGTTTTTTGGTGACCAGTTTTTCTACATCGGCCTGACACGCTTTACTTTTAACCTCAACGATGGCCACTGCTGTGCCGTTGTAGAGAACTATGTCAAATTCGCCTCTACGATTCCCGCCTTTTCGTTTGACCTTAAAATCTATGAAATCGTAGTGCTGTCCGGCAAACATCATTTTTGATTCCAATGAGGTGGCAAAGAGCTCTTCCGCCGCATCTCCATCGCTGTTTGCCATGCCGCCAAGTTGCTGGGAGACGTTTCTTACGGTCTGCTTTAGCTCTTCCATTGTCCGGGCCGCCTCTTTCTGCTGCCGGCCTACCTCTTCCTGCCGCCGGGCTGCCTCCTCCTGCATCTCTTTCTGCCATCGGGCTGCCTCCTCCTGCCGCCGGGCTGCCGCCTCCTGCCGCCGGGCTGCCGCCTCCTGCATCTCTTTCTGCCGCCGAGCTGACTCCTCCTGCATCTCTTTGTGTCGTCGGGCTGCCTCTTCCTGTATCTCTTTCTGCCGCCGGGCTACATCCTCCTGCATCTCTTTGTGCCGCAGGTCAGCCTCACGGGATTTCTCTACCCTTTCCTGGGCCATCTCTTTGATTAGCCGGTCGGTTTCTCGAAACATCTCCCAAACCTTCTCAAAGGTCGCAGGCTCTTCTTTCCGGTCTTGTGTTGTCGTGGTCATAATGGCCCCCTCTCTACAGTATACTACCTTTCGGCCAAGTAAACCACAGTCCCCCACAGGGCCAGCGCATACTTGCATGAGATGAGAAAGAATTTAAACACAGAGGTCACCGAGGGTTCGAACCTTTGGTTCGCGAACACGGAGGACACAGAGGGGGAAAAAGGCTCGAAGTCTCTGTTTTCCTCATTCTTTATCTATTCGCTAGATATTACTTAGCAAGTATGCGCCGGCCCTGCAGGCGATATCTGGTTCAGGGATGCGCACCCCTAAAGAAAAGGGGCCGGGTTTGTATTCCCCAGCCCCTTGTTGCTTTGGCTAAAATGCCGCTACTGCGCCACCGCCCCCGGCGCTCCGGGGAAGCGGGTTACCGGAGCAGTCCTCGGCGGGGAAGCCCGCAGGCGCTGTTGGCAGCACGGTCCCCAAAGCGCTTACCGGATTGAACACCGCCTATTCGATGACCTTGAACCACGCGCAGTTAGAACCGCCACTACCTGAGGAGTCTCTCTCGAAGCCTATTTCAACGAAATGGCTGCCCGCCGTTGGTACCGGTATGACTATTGTTGCCGTTGTGGTGTGTGATGGGCTGTAGCCTGATATTTTGCTGCCGGGATAATAACCGCTGTTATAAGTAGCGGAAGCATTGTCCAGCGTGCTGATAAAGGCCCCATCGTAAATATATTCCGAAGACACGTCAAGTTGTATCACTATGGCCGCATCGGCGGTACTGGTAAAGCTGACCCGCGCTTTTGTTATGGCGTTGCTACCTGTTGCGGGTGACTTATACCTCCCGTCACCCTCCAAGGTCCAGGTGCCACCTAACACATCACTGTAGCTGATACCGTTCACCCCGACGCTGACAACCGCAAACACCGCTTCTACCGTGGTACTGGCCGACAGGGTAAAGGTCAGCGAGGTGGTAGTGCCGGCATTAAGCCCGTCTTTT
Source organism: Spirochaetia bacterium (assembly GCA_025997655.1). Taxonomy (GTDB): domain Bacteria; phylum Spirochaetota; class Spirochaetia; order Treponematales; family Breznakiellaceae; genus Termitinema. The sequence goes on from BNUW01000101.1 coordinate 7,422, forward strand.
AGCCAGTAATCAAACGAACTGCCGGTCACCGTGGGAGTCGCCGTAATGGTGACACTGCCGATAAACAGCCCATCGGTGTCGGGCGTCTCCAATACAGATACGCTGCCCCAAGCGCTGTTATTTACCGACAGGCCCAGGTAATACCCGCTGCCCGTGCTTGCCTGCACCGCCCCTGCTGCCGCGCCGGCAGTGATGGCGTCGCCGTAGAAGTCTACCGTGGGGTAGTTTCCAGGCAGAGGGTTAATCACACCCGCCGCCCCGCTTCCGGAAAGGAGCTTGAACGATCCGGGCGATATGGGCAGGACGCCGATGGTCGCGTCACCGGTAACCGATGCCCAGCCGCTCTGGGCCGTGCCGGTCCCAAAGTCGACATCCACCACATTGTAGCCGCCGGAAGTGACGGTCCCCGAGTTCCGCACCACGGGGTAGCCAGGAGGGGCGGTGTTCCCGTAAAATAAATTTCCCGTCAGGGTAAGGGGTCCAGTAGATCCATAAATAGCCCCGCCATTCCCTGCGCTGTTCCCGTAAAAGGTACAGCCCTTGACGGTGAGTGTCCCGCCACTGTAAATGGCGCCGCCTACACCGCTGGTGTTGGTCTGGTTGCCGCTGAATATGCAGGATTCAAGGTTCAGGGTCCCGCTGTTAATGCGAACCGCCGCCCCGTTAGCCGCTGCCCGCCCGTCCTTAAAGTGCACCCGGCTGATGTTTGCCGTTATGCCGCTGCCGTTGACGTACAGCAGTTGGGAATTACCATCTACCGTGGCCCAGGAAGCGGCCCGGGTAAGGGTAACGCCGTTCCCCGCTATGGTAAGGTTCTTGTCAACCGTCAACCGGCTTTCAAGCCTGATAACGCTCCCCTTTGGCAGGGCTACCTGTATGGTATCACCGTCAACCGCGTTGGTAATGGCCTGCCGCAGGGTACCGGCGCCGCTGTCGGCATCGCTGGTAACGTAGCGGACGCTGCTAAAGCTGCCGGCGGTAAGGGCATACCCCGCAGCCGCATCGGCTGTGCTGGTCATGCCCTTGAGGATGTACAGGGCGTCCCGGATCAGTGCCTTTCCGGCGCCCCGGACCGCAGTGGTTGTTACATAGTAAGTCCCCGCGTCAAGGCTTAACGAACCTTCGTTCCCGTCATTCGTACCTGCAAGGGTTCTGAACCGGTGGGATCGGTTTTCAGGTCAATGGTTTTGGTGTACGTTGACCCATCCAGACTGGTAATCTCCATGGTTACGGTTGTGGTATCCGCAGGAAAGCTGATGTCCCAGGCAAAGGTTCCCGTTCCCGTGGTGGTTGCCGCGGAGTCCACGGGGATCAGGGTGACCGTCACCGTCTCCCCGTCTGTACCGTAGATCACATTAACGGTAGACACGCCGACCGCCGTGGGATCGCTGTCCCCGGTGTTTAGATAGGCGCTCACCGTGACCGTCCAGGTTCCCTCAGCCAGGGTTACCCGGTCGTTTAGGGTATAATCGGAAACAGTGACATCAGGGAGTGCCACAGCCTGATCCTCAAAAAGCAGGTCATACTTCGAAAAGCTGTTCGCGGCAGTGGGCAGCAGGGTTCGTGCCGCAGAGCCCGCAAGGTCAATCCGTACCGCGCCGGTTCCCGGTTCATAGGCTCCCGCTTTGTTATGCTGCGGGGCGATAACATTGGAACAACCACTGCGGTCCGGGGCGCCGGAAAGGCACTGATCCGGGACGCCCTGTACATCCTCAAGGGCATGACCAGCACAGCCGATGCGGCTGCGGGGTAT
>BNUW01000102.1 GCA_025997655.1 Spirochaetia bacterium
GCCCTCGGCGCTGGCGCTGACGCTGTATACGCTGTCCCATTTTATTGAGAAAAAGAGGAGCCAGTTCCTTAACCACAGACCTCACTGACGCCACGGATCCTGCTTTCTTATCCTTTCCTTTGTCCGTGTTGTCCGTGAGGTCGGTGGTTAAAAATTCTTAATCCTGTTACCAGCCGAATTTCATTCCTACTGAAACTTCCGCACCGGATACCTTATAACTTGCCAGATAATGCTGTGATTTTAATCCCGCTCCAATGTCCAGCTCAACGGCACGGAAGTTAAGGGCAAATCCCAACCGGTGCCGCCAATATCCTTCCTCAATACCCGTATTCAGGTAGAGGTGAAAGATTTGACCGATGTTAGCTATCGTACCTACATTGAGCTGGACTTCAAGGATGCCGTTAAAATAAACTTCTTTACTGGGGTTTATAGCGGTAAACCCAATGCTCGGTTTAATAATCAGCAGATCCTTTTTGAAGGGCCGGTACAGGACATAGACATCGAAGCGCAGGGGACGCATCACCCAGAGGGTATCCAGTGAATCACTGGTATTTGTTTCAGGGGATCCGATATCGCCAATTCCGGCAAAAAGATTTTCGTTATTGATGATATCACCCGCAATAGTAACTTCCCTGCCATTCGATAGTTTAGACGGAACAATGGGAATACGGCTCAGCGCGCCGCCCACATAAAGGAAGGGGAAGAGGGAGTATTCGCCGTTCAGGGAAATATCAAATCCGCCAAAATCCTTCAGTGGTGGTCCAATAGAGAAAGGATCCGTGGAGAAGGAGAACGGCGTATATACGGACATAGTGCCGTCAAGGGATACAGACAACTTATTTTGGGTTTCAAGATAATAGGTAAGACTTGATTTAGGAATGTATAGCAGCGGAAGATACCATGCCGGAGCAATGCTGATTCGTAATTTTTTCTTCAGCAGGGTTCCGTGCCATTTTAAACCCGCCTCTGCAAACACGGCGCCGGAAACGGCAAACTCACCGGACTGATCATGCTCGTTTAAATTTCCATTGGAAATAAAATCCAACATGGATTGGGGCAAATTCGCATCCACGCGGCCGTCAACACCGATGAATTCCCCAATCCCCCATCCTTTTTCTCCATTATTATAATTCAGAAACTGATGGAAGACGGCATTAAGACCGAAGGCTGCGCCGGATTCAAGGCTATTTTTAGTACCGGCCGCCGTATCCAGGTCAATGACGACATCTTTTTTCAGGATATCCGTTACCTTTACCAGGGTGTTTCCAAAACCTGCGCCAACATCAAACCCAAATTCAACTGTTCTGACCCCGGTAAATTCTCTCCGGGGCTTCTTTTCTTTCGGCAGCCTTTCCTTTTTTTGCGGCGGCAAAGGGATTTCCTCCTCAACTTCCGTTTTGAAGGGAGATCCCGGGACAATGGCAGACAATTGAAAACGGACATTCATAAGTTCTTCATCAATAGGCTTAGCGGTAGTGTCACTTTCGGCCTGATCCGGCGCCTCTAATTCTACTACTTCTTCTTCCGGTACATCTATTTGGGGCACGATTTCAGATGATGATTCTTCTATCACCACGGTTTCTTCTTCCTGGGCATATACCGAAAATGCTGCGCATGACACAAGGAGACATATGGTAAGGTAACGGTGTTTTAGTGTCATGGGTTGGACTCCTTTTCGGCGAGGAGCTTCGCCGTTAAATCCGGGAAGGGAAGAAGGGCGGCCTTGGCACGAACCGTCTCTATAGAAGCCTTATCAAAATAAGCGGTATTTTGACTCATCATGGCTAATAATTCTTCTAATGAAGGTGCGGATAGTTCATCATGAAATTCCTGATCCCGATAAACGCCGTCATACCTTAAAATATAGTGATCATCTTCGGTACGTGTTAACACCGCATTATAATCAATACGGTGCACCTCCGGCGGGCTGAAATCCCACCAGTCCCGGACACTATTCCAATAGCTTGCACAGCCGGAGAGGAGTGATAGCAAAATAACATAAAAAAGGATCAGTACGTTACGTAACATTTTTTTACCACCCAAATTTCATTCCAAAGGTAAATTCCACGCCGCTTGCCTGATAGCTTTTCAGATAATCCTGGGACTTTAATCCCACTTCAAAATCCAGCTCAACGGCGCGGAAGTTAAGGGCAAACCCCAGCTTGTGCCGCCAATATCCCTCTTCAATGCCGGTATTCAGGTAGAGGTTAAAGATGTAGCCGGGCATGGCGGCGTTAAACTTGCCTGCATGGAATTGGGTTTCGAGGACACCGTTAAAGTAAGTTTCCTCGCTGGGGTTTAAAATGGTAAACCCAATGCTCGGCTTAATGGTCAGCACATCCTTTCTGAGGGGCCGGTACAAAACGTAAAAGTCGAAGCGCATAGGACGTACCACCATGCGGCTGGGAATTGATTCACCCTCTTCGACGCCGAATTTCGTTTCGCCAATTCCAGCTTTTAAAAGGCCGGGAGTATTTATTATATCGCCCGTAACGGTAAACTTCTTACCGTTAGTCAAGGCGGCGGGAACAATAGGGATATGGCTAATCGTGCTGCCCACATCAATAATGGGGAAGAGGGCATATTCACCGGTCAAGGAAAGATCGCCGCCCCCGCCAATACTTGAAGGATTATCCAAAACAGTATAGAGGTCCATGGCGCCGACAACGCCCACATATAAACTACCGTCGTCCCTGGTTTCCAGTTTATACGCAAGGTTGGATTTCGGAACGTATATTAGCGGAACATAGTAGGCCGAGGCAGCGCTGATCCGCAGCTTATCCTCCAGCAAAGTCCCATGCCAGCTTAAACCCGCCTCCGCAAAAACAGCGCCGGAAACGGCAAATGCGCCGCCCTGGTTATGTTGGCTGAGATTCCCTTTTGCAAGAAGGCCAAATAGCTCCTTAGGTAAGGTAAGGTCAATCCGGCCGTCGACATTGGTGAACAGCCCAAAACCCATCCCTCTCTTTGGGACATTGACATTCACATAAAAAGGGTGGAGGGCAAGATTGGCGCCCATACCAACGCCCTTTTTCCCTATCTTGTCGTACTTGTCATCCAGGTCAATGACAAGGTCCTTTTTGAGAATTTCCGACACACCGATAAGGCCGGTTCCAAAACCCGCCTTTATATCAAACCCAACTTCAACGATCCGGAGGGCTTTGTTATGCTCGGTGGCTGCCGGGTTGGTGAAATACCCCGCTATATCCCTTTTCTTCGGTTTCTCTTCCTTTTGATCCTGGGCCTCTTCGGCTATTTCTGCGCTTTCCGCCGCGATTTTCTCCAATTCTTCTACAGTGTTATCCTGAACTTCCGGAGTGTCATCCTGAACTTCTGGCGGGGCAGGGGCAAGCTCAGGCTCCGCCCCCATGGTTTCCTCCGCCGCAATTTCCGCATCAAGCCTCGCGGCAAGTTCACCCAAATCCTGCGCGGATAAGCCCCACGCCAGGGATGCGGCAAGTAAAAACAGGAGAAGTCTCTTCATTCAGGCCGCGCCTTATTTAATAACCGGGATGTTCAGCTTGGTTTTGGCGCTTACGGCTAACTTAAAATCAAACTTTGGATCTTCACCATCTACAGTGGGCATTATGGCAAAAGGTTCATTAGACACGTTATCTTTCACAAAGATCCCCATGGCAAAAGGAGGTTTCAGGTCATCAGCGGGGATTGTTATAGGATTGGGATTTCCCTGGTTTAAGGTTACTACCTTATTGAGGTTACCCTCTTTTAATACGCCCAAAAACATACCGCGGACAAGGGTGTTCTGAACATCATTAATATCAATTTTTACATAATCCAACTGGTCGAAGAGGTCACTCGTGCTGTCGCCGCCATCTCCCCTGCCGAATATATCATCACCTTCACCAGGCATACCCTCCAAATCCAGTTTGACGTAGTCTACGCTATCAAGGTTTACCGGTAGCGGCGCTGTGGGGGAAGGGGTAAACTTTAATGGCAACAGGATAACCAGATCGACTCTGCCATATTCACCACTCTTGAGATCCCCATAGATAGCGATATTTAGAGTAACCTCGGATTTGGCATTGAATGCAGGTGCGAGATCGAGGGTAGGATCACCCGGAATTTTGGTCATCCAGAGGTTGTCACCGCTAATATCTGGAGGAAGAAGAACAATATTATCACTATAGTCGGTAATGAAGTGGTTGGCGGTACGAATATAGGGATTACCAGAACTATCGGCTTGATAGGGCTGCCCATCAGGGCGATTCCCACTCATGAGAGGACGTACAACCCCAGGTGCATCTTTTTCCTTCCATTTTATGGTCATTGTGGCATTGGAGTCGAATCCGCTTATATATATGTACCCAGGGATCGTGTCAAAGTCAACATCTCCTCCAAAGAACTCAGGAATCTCATGTAATTTCAATTCCGTAATTGGAGCTGGTTGGTCAAACTCCTCGGTGGTAGACGGTACTATCCCAACATCTATTAACTTGAAGCTTAGTAAATAGGTCTGAACAGGAGGATTGGGATCAGGCCTATAAATATAGAAATCGCCTTGATCGGTATTCATCATCGTCCCAAACCCATCGCCAAGGAGACCCTTGAGAATTTCTCCATCCTCAAAGGGGTTGCCCAGGTTAAGATACAGCTCCGGGGAACCTTTGACGGTGATGGTCAGCGGTATTTCGCAGGCAAGCACGACACCGAGACAGAGTATCCCGGTAAGAATGGCATATAATGTATTACGCATAAAAAAGATCCCCCTAAAGTACTGCAACAATAAGATCCAGTATACCATTATCCGGGAAAAATACAAGTAAAAAAAAGCCTGTTTTAAGGATAAATGATCGGCGGATTAGCCCCTTATACGGTCAAATCCGCCGTCTTTGCCGAAATAAACGCCAGCAAATCCCCGGGGGCCAGGATGACCTGACAGCCCCGGACCCCCGCGCTGACCCCAATGGTATCAAACAGTTCCGCGGTTTCATCAATGTAAGTGGGGAATTCTTTCTTCATGCCGATGGGTGAACAGCCGCCCCGGATATAGCCGGTCAGGGCAGGCAGGTTTTTTACGGGAATCAAATCAATGTTCTTTTCCCCGCAAATCCGGGCGGCTTTCTTTAAATCCAGCGCTTCCGCCACGGGAATACAGCAAACGATGTACGCGCCGGAACTGCCCTGCAATACCAGGGTTTTAAATACCTGTTCCGGCGGAATCCCTAACAGTGCCGCCGCATGGGTGCCGGACAGGTCGTTTTCATCAACCTCATATTCCGCCGTGGTATAGGGAATTCCTGCGGCGTCTAAAAGACGGATGGCATTGGTCTTTTGCATGGCATTAATATACCTCAAAATTCCCCTAAAGACAATTTTTGTACTGTCGATACTAATAATGAAGCGGACCTTTGGTCCGATGGACTGACTCATGTGCCCGTTGGGCCTCCATGGACTAGTCCAATCCTCACCCTTCCGGGAACGGGTGGGTCGAGGGTTCAGGCACGTTTTATTTTAGCAACGGCAAGGATGCCGCGGCGTTGATCATCGTCAAGGGACGATGGTGCGTCGAAAATGCCAAGGGAGTGAATTTATGGTTATTAATCACAACTTAAGCGCGATGTTTGCTGATAGGTCCCTCAAGGTCACCCAGGGTTCCCTGGACAAGAACATGGAGAAACTATCAAGCGGCTTGCGCATCAACCGCGCCGGTGATGATGCTTCCGGACTCGCTGTTTCCGAAAAGATGCGCGCCCAGATCCGTGGTTTGAATCAGGCGTCTACCAACGCCTCGAATGGTATTTCATTCATTCAGACAACGGAAGGGTACCTCCAGGAAACCCAGGACATCGTACAGCGTATCCGCGAATTGGCGGTGCAGTCTTCAAACGGTATTTATACCGACGAAGACCGGATGTACATTCAGGTCGAAGTCTCTCAGCTTATTGATGAAGTCGACCGGATTGCGTCCCACGCACAGTTCAACGGGATGAACCTGCTTACGGGCAGGTTTGGAAGACAGATTGGTGAAAATGTTGTTACCGCTTCTATGTGGTTCCATATCGGCGCCAACATGGATCATCGGGAACAGGTGTTTATCGGCACCATGACGGCGAAGGGCCTTGGGGTCCGCAATGTCGGTGACGATTCTATTCTTTCGCTGTCCGATTCGGACAGCTCCAACCGTGCCATTGGAACCCTCGATGATGCGCTGAAACGGATTAGCAAACAAAGGGCTGATCTCGGCGCCTACCAGAACCGCCTGGAACACGCAGTCCGCGGCATTGATGTCGGAGCCGAAAACTTGCAAGCTTCGGAATCCCGTGTCCGCGATACCAACATGGCAAACGAGATGGTTGGCTTTACGAAGAACCAGATCCTCAACCAGGCTGGAACCGCAATGTTGGCTCAGGCCAATCAGAGAGGTCAGACTGTCCTCCAGCTTCTGCAATAGCTTTAACCCAGGACCTACCGCTGCATAAGCTGCTTGCGGACCTATGTCCGATGGCAGCCCGGCGGCAGGCACGGGGAAAAATTGCAATACAGAAGACGTACCGGGAAGGCGTCGTTCCAACCCAAGCCGTTTCGGCCTAAGCCGATTCGGCTCAGGTTGGGACGGCTCTTTTTTTCCTGCTCACTTCCTGCTCATTCCTGCACCCTTACGAATTTCCTAAAGGTCCAAAAGCAAACTCCGATATTTATATTGTGACCGGATGGGAAACCTTATGGCACATAAGTTATTAATAGAGCCATGACGATCATCGTCATTGGTGATAGGGAGGAATGATGATTATCAATCATAACTTAAGCGCGATGTTTGCCGACAGGTCTCTCAAGGTTACCCAGGGCAGTCTGGACAAAAACATGGAGAAACTGTCGAGCGGATTACGCATCAACCGCGCCGGCGATGATGCTTCGGGGCTCGCCGTATCTGAAAAGATGCGCAGCCAAATTCGGGGTTTGAACCAGGCGTCTACCAACGCCCAGAACGGCATTTCATTTATTCAAACAACAGAGGGTTATTTACAGGAATCCCAGGATATTATTCAGCGCCTCCGCGAACTGGCGGTCCAGGCTGCAAACGGTATTTATACCGATGAAGACCGGATGTACATGCAGATTGAAGTGTCGGCGTTGATTGACGAAGTAGACCGGGTTGCGTCCCATGCCCAGTTCAACGGGATGAATATGCTGACCGGCCGCTTTGCCCGGGAAGTCGGGGAGAACGTGCCCACCGCCTCTATGTGGCTCCATATCGGCGCCAACATGGATCAGCGGGAGCAGGTGTTTATCGGCACCATGACCACGAAGAGCCTTGGGATGCGGAACATTGGTGATGATACGATTCTTTCACTTACCGACCCGGACAGCGCCAACCGTGCCATTGGAACCTTTGATGAAGCCCTCAAGCGTATCAGCAAGCAGCGTTCGGATCTTGGCGCCTACCAGAACCGTCTGGAACACGCGATCCGCGGCATTGATATCGGAGCTGAAAACCTGCAGGCTGCTGAATCCCGCATCCGGGACACCAACATGGCGGATGAGATGGTCAACTTTACGAAGAACCAGATCCTCAACCAAGCCGGAACCGCAATGCTCGCCCAGGCCAATCAGAAAAGCCAAACTGTCCTCCAGCTTCTGCAATAGCAGCACAGAAAACATATCAGAAAGGCGCTGTTCCGGCTTAGGCTGGGACAGCGTTTTTTTTATCCTGACAGTTTTCCAAAATAGTGCTATCATTGCTCATGCACTTCAAAGAAGTCAAAGGCATCCTATCCGCAACCAACGGCATGAACATCAGCCGGGGCTGCGTTCACGGATGTATTTATTGCGACGCCCGAAGTACCTGCTACGATATGCGGCATGATTTTGAGGACGTGGAAATAAAGATAAACGCCCCGTTCTTATTGGAAGACGCCTTAAAACGAAAGCGAAAGAAGTGCATGGTCGGAACCGGCGCCATGAGCGACCCCTATATCCCCATACCGGAAAACCTTGCCAACATCCGTTCCTGCCTGGAGATTATTGAACGGCATGGCTGCGGTTTAGCGATCCAGACCAAGTCCAATCTGATACTCCGCGATCTGGATCTCTTGAAGAAGATAAACGAAAAATCCAAGTGCGTTGTTGAAACAACCCTAACCACCTACGATGAAGCTTTGTGTAAAATCCTCGAACCTAATGTGTGTACCACTAAGGCGCGTTTTGGAATGTTAAAGACCATGCGGGACAACGGCATTAAAACCATCGTGTGGATGAGTCCCCTACTCCCCTTTATCAACGATACCGCAGAAAATCTGCGCGGCCTTTTGCAGTACTGTATTGAAGCAGAGGTGTACGGCATCATCAATTTCGGTATAGGCGTAACCCTGCGGGAAGGGGACCGGGAGTACTTCTACCAAAAACTTGATGAACACTTCCCCGGCATGAAACAAAAATACCAGCGGAAATATGGCAATAGCTATCAGGTTATGAGCGATAACAACAATGCGCTGATGCAGGAGTTTTATACGGTCTGCCAACAGCATAATATAGTTTACGGCCCGGAAAAACTATTCACCTACATGCGTACCTATGAAGATAAACACGCGGCAATACAGTTGGATTTGTTTGGCGACCGGGACTGACAGGCACCCCCAATACCCCTAAATTGAGTGGGGTGAGGAGGGGAGTAGGGACCGGTAGCGCGGTACACGTAGATGGTGTAGTATGGAACGAGGGGCATACAATGGACGTGGTATATCTTTTTTACGAAAATGGGAATATTCGAATTCCCTTTTATACCTATGATAAGGAACTTTTTTCAAAGTTCATTAAAACCCGAATCGGATCATGGGATTCTTCACAACATCAATATATGGTAAAATCAGAACATGGGGATACGCTGATAAACCAGGTTCTTACCGACAGGCCCTATGTGGAAGTTGAGAAGGACCCCCAAACCCCCATCATAATCGGTGGTTTTTTCGCGCAAGGCCAATCCCCCGAGCCCGAAAGACCGGTGGAACTCCCCCTTCCGGTAGTACCCCCGGCGTTTCCGGCGGATATGTTTTCCCAATCATGGCAGACCAAGCTTGAAACGGAACTCCAGGCAAGAAAATACAGCCCTCAGACCATCAAGAGTTATACCTATTTTAATAAAACC
>BNUW01000103.1 GCA_025997655.1 Spirochaetia bacterium
TTCCTCCCCGCTTTGGGATTCCTGGGCCAGAAGACCGAAGAGGTCCCGGAGTACCTCCTGCTGATCCTTTGTCCCGATAATATAGTAGGGATCAAGCCTATCCTGGGCAGTAGGGGAATCCCCGGTGGCGCATACCGAAAGGGCGCCGAGTACAAAAATCGAAATTGAAAGCCGCCATAAACGAAACCGTCGTAAGCAAAACCAGGGAGTAAGCTTAACTTTCACGTTACCATCCTAACATCGGTTTTTTCCATTGGCAAGCACGGCCAATAATGCTATACTGCATACTATGGATCAAATCACCCCCCGCAAAATCACTACACCCATCGCTTTTATCATCGGGCTCCTCCTGATATTCTTCGGGAGCGCCTTTTTATTGGGGACCCTGGAGGGTACCACCGGGTTTTCTATTCTGAGGGCCTTCTTCTTCGTTATTATCGGCGTCCTCTGTGCTTTCTTTTCCATAAAATTGAATAAACGATCGGTTTATTTGTTCTTTGCCGCTTTTTTTCTCCTGGTGGGTTTCTTTCTCTTCCTTTTCGCCCTGCACATTATCCCGTTTTCCTTTTCCCAACTCTGGCCGCTCTTGTCCGTCTTCGCCGGGCTTGCCCTTTTACCCGCAGGCTGGCGTTATTTCGGCTCCCTCCGCAGCCGCTATGTGGTTCCCGCCGTGGTATTTGTCCTTCTGGGCTGTACCCTGTTGATTTTTTCATTCCGCCTGGCCCCCTTTTCCTTTAAACACTTTGTAGTCACCTGGTGGCCCCTCCTGGTAGTCCTGATAGGCCTTATCCTGGTACTCCTGTCCCTGGGCACAAAAAAGCCCTAATGTTTTACCGGCGGCTCATGGGGGCGCTTCTTTCCCTGGCGCTATTTTCCTGTGGAAGCCCGCCGGTTCGCGAAATGCCCCTGTCCGTCCCTGATGCGCGCCCTGAGTCCTCCACGGCGATACCCCGGCCATCCGGCGGAGGAGGGGTGGCGAATGAGATTCGTTCCCTGGTGGAACGCGGCGACCCTGCTTCCCTGATGCGCGCCCTGGAACGTATCAAAAGCCTTGACTTGGGCAGAGGTGATTTCGGCAGGATAATGAACGCCGTAGCCGTAACCCTGATGGGTAAACTGTACCCGGATGTGCAGGCCAGGCTTCCCCCGGGGACCATCGGACCCCCTGATCCTCCCCGTACCCACCCCTATACCCGGATTCTGCGGGAAGCGGCGGCGGGAATCTACACTACCCCGCCAAAAAACTCCCAGGATTACCTGGAATTGGTCCTCCCCTTTCTGGCGTACCTGGATGATCCGCAAGAAAGCGCCCTGCCGGACCTGAAACGGGCCGCAAAACTCAATCCCCAGGGTGTGCTGGCCCCCTATTTCACCGGTCTCATCTATGAGCGGCTGCGGCAGGGCGGTGCGGCGGCGGAGTCCTTTGGACTGGCTTTCAGCATATCCCCGGAATTCTACCCCGCGGCCCTGGGATTGGCCCGGTATTTGAATTTCACGGGAGAAATCCAGGAGGAGATTGATCTGCTTTCCACCCTGGTCGTTCAGTATCCCGACATCATGGCCATCAAACGGCAGCTTGCCCTGGCCTACTACAACAAACGGGATTGGGCCCGGGCGGAACCGGCCATAGCGGAGGTGCTCCGGGGCGACATCGGACCAGAGGTCCGCCGGGACGGACCCTTTATTCTGATGCAGGCCCATCTGCTGGTGGAGCAGGGCCGGTTCACCCAGGCCCTTTCGCCTCTGGATACTTATTCGTTTATCAATCCTAATAACCGGCTTTATCTCTTTCTCCGCGCCCGGGTCCAGGCCGAAGGCTACCGGAACCGGGATGGGGCGCTGAACTATCTGCACTCCATACTCCAGGCGTCTCCTGACGACGAGGAAGCATTGGTATACACCGCCCAACTCCTCATGGAATCGACCCGTTCCGAGGATATCGCTGAGTGCCGGGAAATCCTGCAGCGCCTTCTTGCAACCGGGGAATCTTCCCTGCCGGTGATTACCCTGGCGGTGGAGGACGCGGTATACCGGCAAGCCTGGGGAGAAGCCCAACCCTATTTGGATCAGCTTTTAGCCCGGCGCCGCTCCCCCGGGGACCTCCTCTTTGCCTATACGGTGGAACAGGGACTGGGGCGCCGGGACGCCGCCCTCGCCTATGCCCAGGAACTCTACGAAACGGACCCATCTAACGAGGAGGGGCTTGCCGCCTACATTTCCGCCCTTATCGACACCGGCCGCCGGGGAGAGGCCGCAGCCCTGCTGGAAACCCGACTGACCACCCTGAGCGAACGGGGCCCCCAGGGGGGCATAATGAAAAGCCGCTACTACTATCTCCGCAGCCGTCTGCGCCAGGGGGAAGAAGCGGTGATGACCGACCTCCGTTCCAGCCTTTTTGAGGATCCCCGGAACCTTGACGCCCTTATCGCCCTGTTTGAAATCTACCACCGCCGCAAGGATGAACGCCGGGCAGTCTACTACCTAAAACAAGCCTTGGCGCTGGCCCCGGATAATGTTCAACTGAAACGGTATGAGGCGGAGTACGAACAGGTGAATTAAGGTTGGGCCTTCAGGGACTTGAACCCCGGACCTACGGATTATGAGTCCGCAGCTCTAACCAACTGAGCTAAAGGCCCTTTTTACATGACATACCCTTATACCCTGCTTAGTCAAAAAAGTCAATTCATTGAGCCGCCTCTTCTGCCGATACCTACTATATATGTACAAATCCCCTGCTATTGCGTTTTTCCCTGTTCTGTTCGTTGCAGCCCTGGTGATTGCCGTCCCCGGCCTTTCGGGGGAGGAGTTCGCCTACAAACACGCGGCGGGGGACCGGTACCGGATTCTCTCAACGGTGCATGAGGATGTGTATATAAACAGAAGACTGAGCCTCCGGTCGGAGATTCTGAACCGGATTGCCGTGGAAGTCCTGGATGCCCGCGGCGGGACAGCACGGCACCGGGCGATTTTTCAGACCGCAGAACGGGCGCAATCCGGGCAGTCCGAAGATACCATGCGGGCGGGACAGGTGGTCCCCGGACAGAGCTTCCTGTGGGCCCGGGAGTATGAGTCGGAATTTGAGCGGGATGCACGGGGGCGTCTCACCATAGACAAACGGTTCTATATGCCGGTGGTGCGGAATGTGCCGGTTTTCCCTGACCGGAATCTGCACATTGGGGATTCCTGGAGCGCCGAGGGCCACGAGATGCACGATTTCCGGGATAGTTTCGGCATTCCCGACCCCTATCGGATTCCCTTTACGGCAAATTACACCTTTTTGGGGGATAGGGAGTGGCAGGGAAAGATGTATCCGGCCTTTTCCGTGTCCTACCGTATATTTCGAGAGCCCGATCCCGTGGCCGGTACGATCTGGCCCCGGCGGATCATGGGCGCCTCCGACCAAGTGGTGTTCTGGGACCTTGAACTGGGTCAGGAAGTGGCCTATACCGAGGATTTCCGCATGGTTTTTGAACTTTCCGATGGGAGAACCGTGGAGTACCGGGGGACTGCGGAGGCGGCGATCGTCGAATCGCCCCGGATGGACAAGGAGCGGACGGCGCAGGACATTAACCGGGAGATTGCGGAACTGGGGATACCGGATGTATCGGTACGGATTGTGGACGAAGGGATAACCATTAGTCTGGAAGATGTGCAGTTTCAGTCAAACTCGGCGGAACTGCTGCCGGGGGAACAGGCCAAGCTCGCTAAAATCGCCGGGATACTCAGGCGGTTTCCAGACCGGGATATCCTGGTGGGGGGGCATACGGCGCTGGCGGGAACCGAAAAGGGGCGGATGCAGCTTTCCCGGGAACGGGCGGCGGCGGTGGCGGACTACCTTATTGGGGAGAAGGTCCGGGGGCCGGAGCGGATGGTGGTCCGGGGCTACGGCGCGGAAAAACCCCTGGGGAATAACCGTACCGAAGAAGGGCGGCGGCGGAACCGGCGGGTGGAAATTACCATACTGGAAAATTAAGTATTCTCTTTTCTCTTTAACACCGGTATCGCCAGTTCGGTCAGCTCAATCGCCGCTGGGAAATCCTCCGGTTTAAGAAGTACCGTTTCTCCGTCCATCTGTGCCAGGATAGGGTTCTCGCCCCGGAACTCCACCCGGTGGGCGTTAAACAGTTTCGATTCCGGTTTGTGGATATGCTCCCCGGTGGTAAAGAGCCCCTTTAGGGCCACCTTCCGGAGCAGGGACATCTGCTCCACCACACAAACATTGCGATCATCCGGGAGTATCCGTTTGTGGGAACCATAGGTACGATGACCCCCGGCGCCTACCGCTAAGAGCAGAACCGTTTCGTTAAAGTTTTCCACCTGGCGGCCCGCATCGTCGTAGGCCGACACCTCCATGGGTCCCACTTTGTAGATTTGGTCGTAGAGGAGGGAGGCGATATCCACCCAGAGCTTGTAGGAATCACCGGGAAACTTGCCCTTCATCTTATTGGTCATGTGGGTAACAAAGGCGTCAAGGCCCACGGAGAGAATATTGAAGGCCATAAAAGGCCCCTTCCGGGGCGTCGCCGTAGTAAGCCGTAACGCACGGGCGTATTCAATCACCGAAGGAGCAATGAGGCGGTCCAGGACACTTTCCAGTTCCCAGCCATCGGCCCCATCGTTGCCGGTCCCCATGGGCAGCCGGAGGACGACGAAGTTTGAGCGGATTGCCGCAGGCGCCGAGTAGAGCGCCGTCTGGGCTTCCAGACTGGTACCGTCCCCCCCGGCGGTGATGAGCAGGTAGATAGGGGGCTGCGGCCTTGCCGTGCCGGCATGGATCTCTGCCGCCTCGTCCAGCAGGGCTTTGACGATTTTACCCGCGGTTCCCGGTCCCAGGGTAAGGGTCATCCCCAGCCTGCCAAGATTGCCCGTGCTGTTTTTATCCGGGCCGACGTTTTGGGCGGTACGGGAGGGTTTTGCATCTTCCCGCAGGGGATTGGCGGCAGCTTTTTCCGTGTATGCTTTCAGGGCCGCGTAATGCCGCTTCCACCGGGAGCCGATGGTAAAACCCCCCGCCGTAGGATTGGCAATGATGGTCCAGTACAGGGGCCGCCCAGGGGCAACAAGGCTATGGGAACAGATATTCGCCATAGCCGCCGCGAAATCGTCAAGGTTTTTCGACCGGTTCATAGATCAAGGGTGGCATGAAAAACCACGGCGGTCAAGATTATTTACAGCCCCTCGATATCCTTAAAGTAGCGCACGGTTCCCACCTTGAGTTCATCCGTGGCCGCATCATCGCAGACGATGGCCGCCTTGGGGTGCATTTGCAGACAGGAAAGGGTCCACATGTGGTTGATCCCCCCCTCCACCGCCGCCTGGAGCGCCCGGGCCTTGTTGTGGCCGCTCACGATGATCAGCACCTCCCGGGAATCCATCACCGTCCCTACCCCCACGGTTAAAGCGGTGCCTGGCACCTTATTGACATCACCCCCAAAAAACCGGGCGTTGGCGATCTTCGTGTCCATGGTCAGGGTCTTTATCCTGGTCCGGGAATGAAGGGAGGAGCCGGGCTCGTTAAAGGCGAGGTGTCCGTCGGCGCCCATGCCTCCCAGGAAAAGGTCGATACCGCCGCATGCCTTGATGCTTTCCTCGTAGGCATTACATTCCCCCGTAAGGTCCTTGGCCATGCCGTTGAGGATATGTACATTTTTCCGGTCGATGTCCACCGCCGAAAAAAAGTTATCCCACATAAACCGGTGATAGCTCTGGGGATGATTTTCATCCAGCCCCACATATTCATCCATATTGAAGGTGACCACCCCGGCAAAAGAAACCTTCCCGGCTTTGTGCAGGCCGATAAGCTCCCGGTAAATCCCCAGGGGGCTGGACCCGGTGGGAAGCCCCAGGACAAACGGCCGGTCTCCCTGAGCCTGTATCTGGCCGGCAATATACTCCGCAGCCCAGCGGCTTGCGGCAGTGTAATCACGGTGTATCAAAAGGCGCATATTCTTTCCTTTATAACGCGGTGTATTTAAGCTCTCCCCCAACGGTGACAGCCATAATGGTAAAATCCTTGTTAAAGACCACGATATCCGCATCGGCTCCGGGGATAAGGGTCCCCTTCCGCTGATACCGCATTATCTGCGCCGGATTGGAACTGGCGGCCCTGACGGCGTCTTCCAAACTAAAACCGAAATCCACCAGGTTCCGCACCCCCCGGATCATGGTAAGCCCCGACCCGGCGATCACCTCATCGGCTTTCCGGTGGAATACCCCGTCATGAAAAACCACCTCTTCCCCGTTCGCAAAGAAGGGCCCCTCCGCCTGCCCGGTGGGTTTGAGGCCGTCGGTAACCAGGAGGATCTTGTCGCAGGACTTATCCCGCCGGAGGAGCTTGAAAAGGTCGGGATGCACATGGCAGCCATCGGCGATAATCTCGCAGGACATTTCGGGGTGAATCAGGATGGCGCCCACGGCGTTGGGGTTCCGGTGATCCAGCTTGCTCATGGCGTTGAAAAGGTGGGTTGAATGGAGTATCCCCACCTGCATTCCCTCCACCATATTTTCGTACTTGGCGTCCGTATGCCCCGCCTGGAGGACTATTCCCTTCTTGATGCAGAACAGGGCCAATTCCCGCATCCCCTTAATCTCCGGCGCAACGGTCATGTTGACGATATGCCCCCCGGCGGCTTCCCAAAGCTGCTCCATGTAGGGAATATCCACGGGCTTGACGGTCTCCGGCCTTTGCACCCCCAGGCGTTCCGGGGACAGAAATGGCCCCTCCAGGTGCAGCCCCATGATCCGTGCCCCGCTCTCCCTGCCGATGGCGGCGGCCACGTTTTTTACGGCCCTGAGCATCTCGCCGGACTCCGAGGGGTAGAGGGTCGGGTTAAAGGCGGTAACCCCACATTGGGTCAGCCGCCGGGACATCTCCAGCACCGATTCTGTGGATGCGTCATCGGTTCCGTAGCCGCCGAAGCCGTGGATGTGGGTATCGATAAATCCGGGGGCGATATAGGCTTCATGTACGTCGATTAGTTCCGTGTTCGGGGCGAATTGCTTTTTTTCAAACCGTTTCCCGGAAAAAACATCCGCCACCATGCCGTCTTCCATCAACACCGCGCAATGTTCCATCACGGCAAAACCGGTCATCACCGTTCCGTTATACAGGCATATCGGTTTCATCGCTAATTCCTTGATCAAGGGTTGCATGAAAAATCACCATGTATCAACCGGGGCAGCTCATACACATCCTCCACCCCACTCACCAGGATGCCCCCCATGCCGAGTTCCAGGGGCAGAAGCAGGTCGATATCGTAGCGGTCACCGATGGAAACACAGGCGGCAGGCGGTACGCTAAGCATCTCCGCCGCCTTGATGAAGGGCGCCGTGTGGGGTTTGGACACCCAACACGTATCCAGGCCGATAATAACGGGAAAGTAGTCCGCCACCCCCAGACAGGCAAGGGTCTTTTTGGCTACCAGCACGGGGTTATTGGTGATCACCGCCAGGGCGCAGGTATCCGCCAGGATGCCGAGGGTTTTTTGCAGTTCCCTATCCTCCCGGATATACGCGCCGGGATCGATCAGTTCTTCCCGCCATCGCACACTCTCTTCAACCGAAATCCCAAAGGCCTCAAGGGAATTCCCCAGGCTGCACTTCCTGCCGCCGTGCTCCCGGGCCCAAGTATCCTGGTAGGCTTCAACGGCGTCCCGCATTGTTTCAAAGCTTTTGCCCCGGACCTGGCCCAGCCGCCGTATCATTCCATCAATATGGCTTTTGAGATATTCATCATGGGTGTAGAGGGTTCCGTCCATGTCAAAGAGGAGGGCAGATATGGGGGTGGGCAGGTTATAACAGGTCATGTGTAAAAATATTGTCGCCTATACTGTTCTGTCTGGGGTACACACACTTCGCGACAATTGATAAACCTCCAATACAATAATTATGGGAGCCAGTTCCAAAATGCAAGACCTACCGTGAAAGCTATAGGCCAAGCCGCTACTACGGCGCAGCGTATAGCGTATGTTATGCGATGCGGAAATCTGCTACAATTATGTTGAATTATTATTTCCATTCCAATTCTGTAATTAGTGAATTGTGATCACTTAATTTTCTTTCAACTACACTTTTATCAATAATTGAATTTAATGGTTTAAAATATTTTTTTGAGAAAAGACATAAATCACAATGATATTTTCCTTGGTGAAACAATGTAAATTCTTCGCCTTCTTTTCCAAATTCGGCTTTATTATATGCATGCCATGCGCTTTCAATTCCATATTTTTCAGACAAATCTTTTGATATTCCAATCCATTTCAACCACTCATTATGAGCTGTTTCCGATGGAGAATCATAAATATTAAAATCTCCAAGTATAATTGATGGATATTTTTCTAATATATTTTTGTACTTTTCACATTTAAGGCCATTTTTTAATCGTTCCATATATGATATTTTCGTTTTGCCATTAAATGTTTTTAACCAAACATTAAACACATATAATATTTTCCCATCGTATAAAGAGACTTTATAAAGAACAATAAAAGGGAATTTTTCGATTTCAACATTATTCGTCAGACATTCGATCGTTGCGTCTTTTGCAAATAAACTAACGCCACATAAATAATTATCACTTCGTTTTTCTCCGCTTTCTGTCCAAATATCTCCCAACGAAGTTTTATCATTCCACAATGAAGAACCTTTTATGGTTGTTTCATTTTTTGTTTCTTGCAATGCAGTAATATTTCCATTAAGACTATCCACATAGTCAACAACTTTATCAGTTAGATTATTTCTAGCCGTATTACAATTCCATGTTATGATTCTCATAGATTTCCTCCATTAATTCTTTATAATATTAACGGTTATATTAAATATTGTCAATGGTTCCAAGTGTATTTCGTTTAACGTGAAAGCTATACGGCCAAGCCGCTACTGCGGCGCAGCGTATAGCGTATGTTATATGCCGTTTGCCCGTACTCCATTATTTTTATAATTCTATTTCTGCCGCTTGACCCGGCCCCGCAAGTACCAAAGCCGTTGAAAAGTGAACCTCATAAAGATTCATATTTTCACCATTT